>CAZOCQ010000102.1:0-10813 GCA_964578335.1 uncultured Desulfobacca sp.
AAGCCAGTCCCGATAGGCCCCGGTCTGGATGGAGGCCACCCACTCCTGGTTTTGCAGGTACCATTGCACCGTTTTGGCCAGCCCGCCGGCAAAGGTCTCCCGGGGGCGCCAACTCAATTCTCCGGTGATCTTGGCGCTGTCCACCGCGTAGCGCCGGTCATGCCCGGGGCGGTCCGGCACCATGGTGATGAGCCGGGCGTGGGGCCGATGAGGAGAATCGGGTTGCAGTTGATCCAATAAATCGCACAAGGCCTGCACCACTTCCAGATTGGTCCTTTCGCAATTGCCCCCGATATTGTAAGTCTCCCCGCGGCGGCCCTGCTCCAGCGCCAGCCGCACCCCCCGGCAATGGTCCTCCACGTAAATCCAATCCCGGATATTTTGGCCGTCGCCGTAAATGGGCAGGGGCCGGCCTTGCAAGGCGTTCAGGATCATCAGCGGGATGAGCTTTTCCGGGAATTGCAGGGGGCCGTAATTATTGGAACAGTTGGTGATCAGGGTGGGCAGGCCGTAGGTCTGGTGGTAGGCCCGCACCAAATGATCGCTGGCGGCCTTGGAGGCCGCATAAGGGCTGTTGGGGGCATAAGCGGTGGTCTCGGTAAAAGGCGGATCATGGGGTCCCAGGGAGCCGTAAACTTCATCGGTGGAGATGTGGAGGAAGCGAAAGCTCTCTTTCTCACGGTCCGGCAGCCCCAGCCAATAATCCAGGACCGCCTGCAGCAGGTGAAAGGTGCCCACCACGTTGGTCTGGATGAAGTCCTGGGGCCCGCGGATGGACCGGTCCACGTGGCTTTCGGCGGCAAAGTTGAGCACCGCCTGGGGCTGATGCCGGCGCAGCAACCCCCTCACCAGGTCGGCGTCGCCGATGTCGCCCCGGACGAAGACATGGTCCGGATCATCCCGGAGGCCGGCCAGGCTGGCGGCGTTCCCGGCATAGGTGAGTTTGTCCAGGTTGATGATCCGGGCGGCGGCTGCCCGCCGTTGGGCCAGGACGAAGTTGGCCCCGATGAAACCGGCGCCGCCGGTCACCAGCCAGGTGGGGGAAGCCCCCTGATTTGATTGGTCACTGGGCATTTATGGGGTTCAAGCCTTCAGCAGGATTTTATATTGTTGAATCACTTCCGCCAACCCGTCTTCCAAGGAAAAGCGCGGCCTCCAACCCAGGGCTTGCCGGATGGCGCTGATATCCGCATAAAAATCGCCGGTTTCGGCCTGGGCCGCGGCCTCCGGCCATTCCTGGAACTTTAGCCGGCCGGCCCGGCTCAACTTGACGATCAAATTAGCCATCTCGCCAAAGGAAACCGGCTGCCCCCCGCCGACATTAAAGATTTGGCCATCGGCGGCTTCATTCAGGCCACAAAGCAGAAAGGCCCGGACCACATCATCAACGTGGACATAATCCCGCAGTTGCGAGCCGTCGCCGTAAACCGGCAGAGATTGGTCGTTTGAGGCCAGTTGGATAAACCAGTTGATAATGCCGTAGCTGCTTTGTCGGGGACTCTGGAAGGCCCCGTAAGGATTGGTGATTCTTAAGATCGTGGTCCTGATGCCATAAAGCTGGCTGTACAAGAGGTGGTAATGCTCTCCGGCCAGCTTGTGAATGCCGTAAATGGATTTAGGCCCCAGGGGGGCCGACTCCGGCACCGGCAGGTCTTGAGTGGGCTGATAGACCAGGCGCGAACTGGGGAAGACAATCTTGGCGGCGGGATTTATCTTCCGGCAAAGTTCCAGGAAGGTGAGTTGCCCTTTAACGTTCACTTCCAAATCAGCCAGGGGCTGGGCGTTGCTCAGAGTGGCGCCGGATTTCCCGGCCAGGTTGAAAATGACCTCGCAATCGGTCAAGGCCGCTGAAGCCGCCGGCTCCTGGTCAATGCCGCCCTGGAAAAATCGCGCTTCCGCCAGAAAAGGCGGACATCTCCAGGCCTGGGAGGGGTCGCCGATATCCAAAATATTCACCCGGGCCTCCCCGGCGAGCAGGGTTTTAGCCAGATTAAGGCCCAAAAACCCCAAGCCCCCGGTGATCAGCACCCGGCGGCGGCGATAAGACCCGGCTTCGGGCCAATCCTGTGGCAAGGTGATTATCTCCCGGTCTTCTGCCTGAAAATGCAGCCGCAGGCTTTAGCCTGCGCTGGATGAACTAAAAGCTCTTAGCGGGACGCGCTTCACTCTCCCACTCGAAAGGCTCTAAAAACTAGCCAAACATATTTGAAATTTTCACTCCAAAGGTTGCGAAAGGATTTCACCACCAAGGCACCAAGGGCACCAAGTTCGCACCAAGAAAACCTTGGTGAATTCTTGGTGGTCTTTGTGTCTTGGTGGTGATAAAATGCTGCCGCATCTGTAGATAGATGATATTATTAATATTATCTCCGCGGCCTAACCATTGTTAGAGATAAATTCTCAGATTGATGGAACGTAGAATCTAAAAACTAAAAACTAAAAACTAAAAACTCGAAACTCGAAACTCGAAACTAAAAACTCGAAACTCGAAACTATTTTTTCAGGCCTACCAGAACAATGCCGGCCGTCAAGGCGATCTGCCCGATGATGGTGGCGATGTCCTTGATCTGCCGCAGCCATTCGATCCTTTCCAGTTGTTCCGGCACCACGATGGTGTCCCCCGGGTTTAATGTGAGCGTTTTTAAGCCTCCGGGATGATAGATATATTTGGAGCCGTCCCAACTGGGTCCCAGCCACTGGAAGCCTTTCCGGCTGACTGCGGCCCCGTTGGCCTTGATTACGTAAATCTCCTTGTCATCGGCAATCTTGGTGGTGCCCCCCGCCCTGGTGACGTAGTCCTCCACCGTCCGGTAAGGATTATAGACCACCGCGGTGGGATTAAAGACCGCGCCCACCACGTTCACCACCTGGGTGGTCTCGGGCACCAACAACGAATCCCCTTCCTCCAGTTCAATATCTTCCGGGGTCCCCCGCAGGCGTTCCGGATCATCGAGGCGAATAATCACCCGTCCCAGGGGTTCGATCTTTCGTAAACTGGCCAGCAGTTGTATCTGTTGCTGGGCGTAAACCTCGGCGCGCTTGGCGTCGGTCGGTTCTATTCCGCCGGTTGCCTGTGATCCGGCAATGGCCAGGACCTGCGCTTCCATGCGATTGATGGCCGCTTCCAGTTGCTCTTTTTGAATGCGCTTGACGGAGGACCGGGTCAGCACCCCGCCGAAGAGATAGGCCTTGGGGGTAAAGCCGCCGGCCCGGGCCAGCACCGAACTCAAAGTCCCGCCCTTCGGAATGGCGTAGGCGCCGGGGAAGTTGACTTCGCCGGTAATATTGACGGTTTTATAGGTGGCCCAATCCGGCACTGTCCTGATGAACAGGTAGTCATTGGGTTGCAGCAGCAGGTTGTCCCGGGGGGAGCCGCTCAGGGCGCCAAAGAGCTTGACGTAAAGAAAGGAAGTCTGGGGGCCTTGGGGGGTGATGCGCACCCGGGTGATTTCCGCTTCTTCCTGGTTGGCCTGCAACAACAGCCCGCCGGCGTAGCCGATCAGGTCTTTGAGGCGCATATTGTCGCGGTAACCGTAGGTTCCCGGATTTTTTACGGCCCCGGCCACGGTCACCTTTTTTTCCACCAGGCCCGGCACCGCAAAGATCTCCACCAAATCTCCATCCACCAGGGGCAAGGATTGGGGTTGATTTAACACCTTGGCCAGGTCTTCCTCAAACAGCACCATTTCTTGGCGGCCCTGGACCCGGAGCACCTGGACGCGGCCTTTGAAGGCGGTATCCCCCAGCCCTCCGGCCAGGCGCAAAACCTCGTTCAAGGTCTTCTCGTTTTTCAATTCATAGATGGCCGGCACCTTGACGGGACCTCCAAGGTCCGCCTTTTCTCCCGCCTGCTCTTTGGCCGGCGTTTCCGGTTTGGATCTTGGAGTGCCGATGGCGACCAGGGCGCCGATGGGGGGGATAAAGATGACGTCTTCGGGCTGCAGGCGGATATCTTTGCTCTTATCGCCCCGCAACAGGAAGTCATACATGTCAAAGGTGTTGATGAGTTGGCCCTGCCGACGGACCTGAATGTGGCGCAGGGAGCCGGACTTATTGGGGCCGCCGGCGGCGAACAAGGCGCTCACCAGGGTGGAAAGGGAAGACACTGCATAGCTGCCCGGAAACCTGGCCTGTCCCACCACGTAAATCTGGATGGTGCGCAGGTTATCCAGGGTCACGCTCATCTGGAAATTGGTGTATTGCCGCGAGAATTCCCGGTCCAACACCTCCCGCAGTTGCCGGTAGGTAAGGCTGCTGACGTGCACCACCCCCACCTTGGGAATATCAATCTGGCCGTTGCGGTCCACCGTGAGGCTGTATTCCCCTTGCACGCTCCCCCAAATGATGATCTTGATCTGGTCGCCGGGGCCGATGACATAATCGGGACCCACCGGGACGTTCTCCACCGGCAGAAAAGAGGCCGGCGGCTGGTAAAAAAAGCTGTAGCCGAATTGCTTGACGAATAATTCCTGGGCCGCGGCCCGCCGTTCGATGGCGGAGGTTTCTTCCGGCTGGCGGGGGGCCGCGGTGGCGGCCGGGGGGGGCGGCGGCGTCGGGGCCGCCTTTGGGGGCGGCTCAGGGGCGCCGGGGACTTTGGCGGCGGGAGTTGCCGCTGCCGGCCCGATTTTCTGAAAATGGTAAGAGGGCTGCTCTTCCTGAGACTGACTCCATCCTTGAGCAGGGGGCAGGAAAATGACGAACGCCATTAACAGGCTGATGATTTTTTTGAAGCGCATGAAACCCTGGGTTTTTCCCCGGACCAGTCTCTAGGGGGCCGCCGGTTGTTCTCCGGAATATTTCAGAAACTGACTGCAAACGTCGCTCACAAAGGCCTGGGTCTCGGGGATGGCAGGCACCTCCAGGCGCCGGCTGACCCGCTGCGGCCCGGCGTTGTAAGCCGCCAGGGCCAAGGGCAGCCGATTATTGAACTGCTCCAGCAGCATCCGCAGATAGCGGACTCCGCCCCAGATATTCTGCCGGGGATCATAGGGGTCGGCCACCATCAACTGGTCGGCGGTCCCGGGCATCAACTGCATCAGTCCCTGGGCTCCCTTGGGAGAAGTGGCCGACGGATTGAAATTCGATTCCACCCGGATCACCGCCTTCACCAGGGAGGAGGGCAGGTTATGGCTGCGGCTGGCCTCCTGAATCAGGGGCTCCAATTCCTTGTCGGTCAACCGTCTGGCGGCCGGGGGCCGCTTCACCCCCAACCTTGGCGGCTGCCCGAAACGAGACCTGGAGTAATTGTCGTTGCGGTTGGAAAAATAATAATAAATCACTCCACCTTTGCAGACCCGCAGGTAGGGCTCGGCCTGCACCGCCGGGGCCTGGCCCAGGATGGCCAAGACCGCGGGCAAAACCAGGCGCGGAAGCCAGCTTCCCCGCCGCTTAACCCTTGGTCTTGGCTGCCATAAAGGAGACATCCGCGTCATGCCCCGGCCGGCGCTTCATTAAAAGGTGAGCAGGATTTTCTGGGAAACGGCCGTCGCCCCGGAGGCCCGGCCGCCAATTCCCTCTCCAAACCATGTTAAAGTCTAACATTGAAATTTACAACCCGATAGTCGCCGGTGGGCGAATATTCTGCACTTTTTAGCGCCAAGAAAGAACGGCGTAGAAATCAGTTAGCAAAACTCTCCCGGCGCGTCAAGTCAAAAGCCGCGGTTTAGGGAGGTCGGGGCCGCCAAACCGGACGCGGCATCTGAAGGTCCGGAACCGGGATGGTGGGTCCGCCGGCCTGTCTGCCAATCCAAAAGGCAAATACCTGTTGCAAATGATTCAGACTATGACAAAATGCATATTACCCAGTAAATGAGCAAAGGTGGCGTTGGCGAAGAACATGGATGCTCGGGAAACACCACCCTTTTCAAGCTCCATTGCAGCCGGAGGAATCGGCTTCGGGCAGCGTAATGGTATCCTATCCGACCGTCCTGCGGGCGACCCTGGATCAGGGCGCCGGCGGGGCCGCCGCCAAATTATTTGGTCTCCTTCGGCCTTCCCCTATGGGCTGGACAGCGGCTAAGGCCGGCTCAAGCAGGGGTGCCTTTGTCTAAATGGGCAGCGCTTTCCGGGCCGAAAACCTTGACTTAAATTTGCTGACCAAGTTAGACTGCCTAAGTCCTGGAGCAGGTCTTCTGGAGGCTGACTGTCGGCGCTCGAGCGCTCAGATTCAAGCAAATATCTCTCTTTAAGGTGAATAATGGGAAATCTTCAACAAGAACTTAAGGAAAAGATTTTGTCGGGGCGGGCCTGTATCGGGGTGATTGGCTTGGGGTATGTGGGCTTGCCGCTGGTGCTCCATTTTGCCCGAAAAGGTTTTAAGATTTTAGGGTTCGATGCCGATGAAAGCAAAGTGGCGGCCTTGAACGCGGGGCGCTCCTATATCATGCACATTCCGGGAGAGGAGATCGCCGCCTTGCGGAGCGGACCCTCAGGGGCGCGCCTGGAGGCCACCCATGATTTTCGGCGTCTGGGGGAGCCGGACGCCCTGTTGATCTGCGTGCCCACTCCCCTGAACCGCTACCGGGAGCCGAATCTGGCCTACGTGGAGCAGAGCGCCCGGGACATCGCCGCCGGCCTGCGGCCCGGCCAGTTGATCGCCCTGGAATCCACCACCTATCCCGGCACCACCGATGATATCATCCTGCCCATTTTGGCCAAACGCGGTCTGCGTGCGGGGGAGGACTTCTTTCTCGTCTATTCCCCGGAACGGGAAGACCCGGGCAACCTGGGCCACAACCTGCGCAACACTCCCAAGGTGGTGGGCGGCCTCACCCCGGCCTGCCTGGAACTGGGTCTGGCTTTATACAGCCAGGTGGTGGAGCAGGTGGTGCCGGTCTCTTCCACCCGGGCGGCGGAGATGACCAAGCTGTTGGAGAACATCTACCGGGCGGTGAACATCGCCCTGGTCAACGAACTCAAGGTGCTCTGCCACCGCATGGACATCGACCTCTACGAGGTGATCAACGCCGCCAAGACCAAGCCCTTCGGCTTCCAGGCCTTTTATCCCGGCCCCGGCCTGGGGGGGCACTGCATCCCCATTGATCCCTTTTACCTCACCTACAAGGCCCGGGAATACGACTTCAGCACCCGCTTCATCGAGCTGGCCGGCGAAATCAACACCTCCATGCCTTATTACGTCATCGAGCGCCTGGTGGAGGGGCTCAACCGCCGGGGCCGGCCCATAACCGGGGCCCGGGTGCTGGTGGTGGGCCTGGCCTATAAAAAGGACGTGGATGATCTGCGGGAATCCCCCAGCCTGAAGCTCATTGAACTGCTGCTGCAACGCGAGGCCCAGGTGGACTACCACGATCCCCATATCCCGGTGATGCCCCGGACCCGGCGCCATGATTTTCAATTGCGCTCGGTGGAGTTGACCCCGGAAAACCTGGCTTCCTACGCGGCGGTGCTCATCGCCACCGACCACTCCTGTCTGGATTACGACAACATCGCGGCCCATGCCGCCCTGGTGGTGGACACCCGCAACGTCTTCGCCAATATGCCGGATAATCCAAAGATCATAAGGGCTTAAACCATGAGCAAGGCTGTTTTGGAGGTTCCTAAAGTAGCAGTGATCGGCGCCGGCGCCTGGGGCAAAAACCTGGTGCGCAATTTTGCTTCCCTCGGGGCCCTGGCGCTGGTGTGCGACCCCGAGTCCGGGGCCTGCGCCCAGGCCGATAAGATCAGCCCCGGGGTCAAGACCTGCGCCGCCTTCTCCGAGGTCCTGGCGCAGCCGGAGATCCAGGCGGTGGCCATCGCCACCCCGGCCGTGTCTCACTACCAGGTGGCCAAGGCGGCCTTAATGGCCGGCAAAGACGTCTTCGTGGAGAAACCCCTGGCCCTGGAAGCGGCCGAAGGCCGGGAACTGGTGGAACTGGCGGCCCAACAGGGGCGCATCCTGATGGTGGGGCACATCCTCCACTACCACCGGGCCGTGCAGAAACTCAAGGAACTGATCGACGGCGGGCAACTGGGCAAGATTCGCTACGTCTATTCCAACCGCCTCAATATCGGCAAGATCCGCAAGGAAGAGAATATCCTCTGGAGCTTCGCGCCCCACGACATCTCCATCATCCTGCTGCTCATGGGCGAGATGCCCGAGGAAGTGAGCGCCCAGGGGGGGGCTTACCTGCAAAGCCGGGTTGCCGACGTTACCGTTACCAACTTTGCCTTCCCCAGCGGGGCCCGGGGGCACATCTTCGTCAATTGGCTGCATCCCTTCAAGGAGCAGAAGCTGGTGGTGGTGGGGGAACGGCAGATGGCGGTGTTCGACGACGTCTCGCCGGACCGTAAGCTGGTGTTATATCCCCACCGGATCGACTGGGTCGACCATTACCCGGTGGCCCGCAAGGCCGAAGGCGAGGCCGTACCCCTGGAGATGAGCGAGCCGCTGAAAGACGAATGCGCCCATTTTCTGGACTGCGTCAAGTCCCGGCGAACGCCGCAGACCGACGGGGCGGAAGGGCTGCGGGTGCTCCAGGTCTTGCAGGCCTGCCAGCGTTCCCTGGATCACCAGGGCGTCCCGGTGAAGCTGGCCGATCTGGCCCCCAAAAAAGCGGCGCTCCCTTATTTCGTCCATGAAACCTCAGTAGTCGATGAACCGAGCCAGATCGGCCCGGGCGTTAAGATCTGGCACTTTTCCCACGTCCTGAAGAACTGCCGCATCGGGGAGAAGACCAATATCGGCCAGAACGTGGTCATCGGCCCGGAGGTGAGCATCGGGCAGGGCTGCAAGATTCAGAACAACGTCTCGGTTTACCAAGGCGTGACCATTGAGGATTATGTCTTTTGCGGGCCTTCCATGGTCTTTACCAACGTCTTCAATCCCCGGGCCCATATCCGGCGGATGGACGAAGTGCGGCCCACCCTGGTGAAGACCGGGGCCTCCATCGGGGCCAACGCCACCATCGTCTGCGGCCGCACCATCGGGCGCTACGCCTTTATCGGGGCCGGGGCGGTGGTCACCAAAGACGTGCCGGATCATGCCCTGATGGTGGGCAATCCGGCCCGGCAGACCGGCTGGATGTGCGACTGCGGCACCAAGCTGGATGAGCAGTTGCAGTGCGCCGCCTGCGGCCACCGCTTCGCCAAAGACGGCCCCGGTCTGAAGCAGGTATAAGGGAAGATCTTAAATTGTTTGTAGAACAGCCATCCTCGGCTGTTTTAAAAAGCAGGCGAGGGCGCCTGCTCCACATTTTAAAGAGGTTTTTCTCGAAACTCGAAACTCGAAACTCGAAACTCGAAACTGAAAACTAAAAACTGGAAACTACCATGACTGAGAAACGCATCAATTTTATTGATTTGAAGGCGCAGCAGGAAAAGATCTTACCTAACCTGAACGAGCGCCTCCAGCGGGTCCTGGCCCACGGCCAATACATCATGGGCCCGGAGGTTAAAGAACTGGAAGAGCGGCTGGCGGCCTATGTGGGAGTGAAGCACGCCATCACCTGCTCCTCAGGCACCGACGCCCTGTTGATGCCGCTGCTGGCTTACGGGGTAGGGCCGGGGGACGCCATCTTCACCACGCCCTTCACCTTCATCGCCACCGCCGAAGTCATTCAGTTGCTGGGCGCCACCCCGGTCTTTGTGGACATCGATCCCAGGACCTTTAATATTGACCCCGGGCTCCTGGAGGCGGCCATCGCCGGGCTGGGGAAAGACTCCCGGACCGCCGGGCTGAAGCCCAAAGGCGTTATCCCGGTGGACCTCTTCGGCCAGCCGGCGGACTACGATAAGATCAACGCCCTGGCCCGAAAACACGGTCTCTTCGTGCTGGAAGACGCGGCCCAGTCCTTTGGGGCCACCTATAAAGGCCGGCGGGCCGGGGCCCTGGCGGAGACGGCCGGCACCTCCTTCTTCCCGGCCAAGCCCCTGGGGGGCTACGGCGACGGCGGGGCCATCTTCACCGCGGACGACGAGCTGGCCGCGGCCTTGCGCTCCATCCGGGTGCATGGCCAGGGGACGCATAAATATGACAACGTGCGCATCGGCCTCAACGGCCGCCTGGACACCCTGCAGGCCGCCATTGTCCTGGCCAAGCTGGAGATCTTCGACGCCGAAGTGGCCGCCCGCCAGGTGGTGGCCCAAAGGTATAGCGACGGCTTGCGTGGACTGGTGGAAGTGCCCTACGTGGGGCCGGATTGCACCTCGGTCTGGGCCCAATATTCGGTGCTCAGCGACCGCAAGGCCGAGTTGCAGGCCAAGCTGAAGGAGGCCGGCATCCCCACCGCGGTCTACTACCCCTTGCCCCTGCACCTGCAAGGCGCTTTCGGCCACCTGGGGCGCCAAGCCGGCGACTTCCCCGTCAGCGAAAGCGCCGCGGCCCGCATCTTCAGCCTGCCCATGCACCCTTACCTGACGGAGGAGGACCAGGAACGCATCATTAAGGCATTTTCAAGCTGAGCGGCCCCCCCGACCGGGATGGCAATATTGAGCTGTCGCTTTTGGCGGTCAATGCTGTTATAATGGCGCACACCAAGACGCTTGCCGCCATCCCGCCGGGGAGAACCGGACGGGGGACGGTCTGCCGGTTTGGGCCCATGAGAAAGGCGTTGGGTGTCGGTGATGGTCTTCACCCTGACGGGTCAGGGTGCGTTCTATCTGCTTATCTGGTCAAGGGGCATTTGTCCGAGCCCAGGGAAAGGGACGGCAAGTGGAGGTGATATCCCATGATCTTGATTGCCATCCTTCTGACCCTTCAATTTCAGTTTTTTTCCTTTGATTTTCCCACAAATTCACTTTCATTCAGTAATCAGAATATCCCCAATTTTTATGAAATATATTTTTCGGAGGGCCGAAAGAACGTTATTTATTCCAA
>CAZOCQ010000103.1:0-10727 GCA_964578335.1 uncultured Desulfobacca sp.
TGGCCGGGAAAGGCGAAACGGGCGCCGCGGGTCCCACCGGACCCCAAGGGCCGGCGGGACCCCAGGGTGACCCCGGAGCTGCCGGACCGGCGGGACCCGGGGGACCCCAAGGGGACACCGGAGCTGCCGGACCCCAAGGGCCGGTTGGACCCCAGGGACCCCAAGGGTCGGCCGGACCGTCCAAGGTTCTTAAAACCCAAGTGTTCACTTATTCGGGTCTTTTAGAGAGACTTGATTATGTCGACGGATCATGGATCCAAATACCCGGCGCATGGACTTACACGAAAGTGAGCCAGACCTCCCGCCTTATTATCACTTACCAGGAATCTCTTAGGACCCTTAGGGAAATGCCCAGCGCCAGATTCGAAACCACGCTTCGGGTGAACGGCTTTGCCAGCGGCACGGGCCAAGTTGGTTTTGTGTGCACTTCTTCAAGCGGCGGCACACATTGGACCACCGGGGTATGGTCAGGCATCGGGCAGGGTAACGTTGACCTGACTCTTTGGGGATTGGTGACTCGCGAAGCCGAATCGGGGTATAGAAATTTATTTCCGGTAGGTCGATGCCAGGTGCTGGTCATGGAAGTGGAGCCCTAAGGGCCGCGCGCCGGAAAGCAGCAAACGCGGCAGGCGGACCCCGTTAGTCGCAGCCAAGCTCAAGACGCCCTGAGAATTGGCCGGGCATGGTCTGGACTGCCGCGGGGTAAGGCCTGCGGGTTATTTTATGCGCTGTTTCGACCGGCAAGAAGGCATGGGTATTCTGAAATCTTCTGGAAAAACGATTATGGAAATAATCGTTATCGGTTCAGGAACTGGCGTTCCCTCCCTGCGGCGGGGTTCCCCCGCCCTGGCGGTCAAGGCCGCCGGCCGGCTGCTGCTCTTCGACCTGGGCTCCGGCAGCCTGCGGGCGATGCTGCGTTGGGGCCTCAACTTCAACCAGATCGATCTCCTGGCCCTGAGCCACTTACACCCCGACCACGTGGGGGACCTGGTCCCTTTTCTGTTCGCCACCCGCTACGCCCTGGGATATACTCGAAAGACGCCCTTCCGGCTGCTGGCGGCCCAAGGCTTTGCCGGGTTCCTGGCGCGGCTGCAGGGAGCCTTCGGCCAGTGGGTGGAGCCGCCCGAGGGCCTCATGCAGCTCCAGGAGTTATCGGCTGAAGGTCCCGATGAGGCGCAGTGGGAGGGCCTGACCGTCAGGAGCGCGCCGACCAACCACATTGAAGGCAGCCTGGCTTTCCGGATCGAGGCTGACGGCCGCTCCCTGGTCTATTCCGGGGATACGGACGAAAGCGAGTCCCTGGTGGAATTGGCCCGGGGGGCCGACCTGTTGGTGCTGGAGGCGGCCAATCCCACCAAGATTCCGGGCCACCTGACCCCTGAAGAGGCGGGGCGCCTGGCGGCTCGGGCCGGGGTGCGGCGCCTGCTGCTGACCCATTTCTACCCGCCGTGCGATGAAGTGGACGTGGCGGCCCTGGCCGCCCAGGAGTTCACCGGAGAGATCATCCGGGCCGAAGACGGCTTGCAATGCAGGTTTTAGGTTTCAGGTTTCAGGTTTTAAGGGAAAGAAAAATTAATAAGCCACTGGGGTGAGTCATGGGTAATTGTCTGAAGCTTTCGAGATGGCGGTTTTTTGTTCTGATGCTTCTGGCGGGGCTGTTAATCATTGCCCTGGCCGGCTGCGCCCGCTCCAAGATCAACCAGGAGAATTTCGATAAGATTAAGATCGGCATGAGCCTTCAGGAGGTCCAGCAAATCCTGGGCCCCCCCACCGAAGCCTCCGGCCTGGAAATTGCGGTATTTTCGGGAACCCATGCCAAGTGGATCGAGGGTGACACCGCCATTAACATTCAGTTTATCAACGGCAAGGTGGTGGCCAAGGAATTGGCCAAGCCGTCCCGGAAATGAACGGCTCTTCTGCCAATCGCTCACACATTAAACCTAATCTCAATCACGTCCCCTTCCCGGATGAGATAGTCCCGGTCCACCAGCTTGACCAGGCCCTTGGCGCGGGCCTCCTGCCAGTTGTAAACCTTCATCAAATCCTCATAGCTGACGATCTCGGCCTTGATGAAGCCCCGGGCCAGGTCGGAGTGAATCTTGCCGGCGCAGGTGACGATGTCGGAATTTTCCTTCACCGGCCAGGCGTGCACCTCTTTCTTGTCGGCGGTGTAGAAAAAGGTGATGCCGGCCTTGCGCAGGACCTGTTCGATGGCGGCCTTGACTTCCGGCTGACCGGCGGCGATCACGGTGGGCTTATAACTCAGGGGGGCCAGGGTCTTCAGCAGGGCGGCTTCCGCCTCGCTGAACTCGACGTCGCAGAGGGGGATTTCCTGTTCCAGATATTCCAGACAACGGCTCAGCAGGACCTTTTCGAAGTCGTCCGCGCTGCGGTCCCGCCGGGTCTCCAGCTTCTCCATGTCCAGGATGAGCAGGTCCAGCGCCTGCTCCCGGGAGACGATGAAGGCGTCGCACTGCTGGCAATCATCTTTAATAAATTCGGCATAGAAAGGGGTGACTTTTTGAGCGGCAAATTTCTTGTCCAGGGCCAGCACCCGCTCATCCTGGTACTTCACCTTGCCTTCCGGCAGTTCCAACCCCACGAAACATATCTTCATTGACTTTAACCTCCCACTAAAGCGGCTCGCCAAGAAAAACCGGCATGATCCGGGATCATGCCGGCCATCAAGATGCTATGATCGATATTTTACCACTTCGGCCTGGGAAAGGCCAGGGGAAAAAATATCAGTAATCGCGGCCCCGACCGCCGCCCCGACCGGAACCGCGGCCACCGTAGCCACCACCGCTGCGGCCGCCGTAGCCGCCGCCTCCGCCGCTCCGCTGCTGCGGTCGGGCTTCATTCACCGTCAGGCTGCGGCCTTCCACCTCCAAGCCGTTAAACTTGGAGATGGCTTTCTGGCCTTCCAGTTTGGTCTCCATCTCCACAAAGCCAAAGCCTCGGGGAAGGCCGGTCTGACGGTCAGTGATGATCTTGGCCGAGGCCACATTGCCGGCCTCGGAAAACATGGTTTTTAACTGCTCTTCAGTCATTTGCCGGGGCAGATTGCCCACATATAGTTTGATAATCTAGTCCTCCTGGTTAAGGGTCCGCTTCGGGCCCTGGCTGCACCATGGTGTCGGCCTGGGCGAGCCTCAATTATTCTTCCTCCGGTTCTGCTTGGGGCAGCTTTTCCGGGGGCGCCGCCTGGGTTTTTCCCTGGCGGCGTTTCTGTTTCTCTTCGTTCTTCTGCTTCCTGGCCAGTTCTTTGGCTCGCTTTTCCCAACCGTAACGGTTTCGGGCCATGGCCTGCACCTCCCTAATTATAAGGAGGCGGGGCTCCGGGAGCAGGCCCCCCGAAGTCCCGCAATTTAGGCACAAGGGGGTTAAATTTTCATGACATTTTGAGCCTGAGGTCCTTTGGCGCCCTGGACCACCTCAAATTCCACCTCCTGGTTTTCCGCTAACGTCCGGAAGCCATCCGCCTTGATGGCGCTGAAATGGACAAAGACATCGGGGCCATTGTCCCGGGCGATGAACCCAAAACCCTTGGCGTCATTAAACCACTTAACCCTGCCTCTTTCCTTCATTATGCAAAACCCTCCTGAAAATTGTGAAACCCCGCCGGCTCACAGGGCCGGCATCCGCCTGGCAGTCAGACAAAAAAAAAAGGAAGGTATTTAGCATACCCTTCCGATTGGTTCCTTGGGCGCCGCGCCCTACCTTCGTCTGACATGCTATCTACGGCCCAAAATCTAACAACTCGTTTCCTCAGTGTCAAGGGATTTTCCGGGTCCCGGCAGGGCTCAGGCGAATTAATCTGGCGCCGCACGTCTCAGTGGGTCCGGGCCAGCAGTTCTTCGGTGATGATCTGGAAGTAGGTCTTCTCGGGGCAGGGGGCAAAGACGGCCAGGTTTTCCTGGGCTTGGCGGGTATATTGCCGGGCCAGGGAGCGGGCGTGCTCCAGAGAGCCGTAGCGGTCAATCAGGGCCAGCAGCTCCGGGGCCATTTCCGGGGTGAGGTGGCGGGCGATCTCCTGGAGCCGCTCCCGGTCCGCGGGATTGGCCTGGGCCAGGGCGTGGATCAGGGGCAGGGTGACGCGGCCTTCCCGCAGGTCGGCGCCCACCTGCTTGCCCAATTCGCGTTCGTCGCCGGTGTAGTCCAGGATGTCGTCCACCAGTTGGAAGGTGAGGCCCAGGTTCAGCCCCATCTGGGCCAGGGCCTCCTCCTGGTTAGGGGGGGCGCCGGCCAGGATGCCGCCGATCTGGCAGGCGGCGGACATCAGGGTGGCGGTCTTGCGGGTGATGACCTCGAAGTATTGGGCCTCGGTGAGGGCCAGGTCGCCGGCGTGGATCAATTGCAGAATCTCGCCTTCGGCCATTTGGGTGGTGGCCGCGGCCAGGACCTTAAGGATCTTCAGGCGATCGGTGGTCACCGCCAGGGACAGGGCCTTGGACAGCAGAAAATCCCCCACCAGGATCACGGCATGATTGCCCCAGATGTTATTGGCCGTGGTGGCGCCCCGGCGCACCTGGGCCGCGTCGATGACGTCGTCGTGCAGCAGGGTGGCGGCGTGCAGATATTCGAAGATGGTGGAGAAGTCCGCCAGGTTGTTGCTGTGGTGGCCGCACATCCGGGCGGCCAGGATGAACAGGAGCGGTCGGACGCGCTTGCCGCCGCTCAGCAGAATGTGCCGGCCCACCTCGGCGATCAGGGGCACGTGGGTCTGGAGATTGGCGGCCAGGGCCGCGTTAATGGCGGCCAGGTCCGTCTCCAGTTCCTTTTTGAGCCGCAGTTTCGCCGAGATTCTATTCATCATATAACAATAACTTTATCAACCAGGGAAGTCAATTCCTTAGAACCGGCGGGCCTGGGTAATGAACATTTGATAAAAACCACGCTTACTCCATTAGCGACGGCTGACTGTCAATCAGCTCCCCCACCAAGTCATAGGGCAATGCCCGGGTGAGGCGGACCAGCTGGATTTCCCCCACCCGGCCGGCGCCCGCGGTGATATAGACCTGGCCGTCAATGTCCGGGGCCTGGCTGATGAGGCGGCCGCTGAGCAAATAATCGGACTCCCCGCTCAGGCCCTCCACCAGGACCTCTTGCTCCGTGCCCACCAGGGCCTTGAGGCGCTCCTTGACGATTTTGGCCTGCACTCTTTTAATGATATTGGCCCGCCGCCGGGCCAGGCGGCGGGGCACCCTCTCACTCAAGCGGGAGGCCGGGGCGCCCGCTTCGGGGCTGTAAAGGAAGACCCCCAGGTGGTCGAAGCGCACCGCTTCGATGAGGTCCTGGAGCGCCCGGAAATGTTCTTCCGCTTCGCCGGGAAAGCCCACCATCACCGTGGTGCGCAGGGTGGCCCGGGGCAGGATTTCCCGAATCAGGCGCACCGCGGCCAATATTTGCTCCCGGCCGTAGCCCCGGCCCATGCGCTTGAGCACCGCGTCGTGGCCGTGCTGGATGGGGATATCCAGATAGGGGACAATACGGGGATCGGCGGCCATGGCCTCCAGCAACTCCGGGGTCACCCGGGCCGGATGGCCATAGAGCAGGCGAATCCACCGAAACCCCGGAATCCCCCCCAATTCTTGCAGCAGCGCCGGCAGCCCGGTCCGGCCCGGCCGGTCGGCGCCGTAGGCGGTGGTGTCCTGGGCCACCAGGATGAGCTCTTTGACCCCGGAAGCAGCTAAAGCCTCGGCCTCGGCCACCAGGGCGGCCAGGGGCCGGCTGCGGAATGGCCCGCGAATCTGCGGGATGACGCAGAAGGTGCAGCGGTGGCTGCAACCTTCGGCGATCTTGAGATAGGCCAGGTGCCGGGGCGTGCCGGCAAAGCGGGGCTGGGGTCCGCTATACCCGTAGGCCGCGGCTTGATGGAAGAGACGGCCGCCCCCAATTTCTGGCCCCCTGTCCAAGATGTCCAGCAGGTGGGGAAAATCGTTCACCCCGATGAAATAGTCCACTTCCGGGAGTCCGGCGGCCAACTCTTCACCGTAGCGCTGCACCAGGCAGCCGGCGACCACCAACCGCTTGGCGGGGTCGGCTTCTTTATGGCGGGCCAACTCCAGGATAGTGTCCACGGCCTCCTTACTGGCCGCCTCCACGAAGGCGCAGGTGTTCACCAGGAGCAGGCCGGCGGCTTCCGGCGCGTCAACGACCTCCCAGCCGGCCTGGGTCAGCCGCCCCAGCATGATCTCCGTGTCCACCAGGTTTTTGGGGCAGCCCAGGGACACGGCGTAGAGGCGGTTTTCGGTTTTCGGTTTTCGGTTTTCGGTTTGTATTATCAAGGTTCGAAGTTTAAAAATAGCCTCTCGCAAAGACGCAAAGTCGCAAAGAAAGGCGCAAAATGTGCGCACTGCGTGCCAGGCGGCTGTGGCCGCCCTCACTTCCGGCGGGCGCAGCCCGTCCTATGTTTTGCCCAGGCGGGACGCCTGGGCCACCAACTGCTCACTGAAAAGAAATCACCGTCCGGGCGTCGATGGCGGCGAACATGACCAGCCAGAAGGCCAGTTGGATGATGACGGCGTAACGGCAACGCCGGGGGGTGACCAACACTCGCTCGTCCAGAGCCTGCATAAAATTATACATGACGGCGCATTCCAGGGCAAAGGGGGGGAATCCCAGGTAGCCCAGGATGGGCATCTCGAAGACCTTGCCGAAGCTCAGGACCGGCAGGGTATAGACCCATTTGGAGGCCGCCTCGTAATTCCAGGCCTCCCACCAGAGGCCGCAAAAGAGGCCGGCGGCCAGCAGGCAGAGGTGCTCCCGGCGCTCCCCGTCGAGGAAAGCTTGAATCAGGGAGCGGCCCCCCAGCAGCTTGACCCAGGGGTCCAGCAGGAAGATGGCGCCCAGCCAGATCAGCGGGAAGCAATAACGCGGCCAGAGGAGGGGCAGGACCAGGCAGGCGACCCCCAGCAGCAGGGCAGGGGGCTCCCAGGCGAAGTCCAGGGCAACCGACCGGCCCCGGATTCCCCGCCAGGCCCCCAGGGCCAGGAAGACCTCGGCCGTCAGCAGGACGCCGGGCAGCACCGTGGCGAAGGCCAGGGCGTAACCGGGCCAGCGCATCCAGGGGTCGGCCAGCACCCCGGTATAGCCCCAATTTTTCAGGACCAGGTTAAAGGCTTCGAAAACGAGCCATATACTGACGGACCAGAAGGCCATCCGCAGCAGGGCCCGGGGCCGGTCCAACACCCAGGCGCCGCCCCGGAGGAGATAGAGCAGCCCGTCCAGAAACAGGATCAGGGGGTACCAGGCGAAGAAATAGAGCCACTGAAGCACGACCGGGTTGCCCTGCGCCGCGCCCCCCAGACCCACGCCCCACAGGGCCAGGGCCAGCAGCAGCTCCCCTTGTGCAAATTTTCTTTTAGCGGCCATGGTTTCCTTTAGATATTAATGATAACAGCATGTTAACTGTTTGGGAAGCCCCCCCGCCGGCCGGAGAGGTGTCAACCATGCATTTTTTCTCTTGATTTGCCCGATTAATGTTGCTATAGGAAGAAAATCCCAGGTCTATCCGCTTCCTCGGGGGAGGCAAGCGCAAGCGCTTACGGGCCTGTAATCCGGCAGTTTCGCACCGGTTCGGTGAAAGGACATAATATGTTGCCTTGGCTGATGGGGGTAGTCCTGTGTCTGGCTTTGCTGTCCGGTTGTGGCGGGGGCCATAAGGCCACTCTGGTAAATAATCTGGAGCCGATGGGGCCGGAGGCCCCGTCCCTGCCTCCGGATGTGCCGGATGAATCCCTGACCGAAGAACTGAGCGGCAAGCGCCTGGAAGAGCTCTACGCCAAGAGCGGCATCCCCGGCTGGGACCCCAGCCTGGAAGAGGAATTGAAGCAGTGGGAGCATCAGGTCAAGTTTGATGTGCCCATCCAGATGAACAAGCAGGTCCGGGCCTACCTGGTCTATTTCTCCACCGAGCGCAAGGCGGTGATCACCCGCTACCTGTCCCGTTCCACCCGTTACCTCCCCATGATCAAAGAAGTTTTTCGGGAGTATGGCCTGCCCGAAGACCTGGCCTTTCTGGCCATGATCGAAAGCGGCTTCAACAACAAAGCCACCTCGCCCGCCGCGGCCTGCGGCATGTGGCAGTTCATCAGAGGCACCGGGTTGCGTTACGGGCTCGCCATTGACAGCTACGTGGATGAGCGCCGGGACCCGGAGAAGGCCACCCGAGCCGCGGCTAAGTACCTGCTGGACCTCTACAAGCAGTTCGGTTCCTGGTATCTGGCGGCCGCCTCCTACAACTGCGGCGAAGGCCGGGTGCAGCGGGAGTTGAACCAGAGCAACCACAAGAATTTCTGGGAACTCTCGGCCAACATGTGCCTGCCCACGGAAACCAAGAACTACGTGCCCCAGATGATCGCGGCCACCATCATCGCCAAGAACCCGGAAAAATTCGGTTTCCACCGGGTTCCGTACCAGCCGCCCTTGAAGGTGGACAAGGTCAAGGTGGACGAGCCGACTTCCCTGAAGGCCGTGGCCTTCGCCATCAATATGCAATCCGAGGATATTCAGGTCCTCAACCCGGAATTGCTGCGGGGCGTGACGCCGCCCGCCAGCCCCAAGTACGTCCTGAACCTGCCGCCCAACACTCAGGAACTCTTCAACAAGAACATCACCCTGGCCCGCATCGAGCACCCGGCGGTGGCCTCCGCCCCGGTGCAGACCGCCAAGAAAAAGAACGGGCGGCAGCATTATTCCCGCAGCCGCCGGGCTGCTTCCCTCCCGGCGGCCGCCGCAGCCCTGCCGAAAGCCCGGACCGTGGCATACGTCCCCAAATCCCCGGCGCCGAGCGTTTCCCCCAAGGCTTCAGCCGCCAACCACGCCCGGAAGAGCAAAGAGCCTGAGGCCAAGGGGCCCCGCACCGCGGTGCAGGCCGCCATGTTCGGCGGCGCCGGCTCGTCCAAACCCGCGGCCGGCGCGGCTAAGGCCCGCGGCAAGGGCCAGGCCGTCGGCAAGTCTGCGGCGGCCAAAAAACCCGCCGGAACCAAGGGGGTCCAGCGGGGTGAGGACTCCGGCAAGGGCTCCGGCAAAACCAAAACCGCCCGAAAAGGCAAGTCCGCCCCCAGCAAGAGCAAAGACAAATATTCCAAATCCAAATCCCGGTCCCTGGTGGTCTCCAAGGCCCAGTGAGCCGGGCCCGGGGGAGGCCGGCGGGCCGCTCGCAGTTCTTCACCGGCGTAATAACAGGAGTGCGGCCCGCATGAAGCCGGCCCGCCCAGGGACGCCGACCCCGGCGTCGCCGGCTGCCGGCGCTAAGGTCCGGGCCGCGGCGCCCCGCGGTTAATTCTCGTTTTCTGGTCTTCCTCCCAAAAAAAATTCCCTACCCCCTTGATTTTCCAGAAATAGTAGTTAAAATCCCATTGATTAGCACTAACCATTAGAGAGTGCTAACAACAGTGGCGCAGGCGTCCCCGCCTGCGAACCGTAATATACCACCATGAGGAGGTTTTATATGAAGGTTAAGCCCTTGAATGATCGGGTCCTGGTGAAACGGACCGAAGAACTGCAGGTCACCAAAGGCGGCATCCTTATTCCGGACACCGCCAAGGAGAAACCCATTGAAGGCAAGATCGTGGCCGTGGGCCCAGGCAAGATGAGCGAGCAGGGCC
Organism: uncultured Desulfobacca sp.; assembly: GCA_964578335.1. Taxonomy (GTDB): domain Bacteria; phylum Desulfobacterota; class Desulfobaccia; order Desulfobaccales; family 0-14-0-80-60-11; genus JAPLJC01. Next base: position 9,612 of record CAZOCQ010000103.1, read on the forward strand.
AGCGCATGACCCTCCAGGTCAAGGAAGGCGACCGGGTCCTGTTCGGCAAATACGCCGGCACCGAAATCAAAGTCGAAGGCGAAGAATACCTGATGATGCGGGAAGAAGACATCCTGGCCATCCTCGACTAATCTATCCCCTTCCCATCCGCATCACCTGAATTCCATATTTCTCAGCTATCCTTAAAGGAGGACAGTAACAACATGGCTGCCAAAGAAATCAAGTATGATGTCAAGGCCCGGGAGGCGATCCTCCGGGGTGTGGATACCCTGGCCAACGCCGTAAAAGTCACCCTGGGACCCAAAGGCCGCAACGTGATCCTGGAAAAGGCCTTCGGCGCCCCGGCCATCACCAAGGACGGCGTCACCGTAGCCAAGGAAATCGAACTGGATGACAAGTTCGAAAACATGGGGGCCCAGATGGTCAAGGAAGTGGCCTCCAAGACCTCGGACGTGGCCGGCGACGGCACCACCACCGCCACCATTTTGGCGCAAAGCATCTACCGGGAAGGCTCCCGCCTGGTGGCCGCCGGCACCAATCCCATGGCCTTAAAGCGCGGCATCGACCAGGCCGTGGCCGCGGTGGTGGATGAGCTGCACAAGATCTCCAAACCCACCAAGGACCAGAAAGAGATCGCCCAGGTGGGCACCATCTCCGCCAACAACGACCCCTCCATCGGCAACATCATCGCCGACGCCATGGCCAAAGTGGGCAAGGAAGGCGTCATCACCGTGGAAGAAGCCAAGGGCATGGAGACCACCCTGGAAGTGGTGGAAGGCATGCAGTTCGACCGGGGCTACATCTCTCCCTATTTCGTCACCAACCCCGAGAAAATGGAAGCCAGCCTGGATGAGCCGGTCATCCTGATCCACGAAAAGAAGGTGAGCGCCATGAAGGACCTGCTCCCCCTGCTGGAGCAGATCGCCAAGATGGGCAAGCCCCTCTTGATCATCGCCGAGGACGTGGAAGGCGAGGCCCTGGCCACCCTGGTGGTCAACAAGCTGCGCGGCACCCTGCAGGTGGCCGCGGTTAAGGCGCCGGGCTTCGGCGACCGCCGCAAAGCCATGCTGGAAGACATCGCCATCCTCACCGGCGGCCAGATGATCTCCGAAGACA
>CAZOCQ010000104.1:0-10651 GCA_964578335.1 uncultured Desulfobacca sp.
CCTTTGGAGTGAAAATTTCAAATATGTTTGGCTAGGTTTTAGGTTTTAGGTTTGATAGGCTGGGATTCTTGCACCGGAATAATCAGGTTGTCCCAGCCTTGCCGGCGGGTTAAAAATCCGGATCCGTGGGTCACCAGACTGGTCAGGAACCACTGCTGCCGACCGTCGGCCCCGGTGAGCAGCCTGAATTGGGCCTCAAACACCGCGGGTTTTTGCGCCGGGTCGTTGGGGTTGACCAGGGAGAGGTACGCCACCCGGCTGGCGGCGCCCGCCCCCGGCTGATAAAGGCCGTAAAACTCCGCCACCTTGCAGTAGCTGGGATTCCACTTATTCAAAGTATCTTGGACCGCCGCCGGGCTTAACGGCGGCTCCGTCCCCATGGGTTGCAGGGTGCAACCGGAAACAAAGGCCGCGACCACGAGCAACCCCGCCAGGCTGCGCCAACTCGAAATCTTCATGGCTTCCCGCTCCTCGCTCCTGACATCCTTTTCGGCCCGCCTCGCCGGGCCGGCCCCACGGCGCCCTTCACCATAAAAAGAGCCTGTTTCTCCCTTTCGCCCGGCCCTCATTTCTGTTTCAACAAGCCGGCCTCCTCCAGCCATTTTATCACCTGCGGCCTGGCCTTCTGGCCTTCGGCGGTCAACCTGCCCTTCTTATCGAAGATCAGGAAGTAAGGAATGGCCTTGAGGTTCAGTTGTTGGGCCAAGGGCGATTGCCAGTCGATCTTGCCCTTGATTTCGGGACGCTGGATATTAACCTTTTTGATCTGCAGATCGCGGCGCTTCCCGGCCAGTTTCTCCAATAGCGGCGCCAGGCGCTCACACGGGGGACAATAGGGGCTGTAAACGTCCACCAGGGTGGTCTTCCCCGGCGCCGGCAAGGTCTTGAGGTCCAGGGTTTCACCAGGGTTGGCGGCGTTGACTTCCTGCACTGCGGCGCCCTGCGCCGGGCCGGTCAGGGCCAACAGCAGAGCAAACCAGGCCCACAGAACGATTAGGCCCACATTAAGGCGGCGTTCCCTGGTCGGTAAATTAGCGGTTGCCTCCAAATTAACCATCATTTTCCAAGCGCTCCCGCTTCGGTGTTCAAGATGACGGGCAGACCGTCCTTGCCCCCCACGATGATGACCTTGGTATTGTTCGACTCCGCCAGGCGGGAGGTGGCCTCAATGCCCTTCCAGCGTAGGAGCTGATCGGAAATCCCCTGGGACACGATCCTTTGGAAGTCCTGAATTCCTTGGGCCTCGATGCGTTTGCGCTCGGCTTCCTGCTTCTCCTTGACCAGGACGAATTCCATGCGCTGGGCTTCCTGATCGGCGGCCAGTTTGGCGTTGATGGCCTCCACCACCTGCTTGGGCAGGTCGATCTTGCGCAGCAGGATGGATTCCACTACAAACCCCCGCTTGCCCAGATCTTTTTCCAGCCCTTTATAGATTTCTGTGCTCACCAGTTCCCGGCCCGAGGTGTAGAGGTCCTTGGCGTCGTGTTTCACGGTGGCGCCCCGGATGGCCGCCCGGAATTGCGGCTTGATCACCACCTCCCGGTAATGGGGGCCGATCTTGCGATAGACCTCATCAGCCTTATCCGGCCGCAGATGATAGAGGCAGGAGACCTCCAGGATAATGTTTAACCCTTCCCGGGAAGGCACTTCGGCATGTTCGAACACTTCCTGGGTGCGGACGGTCATCGATTCCAGGTTGGTTAAGGGGTTGATCAGGTGCAGGCCCTCACCCACGGTCCCATAAACTTTGCCCATGAAGACCAGCACCCCCACGTGTCCCGGCGGGACCACCTTCACCATGGAGAAGATCAGGGCCCCCGCCACCACCACCGCCGCCAAAATATAGCGCAGCGTGGGGTTGACCTGGGACTGCGGCAGGTTGCGGCCGAACACCAGCAGGGCCAGGGCGATGAGTATTCCCAACAAGACTAGACTCATTATGCTTTCTCCATCTTTTTTTAGGACTGAGTGCTGAGGACTGAGGACTGAGTAACTGCGACTTCAACTCAGTCCTCAGCACTCAGTCCTCAGTCCTTTTCCTTAACAGCCGGCTGCGGGAGCGCCCCACATTGGCAAAGACCGCCTGAAAATCGCGGTAGAGCCGCTTGTTGTGGCGCACCCGATGGCATTTTTTCAGATAGACCTTGGGGTCGGGATTTTCCGCCAGCAGGTCCAGGCCCTCCCAGCCTTGACGCCGGGGATAGGCGTAGTAGGGGTAAGCCTTGGGCACCCCCCGGATGTAAGTCACCTGGGGCACCACCCACTCCAGCCGGGCCAGATAGAGGCGGTGCATCCCGTCATTAATGAGCAGGGCCACAGTGCCGTCGGCTTCGATGGATTCCTCCACGATGGGGGGATAAAGATCGTAGGTCGCCTCCGCACCGTCCGGTTCCCGCACCGTATAGGTGACGTAGCCGTCCAGCCGGAACAGGTCCACCCCCTGTTCGGCCAGGCTCCAGCGCATCTCCTGGCACTTGCGCAATTCCTGCAGCCATAAATAATTTTGCGGCGGGGCCAGGGAATCGGTATGAATCTGCTCCAGGCTGATGAGGGTTTGCTCATAAATTCGAACTTCCGGCTGCTCCAACAGGGGAACTCGCCGGAGACAACTTATTAATTCCTCAAGGGAATGTCGTTGTACGGCAATAATGTCCATTTTATGAAACGATTCCCGGATGACGTTCAGAATTTAGATACCCGTTGCTTGCCAGATATTACCATCATTCTTCCGGCCCTGGGAATGTTTTTCCTTCTCACCGGCCCAAGATGTTGGAGTTCTGACTTTATAGTTACGAGGACAACCACCCAGTGAAGATTTTTCGCAGTAGCCCCTGTGCCATAGCCAAGCATTACCATGGCCGCAGGCCTTAGCCTGCGCAGGATGAACCGCCGAAGGCGGCGGTTTCATATTTTCATGGTTTTAGGCGTTTCCCTGGAACCAGAATGCTCGCGCCTGAGCGGAGCTGGGACGCCAGGAGTCAAAATGACCGGAAAATGCTGCGCCTTTTGGAGGAAAATCGGAGGATTCATCCGGGAAAAGGATGAAGATGCGCCTCTAAGGCAAGGCGGCGGTGGGGATACCGGCCTCAGGACCGGCGCGGCCTCAACAAAAGCCGCGTCCTGCCCGGCTGCTGGGAGAGAAGAGGAAGGGGCCGAACCAGTCGCGGACAATGTAACCGCAAGAGGTGTCTAAATCGCACATCCCACTTTCCGGGCCCTTTTCCCTGACCATCATTTGTAACTGATTATTGGCCAGGACCTCTTCCGGCAGCGGTTCCGGCAGCCATACCAGGAAATTGATGTCGGGGTCGAAGTATGCCATATGATCGTCTCTGGATATAAATAATGCAAGTTCCATTCCAGTTATCCTCCAAGCCCTCATGCAACCCCCGGTTTGGTCAGTCCCGGGCGGGCCACCCGTTCAGGAAACAGGCCTCGCAACGGGGCCGGGGGCGGCATAATTCCTTCCCCAGGCGCACCAGCAGGGCGTGGTATTCCTGGTAAAGACCGACGTCTTCAGCCAGGTGATCCATGAACAGCCGGCGCAGCTCCTCGTAAGTGCATGATTCATCAGTTAAGTGGTGTCGGCTCAGGATGCGGAAAGTATAGGCGTCCACCACAAAGGTGGGCTTATTGAGGGCGTAGAGCAGGATGCTGTCCGCGGTCTCCGGACCCACGCCGTTTATTCTGAGGAGTTCGGGCCGCAGGGTTGCCAGGCTATCATGGGCCATAGCCTCCATGGAGCCCTGGTAGCGGCTCTCCAGAAATTCCAAAAAATGGCGGATGCGCCCCGCCTTGATATTATAGTACCCCGCCGGCCTGATTAGCCGGGCCAGTTGCGCCACGGGCATTTCCAGCAGGACCTGCGGCTCCAAGGCCCCCTCTTCTTTGAGCGCCCGGATGGCCTGGGCCACGTTGTTCCAGTTGGTGTTCTGGGTCAGGATGGCCCCCAGGGCCACTTCGAAAGGGGTCTCCCCGGGCCACCAGCCCTGGGGCCCGAAGACCTGCCAGGCCTTATCGTATAATTGCCGGAGTAATTTCCCCATCTTGACCGGAATCATAGGTTCCCTCGAAATTAGCGCCGCCTGCGAAGCTTATCTTCCGCAGCCTTTCCCCCATTTTAGCATTTTTTTTGGCCGGGTCCTGTGATAGAATGCGCAAACTCTTGAGAAAAACTTCCGCCGGGCCGTCCGGTCGCCTTAGCCGGGGCCAGGCCAGCTGATCTTAGGATTGCGATTTTGAGCCAACGCGTCACTTTTAAGCCCTACGATATTACAGTAGAGGTCCAGGAAGGCGAAAATTTGCTGCGGGCCGCCCTGCAGGCCGGGGTGCACATCAACGCCTCCTGCGGCGGCGAGGGCGTCTGTGGTAAGTGCCGCATTTTACTGGAAGAAGGCGAACTGGACAGTTCTCGTTCCGGCCTGCTGAGCGACGACGAGTGGCAGCTCGGTTATCGCCAGGCCTGTCAGTCCCGCCTGCTCTCCGACGTGGTGGTGCGCATTCCGCCGGAATCCCTGCTGGACCGCCGCACCCTGACCCGGCGCCGGGGCGGCGTCGGCCTGCGGCCCAGCCCCATCGACCTGGCGGCCTTGAAGGCCGAGGGCCTCTATAACCCGGCCTTCAAAAAGCGGTTTGTCCAATTGTCGCCGCCCAGCCAGTCGGACAATATCAGCGACCTGGCCCGTCTGGAGCAAGGCCTGGCCCGGCAGCACGCCATAGAAAGCCTTACTCTGGACTTCTACCTGTTGCGCAAGCTGGCCTCAGTGATGCGGCAGCAGGACTTCCAGGTGACCGCCACCCTTGATTTTTCCCGGCGCCGCTTCCGTTCCCCGCATCTGATCAACATCGAGCCGGGCGACGCCACCCGGCGGCACTATGCCGTCGCCGTGGACATCGGCACCACCACCGTCTGGGCGCAGCTCCTGGACCTGGCCCAGGGCGAAATCCTGGGACAGGCCGCGGACTACAACTCCCAGATGAGCTACGGCGACGACGTCATCACCCGCATCGTCTTCAGCCAGAAAGAGCAGGGCCTGCACAAACTGCAACGCTCGGTGGTGGCCACCATCAACCAGGTGATGCACCGGCTGCTCAAAAAACACCAGTTGCCGGTGACGGAGATTTCCCACCTCACCGTGGCCGGCAACACCACCATGACCCACCTCTTTTACGGCCTTGATCCTAAATATATCCGCCTGTCGCCCTACACCCCCACCGCGGGGAGCATCCCCCTGTTGCGGGCCCGGGACCTGGGTCTGGAGGTCCCGGACCACGTCTTTGTCTATAGCGTCAGTTCCGTCTCCAGTTACGTAGGCGGCGACATCGTCTCCGGCATCCTGGCCTCCGGCATCTACAAGGACCCCAAGCTCTCCCTGTTCATCGACATCGGCACCAACGGCGAGATCGTCATCGGCAACCAGTCCTGGTTGGCCTGCGCCGCCTGCTCCGCCGGCCCGGCCTTCGAAGGCGGCGGCATCAAGTTCGGCATGCGGGCCGCCTCCGGGGCCATTGAAGACGTCATCATCAACCCCGAAACTTACGAGCCCACCCTCATCACCATCGACATGGTGAAACCCAAGGGCATCGCCGGCTCCGGCCTCATCAACCTGATGGCGGCCATGATGGAGGCCGATATGGTCTCGCCCAACGGCAAGCTGCGGGAAGACCTGGACACCCCCCGCATCCGCCTGGGCGACAGCGGCCGGGAATACGTCCTGGTCTTCGGCGCCGACACCCAGAGCGGGCAGGACCTCACCGTCAGCGAAGCCGACATTGACAACCTGATGCGGGCCAAGGGGGCCATGTTCGCCGGCTACCTCACCCTGCTGGAAAGCGTCGGCCTCCGGCTTCAGGACCTGGAGCAGGTCATCCTGGCCGGGGCCTTCGGCAGCTTCATCAACATCGAAAACGCCATCGCCATCGGGCTGCTGCCGGATTTGCCCCGGGACCGCTTCCAGTTCGTGGGCAACGCCTCCCTCCAGGGGGCCTCGCTGCTGGCCTTCTCCCGGGAACTGCTGGCCGAAGAACGCCGGGTGGCGGACATGATGACCAACTTTGAACTCTCGGAAACCCCGGGCTACATGAACCAATACATCGCCGCCCTGTTTCTGCCCCACACCCAGATCGAATACTTCCCCACGGTCACCGAGCGCCTCCGGGCCGCCAAAGGCTAAAACCTTAAACCGCCGATGAACGCCGATATACGCAGATAAAAAAGGCCTCGGCGTCAATCGGCGTTCATCGGCGGTTTAAATTCACCGAACTACCTCAACCTCTTCAGTAGCCAGGCCAAGTCCAGGGCTAGGTCCTGCATGGTCTTAATCTCCTAGGCCTCGTCGGCGGCGTCTCCGGAGGTTAGCCGGTTTCCTATGCGAAGAACCCGATTCCTTTAAGTAGATTAATTTCATTTAAAAAAAATTTTGTAAATTTCGACATTGACTTTTTTTAACAACAGACTTATTTATTAAATTCAACTAGATCGGGAGATTTTGCCGCCGTTGACCTGTTTTTTTTAGTGTAGTGCGAGTATATTCATTGCTGTTGATACTCCCTGCGACCATCCAGCCTCGCGGACGTCGTCTGTTCAAAGAGCTGTGTTGCTTTGGACCTTGGTGGCCGGGAACCCGCCAGGGCGCCCTAAACCAGGAGAGCAAACCACCTCAGGCCATTGATTTCACTTTCACCCACACTGCTGGTTTTTTATTTGTGTGGTTTTAGCGCAGGCAACCCTCAACCTTTTTGCGGTTATCGGAGGTCTGACCATTAAGCGGTTTTTTGGGCTTTTGTCCCTGCTGGCCATGTGCTGCTCAGCGTTGCGCCGGCGCAAAAAATAGGCAATTTCACCAGGTTGACAAACCGGTCTCAGAACTGTGGCTGAGACAAAAAAATGAGGGAGAGCCATGAAGAAGGTGCTAATAATTTTGCTCTTGGGAGTGACGCTCCCAATATGCGTAACTCCTTCCTTTGGGTTCGTGGGGATTAATTATTCACCGTTCCATTATGACGGGCAGAGTCCAAATTTAGGCACAGCGATCCCCGATGCCCAGTTTATTGCCGATCTGCAAACCATGGCTACGAGGTTTAAGGTGATCCGAACCTATGGGGTGGACTCCACCACCCGCCTGAACCGCTTTGTGCCTCTGGCGGCCCAGCACCAGCCTCAGGTCAAGATTTGGCTCGGTGTCTGGGAGTCTAAGCATTTTAACGGCGAAGCCAACAAGACCTATCTCGATACCGCCATCAGCCAGGCCAACACCTACAGCAATGTTGAGGCCGTCATCGTGGGCAACGAGTGTTTGCCGGGCGATCCCATCGGCGACGACGCCGTTTCTGTGGCCCAGTTGATCAAAGATTTACAATATGTCAAGAAAGGCCTCCACAATAAAGCCATCAAGGTCACCACCGGCCTCACCTGGGCCTCCGGAGCCACCAACACCAATGGCTTACAGTTGGCGCCTTATTGCGACGTCATTATGGCCAATATTTATCCATTTTATGGCGGCACTACCATCGACAACAGAGTGTCCATTAACAACCTGATCAATGCCTACAAAAATACCTTCATTCCCCGTTATCCCGGCAAAGCTATTGTCATTGGCGAAACCGGCTGGCCCAGCGCCCCCAGCGACGCCCCCTACGGGCAGGCGGTGCCCAGTGTGGCCAACGAGACAACCTTTACCAACCAGGTGATCGCCAGTGGGCCAGTTCTTGGCGACACCTTCATCTACGCCGCTTTTGACGAGCCCTGGGGACCTGGCGGCAACGCCTGGGGGCCTCATTGGGGCATCTGGGATAAAGACCGCAACCTCAAGATCAAGTTCGGTTTGCAGTCGGTGACTCTGGAAGCGGTTCCCTGGGTGGACCTGCTTTCGGAATGAAAAAGTTATAGATAGCCTGGAAGCAACCATGGGGGCATGACCTCAAGGTTCCCTAAAAAAGGAGAGCAAGCCCCCTTGACCATTAATTTTCCCTTTCAACCACACAGGGAGGTGGGTAGTGGATTCCCTGGTCAACAATCAACCTTTAACTTGGAGGCGATTTTTAGGAGGTCCGAAAACGAAACGAATTCTTGGGCTCCCGGCCCTGCCGGCCGCGGTGCTGCTCAGCGCCGCCCCGGCCTCAAATTAATTTATCCGACAGAATTATCAGAAAGGAGGCTGTTCATGAAAAGAGCACTGTTGATTTCCCTGTCGTTGGTGTTGGCGTTGGGCGCCTGGAGCACGGTCTGCGCCCAGGAGGGGATTTATGTAATACCGACCATGAAAGGACAATATGCCCCGGTCACCAAGACCGGCCAGACCACTTCCTATGCTACTAGGGATGACGGAGCCTTGAAGAAGGGCGTGGCTTGGCCCACCCCGCGCTTTACCGACAATAACAACGGCACCGTGACCGACAACCTGACCAAGCTGATCTGGACGAAAAACGCCAATGCCATCGGCGAAAGAACCTGGTCCCAGGCCGTGAGCGAGGCCAACAATCTGAAGTCCGGCGATGCCGGCCTCACGGACGGCTCCAAGGCGGGAGACTGGCGCCTGCCCAACGTACGGGAACTGCAAAGCCTGGTCGATTACAGCAAGTTTGACCCGCCTTTGCCGGCGGGTCACCCATTCATAATACAACCGGGCAACTTCTGGTCGTCGACTACCTACGCGAACATCACCACCTTAGCCTATTACGTGCGTTTCGGCGACGGCATCGTGGACGCCCTCGATAAGCCCGCCACCCGCTTTGTGTGGTGTGTGCGCGGCGGTCCATGATAATGGAGTCTTGGTTATTTGGATCACACAGGCAGTTTTGTCTTGGTGTGGCTTGCGCAGGCAACCCTCAACTTTTAGGCGATTAGGAGGAATGACCGTGAAGCGATTTTTTGGGCTCCTGGCCCTGCTGGCCGCGGTGCTGCTCAGCGCCGCCCCGGCATTAACGCAGGACTTATTCGTCGTCGTCGGGCGCCAAGCGCCCGGCACCAAGATCACCCGATTGCCTTACACCATCACCACGCCGGGTTACTATGTCCTCACCGGCAATCTCTCCTATTCCGGCGGCCATGGCATCATCGTCAATGCCGACAACGTCACCCTTGATCTGATGGGATTTTGCCTCACCGGTGCCAATGCTCATCGCGGGATATTAATAGACGGTCAGAGCAATGTGGAGGTTCGCAACGGCACCGTGCGCGGCTGGTATATAGGTGTCGAAGGGGCCGGCGGCGACTTAAGCTCCCATAACCGGGTCATCGGCGTCCGGGCCGACGCCAACCAGTTCGGCGTTCAATTGCAGGGCAGTAACCACCTGATCAAGGGGTGTTTTGCCACTCAAGGGAATTTCGGCTCAGGGTCCGGTTTTACCATCCTCGGGAACGGCAGCATCAGCGGCTGTATCGCCATGAATTTTACCTGGGACGGCTTCGGCTCTGATATCGGCAATGGCATCAACCTCCACGGCAACGGCGTCATCAGCGGCAACGTGGTGCGGGACTGCACCGGCAAAGGCATTTTAACCAGCAGCGCGGTGGTCAGTTACAACCAGGTGAGCAATTGCGCCACCGGCATCAAGTTTGACGGAGGTGGAGGCAGCCTCATCGGCAACGTCGTCGTGGCCAACGCCGGCCAGACCGGGGTCATAGGCCTGCCCGCAAATACACTTTCTGCTGACCAGAATTCCCTCAGCGGCGCGGGTACGCACGTGGGCGCGGGAACGACAATTGTGCCGGACAGCATCAATGGCGGCTGGTAGCAGACCAGATACCGCCTCGGCACACGGACCGAAATGATACGGGGAGATAAATTTATGAAAAGGAAACTTTTTCTGGGCCTATGCCTCGGCCTGATCCTGTGCAGCGCCACCGCGGCCCTGGCTGACGGCGATTTTTACGGGGGCGGTCCCTGGGGCAACATAATTACCAAGCTGCCTTATACCATCAGCACCCCCGGCTGCTATTACCTTAATGGCAATCTCTCGTATGCCGGCGGCAACGGCATCACCATCGCCAGCAGCGACGTAACCCTCGACCTCATGGGCTTTACTCTCACCGGCCCCGGCGACGCTAATAATGGGATTTTGATTCCTGATGGAACGAATAATGTGGAGATTCGCAACGGCACCGTAACCTATTGGGATTTCGGCATCTCTTCCCTCGGCGGGGTTGGCCATCGGGTGCTCAATATCCGGGCCGAGCGCAACCGGTCAGGTGTTTCATTATCGGGCACCGGCCACGTTATTCAGAGTTGCCGGGCCACAGCCGGCCTCGTTTCGTTTATTGGCCTTCATGTTCAAGCAGGTGGCAGGATCAGCGGTTGTGTGACCGAGAATTTCGGACAGGACGGCATCAACGGTAACGGGATAATCAGCGACAACGTCGTTATCGGGCCCGGCCTCGGCAGTATAGGTTATGGCGGTATTTGGGCCGGTTCGGCCTCCTTGATAAAGGGGAACTATGTGAACAACGCCACCAGGGGCATTCATTGCTTTGGGCCGGCGAGCGTTATCGGCAACACCGTCATCACCAACCCCGGTCAGACCGGTATTCACGTAGACAACAACAACACTACCTGTGTTTCTCAGAACAACGTTCAGGGCGACGGCACCCACTACAGCGCCCACGACCTGGTGACCGCCTGGCGGACGAACTATTAACCAGCGCCCAGTCGTC
>CAZOCQ010000105.1:0-10561 GCA_964578335.1 uncultured Desulfobacca sp.
CGGTGTCCACCTGGCAGGTGCCCACCTTCTGGTGGCCCCCCCCGCCGTATTTCAGCATCAGGCGGCCCACGTCGGTTTGGCTGGTGCGGTTGGTGATGCTGTGGCCCACGGTGAACACGGTGTTCTGGTTCTGCTTGCCCATGATGATCTGCATGCTGATGTTGCACTGCGGGTACATGGTGTAGATGACGAAACGGTTGCCGGTGAAAATCTCCGGCTGGCGGCGCAGGTCCAGGACCACCAGGTTGCCGTGCACCGTGGAGTTTTGCCGGACCATCTCCCGGAAGAGCTTATCCTGCTCGAAATAGCGCCGGGTCCGCTCCTTAACGTCCGGCATTTCCAGGATCTCCGCCACCGGCATGCTGCGGCACCACTCCACCAGTTCCATCATCAGCTGATAGTTGCTGATGCGGTAATCCCGGTAGCGGCCCAGGCCGGTGCGGGGGTCCATGACGAAACTCAGCAACACCCAGCCTTCCGGCTTTTCAATATCCTCCACGGTTAACTGGCCGCTGTCGCATTTATCCACGTAGGCCATCATTTCATCGAACCGGGCCGGAAACCGCTCATGGCCGCCATAATATTCCCAAACGACCCGGGCGCAACTGGGGGCAGGCTGGGCCGCGCCCTTAAAGGTGAAGTTGAACCGGTGCCGCTCCTCCTCGCTGGAATGGTGATCGAACCAGAGCCCCACCCCCGGGCTGTAGGGCACATTGGCCAGAATGTCGTTTTCCGTGACCTCGATAATGCCGTCCTGCACATCTTTGGGATGGACGAACTGCCAGCTGTCCAAGACCCCGATTTCTTTTAGCAATACCGCACAAATCAGACCGTCGAAGTCCGACCTGGTGAGCAACCTCATAAGACCAGAACCTCCAAACATCAATATAACCGCCCAATTATAAGGGAAATTAGGCGGTTTGCCAAGACTCGCATCAGCCTCCGGGGCCACTTTTTGTCCTGCGACCCGGGCCGGGTCCAAGAAGGCCGAAAAGCGCCAAGTCCGACCTCATAATTCCATCTTAGGACCGGAGCGTTCCAGTAAAAAATTTCAGAGGCGGCGGGAATGCTGGCGCCTTACCCCAGAAGTGATTAACTTCATAACGGATCCAGCCGCGAGGCAATCACAGGGAGGGGTAGCCGGGGATTAGGGGCAGATAAGCATCCCGATCGGCCGGCCGCAGTCTGCGGGTGGCCTGAACCATAAGGGACCACTTCATGCTGATGATAAGATAGTTTCCCCAAAGAATCTATAACGGGGCGACCTTGTGTTCGCACACTATTTTTGGGCGAACACAAGGTTCGCCAAATCGAGGATAAGTCATGAAAATCCTGGTGGCCGTGGATAAATCGGCGGAATCGCAGCAGGCCCTGCGCGATACCTGCCATCTGCTGGAGCATTTTACCGCCATTGTGGACGCCCTCTATGTCAAGCCTGACGTGGTGGAGGCCGCGGAAGGCGCCTACGCCCCCTTCACCACCAAAGCCGACGTGGAGCGCAGCATTGAAGAACAGGCGGAGCGGACGGTGGAAGAGATTTTCGAGTCCTGCACCATCTGCCTGAGCGGTCGCTTCCCTTGCAACCCCTTCGTGGCGGTGGGAGACCCCGCCGACGAGATCCTCAATTTTGCCAGTCAGGGCTATTACGATATGATCGTCCTGGGCTCCCAGGGCCGCTCTTTGCTGCGGGGTTTTTTGCTGGGCGCAGTGCATGCCAAGGTCCTGCATCACGCCCAACAGCCGGTTTTGCTGATGCGCAACTTCCGGCCCATCCAGAAAATCCTGGTGGCCTACCGCGGCTCCCGATGCGACCAGGGGGCCTTGGAGTTCATCGCGCCCCTGTTCGCCAAGAAAAAGCCGGAGATCACCATCCTCCACGTCCAGGAGACCGAGCGGGGTGAAAGCGAGGAAGTGGCCGAAGCCTGCCTGCTCACCGGCCAGGACACCTTAAAGCAGCACGGCTTCACCCCCATCAAGAAGATGGCCAAAGGGGACTTCGTGGACGAGATCCTCAAGGCGGTGGCGGTGGAGCGCTATGACCTGCTGGTGTTGGGGGCCTATGGCCACCAGCGGCCCAAATATCTCAAGATGATCAGCGACGAAGCCCTCAACCTGGTGCGCCTCACCCCCCGGCCGGTCCTGGTTTACCGGGACGAGAAGGACAGTAGTCAGTAGTCAGTAGTCAGTAGCCAGTAGTCAGTGGCCAGTAAAAGCAATTATTCTATACAGGGCGACAGAAATAATTGCGCATTATTCTTCTCTGCGCTCTCTGCGTCTCCGCGAGAAAAAAAGGTTCTCGCAGAGGCGCAGAGGCCGCAGAGAATGCTAAGCGCGGTCAATTAAGTCGCTCAGTCATAGGATACAATAGGGCAGGAAAAATATTTTGACCATGGCGGGACAACCGGGTTGAGGCCCATTCTAAAAACTAAAAACTAAACACTTGAAACCCGAAACTCGAAACTCAAGCCTTGACATCACCGCAGGCGTCCATATTTTTAGGATGGTGTGGCGTCTTTAAGCTCACGTGAATACAGGAATATCCAGATAGGAGGTTTTCCATGGAAGTGCACACCATTCTCTGGCCCACCGATCTCTCCAAGAATTCGATCAAGGCCGCCAAACACGTGTCGTCCCTGGCCGAGAAGTACCAGGCCAAGGTTGTCTTGCTCTATGTCGGGGTGGATTTGATGTCTCATTTCGGGGCCTATAGTTACCCCAGCGAGGAGCATTTGAAACACTTTCAGACCTGGGAATTGCAGCACGCCAAAAAGGAGTTGGAAGCCGTCTGCGCCAAGGAATTGAAGGCCTGTCCCAACATTGAGCTCAAGCTGGTGCAAGGCGACGCCGCGGCCGAGATCCTCAAGGCCGTCGCCAGCGAAAAGGCAGATATGGTGGTGCTCACCAGCCACGGCCGCGGCGCCGAGGAGTTGGATCAGAAAAGCGCCGATTTTGGCAGCGTGGCCAAGAAGGTCATGGCCAACTCGCCGGTGCCGGTGCACTTGGTGAACCCGTTCAAGTAGTATAAAAATAGGGACACTTCCTATTTTTATTGTTGCAAAAAAAACGCCGGCCTGAAATCAGGCCGGCGTTTTTTATCGGAGAAACTGCGGATTAGGACTAAATTTCGGTAATGGTAATCGCTCCGGACGGGCACACCTCAACGCAGCTTTCACAACCCAGGCACTCTTCCTCATTGACCGGGACTGCTTTGCCTTCCTGCATCTCGAACACGCCCACGGGGCAGACATTAACGCATTCTTCGTCGCCAGTGCATTTGTCGGCGTCCACTTCCACCTGCCAGGCCATTAAACTTACCTCCCTTTATAAGATACTAGCTGTATATAAAACGTCGGTCCGCACGGCGACGTTTTAGACCGTTTGAGGTTCGGGCGGCATCAGGCCCGCACCTCCTCCTTGATGGAGACCGCCACTTTGTAGAGGACGGTCAGAATAAAGAAGCCCAGGGCCCAGATGCCCAGGGTGATGAAGGCCTCGGGCACGGTGGGCCAGTACTCCACCACCTTTTCCAGGGGATTGGGGACAAAGCCGCCGGTCATCAGGCCGAGGCCCTTGTCCAGATAGGTGGTGATGATGATGAGCCCGCAGACCCAGGCCAGGGTCTTTTCGTTCTTGCGCACCTCCGGGTTCACCATGAGCAGGGCGGCCACGATCATGCCGACGATGGCGAACCACATGATGGGCACCAGCCGTCCCTTGCCTTCCAGACCGTAAAAGAGATATTGGAAGTGGAGCATGTGATCCGGTATCTGGCTGTAGAACACCGTGAAGATTTCGCAGAAGAACAGGAAGACGTTGATTAAGACGGCGTAGGTGACGATCTTGGCCAGGGTCTGAATCTGCTCTTTGCCCGGGTCGAACTTGCTGAACTTGCGCACCAGCAGGCACAGCAGGATGAGCAGGGCCGGACCGGCGCAGAAGGCCGAGGACAGAAAGCGGGGGGCCATGACTGCGGTGAGCCAGTAGCCCCGTCCCGGCAGACCGGCGTACAGGAAGGCCGTGACCGTGTGGATGGAGACGGCCCAGGGGATGGAGACGTAGGTGAGCAGCTTCACCCAATGGGGCGGCGGCACGTCATGACGCTCGCACTCCAGCACGTTCCAGCCGATGAGGATGTTCAGGAGCAGATAGCCGTTCAGGACGATCATGTCCCAGAACAGGATGGAGCCGGGGGTGGCGTACTTGATGACGTTTAAGGCCCGGTCGGGGCGGCCCATGTCCACCACGATGAAGAGCAGGCACATGGTCACCGCGGCCACCGCCAGGAATTCGCCCAGGATGGTGACCCGGCCGAAGGCCTTGTAGTTGTGCAGATAGTAAGGCAGGACCACCATGACCGCCGAGGCCGCCACGCCCACTAAATAGGTGAATTGGGCCACATAAAAGCCCCAGGAGACATCCCGGCCCAGGCCGGTGATCCCCAAGCCCGTCATGAATTGCTGGGAATAGAAGAAGGCCCCGATGGCCACTAAGCCCAGCAGCCCGGCCAGCAAGCCGTAGTATCTTTTGGTTCCGGTAAAGGCATTTTCAAGCATGGCTACCTCACACGATATAGTAAACCTGAGGGTTGGTCCCAAGATGGACTTTGCGCCGGATGGTGAAATTGGACCGCAGCAGTTCCCGCACCTTGGACTTGGCGTCGCTGAGGTCGCCGAAGGTCAGCGCCCCTTGAGAGGCCACCACGCAGGCGGGCATCAGACCCTTGGCCAGCCGTTCGGAGCAGAAGGTGCACTTTTCCACCACCCCGATTTCCCGGGTGGGGTAATCGGGATTCTCCGCCTTGATGAAGGGGCGGGGGTCTCTCCAGTTAAAGCTGCGGGCCCCGAAGGGGCAGCCCGCCATGCAGAACCGGCAGCCGATGCAGCGGTGCATGTCCATCATGACGATGCCGTCGTCCCGGCGAAAGGTGGCCTTGGTGGGGCACACCCGGACACAGGGCGGGTTGTCGCAATGGTTGCAGAGCACCATAAAATTCATGTGCTCCACCTTTTCATCCATGTATTGCGGCGCTTCCCCCGGAAAGGCGTTGTGATAGTGTTCGGTCCAGATCCACTTGATCTCCCACCTGACTTTTTCTTCGGGGGAGACTTTGATCTTGGGATCGGTGGGCTGGCTGATATCCGGGACGTTGTGGACCTTGTGGCAGGCCTCAATGCACTTCTGGGCGGTCTTTTCGTCCAGTTTGCGCATGTCCACCACCATGGACCACCTTTGGGCCTTGAGGGCCTGCGCCTCGGCCTCCATGGCGGCCTCCACCTGTCCCGGTCGGAGCAATTCAAAGGCGGATTTGCCTCCAAGCCCCAATAACGTGGAGAGTCCGGCTAATTTTATAAAATCTCTTCTGTCGATACCCATCACTTAGCCTCCGCCTTCGCCACCTTCTGTTCCGCAGTCAAATGGCAACCCCAGCAGTTGGGGGTCACCGCAACATAATTGTGGCATTGATCGCAAAATTGGGTCTTGTTGGAGTGACAGTTCATGCAGGTATTGGTGAGACTGGCGAGGAATTTCTTGCCTTCGGGATTGACGAATAAGCGGTCGTCCACCGGCCCGCCTCCCGATCCTTTGCTGCGCACCACCGATTCCCGCCAATCCACCAGGAGCTGCATGTGGCTGGCCCGCATATAGTCAGTGGGCATGACGCACTTCCGGTCCTTTTCGGCCAGCTGCTTAATCGCGGGAGTATCCAGGTTGGGCGTCGGCGCCGCCGTGATCTTGCCCAGGTTGGGCGCCACAAAGGAGAAAATCAGCCCAAAGAAGACCAGCAGCCCCAAGGCGATATACTTGATGTTGTATAACTTCTTGGGCGTTTCCGGCTTCGGGGCGAAATTGCCGAATTCGTTCCTGAGATTTTTATCTTCCATGGCTATTCCGCTTCCTCCCCTTCCTCAGGCTCCCCGAAACCCACCAGGTCACGGTCCCGGAGGTCGGTGGTGCGCTCGATCTCATCGTCGAAGATTAGGGCGTTGCCCACCATTTCGGTGATCCCGGTAACTTCCATATCCGGCACCCAATAACTCATCAAAGTGGGCAGGGTGGCCCGGTCCAGGGCGCAGATGCAGCCCAGATGGTTGACTCCGTACTTTTCCTGGACAAACTTTACGGCGTTGGCCCGGGGGAAGCCGCCCTGCATCCGCAGTTCCATGTTCTCGTTGGCGTTGATGCCGCTGGAACTGCCGCAGCAGAAGGTCTTTTCCCGGATGGTGTTGGGGGGCATCTCGAAGAAATGGCCTTCCGGCAAGACGTTGTTGATGATGTAGCGGGGCTCCTCGAATATCCCCATACCCCGGGCAGTGTTGCAGGAATCGTGAAAAGTCAGCTTGATGTGAGCGTTGCGCTGGGGGTCAAACTTCAATTTATTATTCTTGATCAAGTCCGCAGTGAATTCGGAGATATGCACCATCTTGTGCACGGCGGCGTTCTCGAACACCGTGCCGGTGATGGGGGATTTGGGCTGTTCCAGGAAATCCACCGGCCCCCACCAGGTGGGCATGTACTGGTTGCAGACCCGCCACATGTGGCCGCATTCGCCGCCCAGGATCCATTTCACTCCCAGGCGCTTGGCTTCGTGGTAGATCTTGGCGTTGAGTCTTTTCCCCATTTCGTGGGAGATAAACCAGCCGAAGTTGCCGCCTTCGGCGGCGTAGGTGCTGAGGGTGTAGTCCAGGCCGATGTACTCGAAGAGCAGCAGGTAGCCCATCATGGTGAAGGTGCCGGGGTCGGCGAAGTAGTCGCCGGAGGGCATGACGAAGAGGACCTCGGCGCCCTTGCGGTTATAAGATGGAGTGGTGGTAATGCCGGTGATGCGTTCGTTCTCTTCGGCCAGGAAGTCCACCATGTCCTTGAAGGCCTGGGGGGTGGCGCCGATGTGGCTGCCCTTATCGTAGCACTGGGCCACCGAAGCCATGGCCCAGTCGATGTTCAGACCCACCGAGGCCAGCAATTCCCGCCCGATCAGGGTCATCTCCGCCATGTCGATGCCGTAGGGGCAGAACAGAGAACAGCGCCGGCAGATGGTGCACTGGTACAGATAAAAGAACCACTCCTTGATCACGTCTTCGGTGAGGTCCCGGGCGCCGGCCACCTCACCCAGGATTTTGCCGATGGGCTTGAAGTAGCGCCGGTAGACCGAGCGCAGCAGCTCGGCCCGCAGCACCGGCATGTTCTTGGGATCGCCGGTGCCCAGGAAGAAGTGGCACTTATCGGCGCAGGCGCCGCAGCGCACGCAGATATCGAAAAAGACCTTGAGAGAGCGGAAGCGGTTCAGCCGGTCTTCCATGCCTTGGAGGACGATTTCTTTCCAATCCTGGGGCAGTTCCCACATTTCCTCGGGAATCGACCGGGCTGCCGGGTAGGGGTATTCGATCCATTCCATCCACTTAGGAGTGGCGGGATTGCAATAGGTGCCCGGCCGGAAGTCCGGCTTGACGTCCATCCAGCCCTTCTCCGGCGGCTTATAGCTTAACCCAGTAAGTAAATCAGTCGGTTTCGGGGTACCCTTAGCCATAAACTCATTGCTCCTTTTCCACCGGGATCCCGGCCTCGATCATGGGCTCCCTAAATCTGTCTTCGTACTCGTCATAGTGATGGAACTTAACGGGATAATTCCAGGGGTTGACGTGCAG
Organism: uncultured Desulfobacca sp.; assembly: GCA_964578335.1. GTDB lineage: Bacteria > Desulfobacterota > Desulfobaccia > Desulfobaccales > 0-14-0-80-60-11 > JAPLJC01. The sequence continues at coordinate 7,644 of CAZOCQ010000105.1, forward strand.
GACCCAGCGGTTATTGGCGATGAGGTTCCTGGAGGGGCTCAGGAAGACCCCCGGGGCGTGCATCAGCTTGCTGAAGGGGAAGTAGGCGATGAGCACGCTCACCAGGAAGAGGTGCACGAAAAAGATGGGTCCGATGCCCGCCGGCACCTTGGGATGCAGGGCCACCAGACTCATGACCAGTTCCTTCACCGCCACCACGTCCACCTTGTAAAAGTAGCGCATCAGAATGCCGGAGATGGCGATGCTGAGGATGAGCAGCAGGGGGAAGTAATCCGCCGCCAATGAAATATAACGCAGGGCGGGGTTGGTGATGCGCCGGGCCAACAGATAGGTGACGGCCACCGCCAGCACCACGCCGCTCATGAAAACGACGGGAGTAAAGAAATACATGAAGCCGTCCACGCTGTCCAGCAGGTGGAGGAAGCCGGGCGCCGGTTCGGTGAAGAAGCGCAGATGCCGCAGCAACACCACCAGGAAGGCGTAGTGGAAGGCGATGGCCCCCAGCCACAGCCATTTATAGGACCAGTGGATCAGCCGGACCCCTTCGGGATTGTCCGGGTCCTTGCGCAGTTCGGTGCGCAGGTTCCGGAAGAGGCTCCGGAAGGCGAAGATCTCCAGGGCCATGCGGCCGATGAGGTCCTTAAAGGTCGCCGGGTTGTCCAGTTTGGTGCCCAAATCCCGTTCGATCCAGGGGAGAGTCCGGCCCTGGGCGGCGGTGGTGGGAATCCGGAAGGGCACCGGAGACCGGGCCCATTGGATGAGGCGATAAATGAACCCTTCCACGAAGATCAGAATGGCCAGATACGGCACCACTACCCCGAAGATAATTTGCAGGTTTCCCCGGGCTCCGATGTAGGCCACCAGGATGAGCCCAAGCACTGCGATAAGGGCCACCGAGAAATGACGCTTAAAAAAATCCATGTACTGTCACCTCGTTCCGTTGGTCTGCCGATACTGATTAGAAGCTGTTGACGTCCATCCCTTTACTGCGCAAAAAGCCGCTGACCCGCTGCTTGACCTCATTCACCCGAATCTCGTAAAGCTTCTCCCGCCGCTGGGTGTAAACCTCGAAGCCCAGCAGGGCCAGGGCGTCGATGCGGGACTCCACTTCCCGGAGCTCTTGAGAGAACTGTCCGGTTTTCAGTTCCTGGGCCAGTTCCTCGCGGATCACGTCTTTCAACAGGAAGATGAAGGCCAGGGCCTGGGCGGGAGAAAATTTCTGTAAGACCCGGATGCCGATCACTTGGTCCAGCGCCGCCAGGGTCTGCTCCCGGTCCTGCTCCTTGATCAGCGCCTCCGCAATCCGGCTGAGTCCCTCGGAGAGATGGTGGCCCACGGGGTTGTCGAAACGATCCTTGTCCTTCTTTAAAAAGATAGCAGTCTCGGGAGGATAGCTATCGAAAAGCCGTTGCCGCCACCTGTCCGTCAGGCTGGTTTTCCGGTCTGCTAACAGAGCTAACAATGTCATAGTTTTCCTTTTAAAGCTAGGGAATGTTAAAACATTCACAAATTTAGTGTCAAGGAAAAAATGCGTCATCCCCTGAGTTCCGGCCTCCTCCGGGAGCGTAATACCTCAGAACTCCAGGCCAGGGAATGGCCTTAGGAATCCCCGGGCGGAGGCGGCTCTTCCCGCTTTGGGGCGGGGGCCGTGGCCGCCGGGGTCTTTAGCGCAGGCTTGCGGTCTCGAAACACCAGGTATTGGAAGAGATAGACATTGATCAGAAACAACAAGGTCAGCGCCAGGAGATAGTCCCGGCCCGGAACCTCGATGGCTCGCAGCAGGAACTTGGCTCCTAAAAAACAGAAGAACAGCCGCAGAAAAAATCCGAAGGTGAAACGCATAGACCTAATTTTATCCAATCCCACCGGCCCAGGCAAGGGGCGCGTCCCGGCCAGGACGGTGAAGCGAGACGACGGTTGACAGCCCCCGGCCCCTTCATATATCTTTTATTATTTTAAGACCCTTAGCCGCCTGGCTTTAACTTAAAACTCAAAACTCGAAACTCGAAACTCGAAACTCGAAACTCAATGGGCAACCTGCAAGACCTCCTGCAATTCATCTTCGCCGGCCTCACCGGGGGGGCCATCTATGCCCTGGTGGCCCTGGGCTTCGGGGTGGTGCACAACACCATGGGCATCGTCAACTTCACCCAAGTTGACTTCGTCTCACTGGGGGGGATGATGCTTTATACCTCCCTGTTCGCCGCCGGCCTGCCCATGCCCGCGGCCCTGGCCGCCGCCATCGTCGGCGTCACCCTGGCCGCCCTGGTGGTGGAGGAACTGGGGGTGCGGCCCTCCCGCTCCCAGAGCCACCTGGTGCTGATCTTCCTCACCATCGGTCTGTCCATCATCCTCCGGGGAATCATGAAACTCATCTGGGGGAAAAACCGGCTGGCGGTGCCCCCCCTGTCCGGTGATCTGCCGGTGCATCTCTGGGGCGCCTCCATCCTGCCCCAGACCTTGTGGATTCTGGCCCTCACCGCCTTGACCATTATCCTCTTGGTGCTCTTTTTCCGGCGGACTTCCCTGGGGTTGGCCATGCGGGCGGTGGCCGCCAACGAAGCCGCGGCCGCGGTGGTGGGCCTCCAGGTCTGGCGGGTTAAGGCCCTGAGCTTCGCCCTGGCCGGGGCCCTGGGCGGGCTGGCCGGCTGCCTGGTGACCCCCATCACCACCCTGTCCTACGACGTCGGGGTGCTGCTGGGGCTCAAGGGCTTCGCGGCGGCCATCCTGGGGGGCTTCGGCTCCTTCCCCGGGGCCATCCTGGGTGGAATCATTCTAGGACTGCTGGAGAGCCTGGGCGCCGCCTATCTCTCCAGCGCCTATAAAGACGTCATCGCCTTCGTGGTGCTGCTCCTGGTCCTGTGCCTCCGGCCCCGGGGCCTCCTGGGCGGGGAGGGGTAAAATCTGGTGGCACAGGC
>CAZOCQ010000106.1:0-10434 GCA_964578335.1 uncultured Desulfobacca sp.
AACTGGCGCATCTGGTCCTTGCTGCCCCGGGCGCCGGAGTCGGCCATCATGAAGACCGGGTTAAAAGAGGCTACCTCTTCCTGGAGCACCGTTTCTTCCGTGCCCGCGGCGGCCTTCTCTTCGTGCACGATGACTTCCCGGGCCATCTCCGCCATCATCTCGGCGGCGATTTCGTCGGTGGCCTTGGCCCAGATATCCACCACCTTGTTGTATTTCTCCCCTTCGGTGATCAGACCTTCCTGATACTGCTCCTCCACCTGCCGGACTTCGTCCTGGGAGCGCCCCAAAATTTCGGCTTTGCGCTCCGGGATCACCATGTCCTTGATGGAGATGGAGATGCCCGCCTGGGTGGCGTATTTGTAGCCCAGGTTCTTGAGTTGGTCCGCGAAGATCACCGACTGCTTGATGCCGCAGGTGCGGTAGGCCTGGGCAATGAGCTTGCGGATCTCCTTTTTGGTCATGGTGGTGTTGATCAGGTCAAAGGGCAGTCCGGCCGGCAGGATTTCGCTCAGGATGATGCGGCCCACCGTGGTGTTGTAAACCTTGCTGACTTTTTCGCCGTCCACTTGCCGGGTAATCCGCACCGGCACCCGGGCCTGGAGATGCACCTGGCCCTGGTCGTAAGCCACCCGCACCTCTTCCGGCGAAGCGAAGGGCAGCGGCTTCACCCCGTTCTGCTCCACCCGTTCCCCCAGGGCGAAAGGGCGCTCCCGGGTGAGATAGTAGAGCCCCAGGACGATGTCCTGGGTGGGAATGATGATGGGGTCGCCGTTGGCCGGAGAGAGGATGTTGTTGGTGGACATCATCAGGGTCCGGGCTTCGATCTGGCTCTCGATGGAGAGCGGCACGTGCACCGCCATCTGGTCGCCGTCGAAGTCGGCGTTGAACGCGGTGCAGACCAGCGGGTGCAACTGGATGGCCTTGCCTTCGATGAGGATGGGTTCGAAGGCCTGGATGCCCAGACGGTGCAGGGTCGGCGCCCGGTTGAGCATGATGGGGTGTTCCTTGACCACTTCGTCCAGGATATCCCAGACCTCCGGGGTCTCCCGGTCCACCAGGCGCTTGGCCACCTTGATGGTGGTGGCGTGGCCCCGAGCCACCAACTTATGGAAAATAAAGGGCTTGAAGAGCTCCAGGGCCATCTGCTTGGGCAGGCCGCACTGGTGCAGGCGCAGTTCCGGGCCGATGACGATGACCGAGCGCCCGGAGTAATCCACCCGTTTGCCCAGCAGATTCTGCCGGAAGCGCCCCTGTTTGCCCTTGAGCATGTCGGACAGGGACTTCAAGGCCCGCTTGTTGGGGCCGGTGATGGTGCGGCCCCGGCGGCCGTTCTCGAAGAGCACGTCCACCGCTTCCTGGAGCATGCGCTTTTCGTTGCGGATGATGATGTCCGGGGCGTTAAGCTCCAGCAGGCGTTTCAGCCGGTTGTTGCGATTGATCACCCGCCGGTAGAGGTCGTTGAGGTCCGAGGTGGCGAAGCGCCCGCCGTCCAGGTGCACTAAAGGCCGCAGGTCCGGGGGCAGCACCGGGATCACTTCCATGACCATCCATTCCGGCCGCTGGCCGCTTTCCCGGAAGGCGTCAATGATCTTCAGACGCTTCCCCAGCTTTTTGCGCTTGGCGTCGGAAGAGGTCTTGCTCATTTCAGCCCGGACTTCGGCGGACATGGCCTCCAGGTCCACCACCTTGAGCATGTCCCGGATGGCTTCGGCGCCCATGCCGGCCTTGAACCGGTCCCCGAACTCCTCCCGGGAAGAGCGGTATTTTTCTTCGGACAGCAGGGTCCCTTTGACCAGGGGGGTTTCACCCCCGTCCACCACCACGTAGGCTTCGAAATAGAGGATCTTCTCCAGTTCTTTCAGGGTCAGATCCAACAGATTGCCGATCTTGCTGGGCAGAGACTTCAAAAACCAGATGTGCACCACCGGGCAGGCCAGTTCGATATGGCCCATGCGCTCCCGGCGGACCTTGGATTGAATCACTTCGACGCCGCACTTTTCGCAGGTGATGCCGCGGTGCTTCATGCGCTTGTATTTGCCGCAGTTGCATTCATAATCCTTGGCGGGGCCGAAGATCTTGGCGCAGAACAGCCCGTCCCGCTCCGGCTTGAAGGTGCGGTAGTTGATGGTCTCCGGCTTCTTCACCTCGCCAAAGGACCAGGAGCGGATCATGTCCGGCGAAGCCAGGGCCAACCGCACCGCCTCGATGGACACCGGGTCCTCGGGCCGGGCAAACAGGCTGTTGAGATCTTCTAAGGCTACTTCTTTCATCTTTTCCGTCATATGACCTTATTCCTTGGCCTTTTCCTTTTTCAGGAGCTCCACGTTCAGAGCCAGGCTCTTGAGCTCCCGAACCAGGACGTTGAAGGACTCCGGCAGACCCGCCTCGAGATCGTATTCGCCTTTGAAGACCTTCTCGTACATGCGGGTGCGGCCGGCTACGTCGTCGGACTTCACGGTCAGAAATTCCTGGAGGGTGTACGCCGCCCCATAGGCTTCCAGGGCCCAGACCTCCATCTCACCCAGGCGCTGGCCGCCGAATTGGGCCTTGCCGCCCAACGGCTGCTGCGTCACCAGGGAGTAGGGTCCGATGGAACGGGCATGGATTTTATCGGCCACCAGGTGATGCAGCTTCATCATATACATCACCCCCACCGTCACATCCCGGTCAAACTCCTCCCCGGTGCGCCCGTCCCTTAACCTGGCCTGGCCGCCGGTGGGCAGCCCCGCTTCCGCCAGAAAGTTCCGAACCTCTTCTTCGGTGGCGCCGTCGAAGACCGGGGAAGCCATGTGGATGCCTTCCCGATAATGCTTCTTCCAGATCTGCCGTAACTCGTCGTAGCTCAGTTCATCGATTTCCTTCGCCAAGGTTGCACCGGCGCTCATGATCTTTTTGAGGCGCTCTTTCACGGCTTCCAGGCTGTAAAACCGGTCGATCATTTCGCCGATCTGCTTGCCCAGGGCGTAGGAGGCCCAGCCCAAGTGGGTTTCCAGCACTTGGCCCACGTTCATGCGGGAGGGCACGCCCAGGGGGTTGAGCACGATGTCCACCGGAGTGCCGTCGGCAAAATAGGGCATGTCCTCTTCCGGCATGATGCGGGAGACCACCCCTTTGTTGCCGTGGCGGCCGGCCATCTTGTCGCCCACCGCCAGTTTGCGTTTCATGGCCACAAAGACTTTGACCTTCTTGATGACCCCCGGGGGCAACTCGTCCACCTTGCGCAGGCGTCCCAGTTTGGCTTCAAAGACCATGTTCACCAGGTGCAGCTGCTCCTGGTAGTGGTCCAGCATCTGGTCCACCTGGTCTTCCAGGCCGCTTTCCTGAAAGGAGACGTGGCGCCAGAACTCCAGGGGCTTGCGCTTCACCAGGTCAGCTCCCACTGCGGCGCCCTTCTCCAGGATGGTGCTGCCGCTGCGCTCGTCGTCCAGGCCCTCTTCCACCTTCTGGCCCACCAGCAACTCCGCCAGTTTCTGCCGGTAGCTCTGGGTGATGATGGCCACTTCGTCGGCCTGGTCCTTCTGCAGCTTGGCCACCGCTTCATCTTCGATGGAGCGGCTGCGGTCGTCCTTTTCCACCCCTTTGCGGGAAAAGACCCGGGCGTCGATCACCACCCCTTCGATCCCCGGGGGGACCCGCAGGGAGGTGTCTTTGACGTCGCCGGCCTTCTCGCCGAAGATGGCCCGCAGCAGCTTCTCTTCCGGAGTGAGCTGGGTTTCGCCCTTGGGGGTGATCTTGCCCACCAGGATGTCGCCCGGCCGCACTTCGGCCCCCAGGCGGATGATGCCGCTGTCGTCCAGGTTGCGCAGGGCGTCTTCGCCCACGTTGGGGATGTCCCGGGTGATCTCTTCCTTGCCCAACTTGGTGTCCCGGGCCATCACTTCGAACTCTTCGATGTGAATGGAGGTGAAGACGTCCTCCTTGATGAGGCGTTCGCTCACCAGGATGGAGTCCTCAAAGTTGTAGCCGCCCCAGGGCATGAAGGCCACCATGACGTTTTTGCCCAGAGCCAGTTCGCCTATGGCGGTGGCCGGACCGTCGGCAATGATCTGGCCTTTCTCCACCCGGTCGCCTTTGGCCACTATGGGCCGCTGGTTAAAGCAGGTGTTCTGATTGGTGCGCTGGAACTTGGTCAGCTTGTAGATGTCCACCGGCGAACCGTCGCCGTCCGTGGCCGGTTCGGAGGCCCGCACCACGATCCGGGTGGAATCCACGTCTTCCACCACCCCGGAACGCCGGGCCACCATGGTGACCCCGGAATCCCGGGCCACCACGTTCTCCATGCCGGTGCCGACGATGGGCGAGCTGCTGGTGAGCAGGGGCACCGCCTGGCGCTGCATGTTGGAGCCCATCAGAGCGCGGTTGGCGTCGTCATGTTCCAGGAAGGGGATGAGGCTGGCGGCCACCGACACCAACTGGTTGGGCGACACGTCCATGTGCTCCACCTGGTCGGGGTGGGCGATAATGAATTCGCCGGACTTCCGGGATTCGATCATCTGGATCTTGAAGCGGCCCTTGTCATCCAGGGGCGCGTTGGCCTGGGCGATGACCTGGTCGCCTTCTTCCAGGGCGCTCAGGTAGCGGACCTCCCGGGTGACCCGGGTCTCGGTCTTGCTGCCCACCTGCTTCTTCTGCACCACCCGGTAGGGGGTCTCGATGAACCCCAATTCATTCACCCGGGCAAAAGTGGACAGGGAGACGATGAGGCCGATGTTGGGACCTTCCGGCGTCTCAATGGGACAGATGCGGCCGTAATGGGTGGGGTGCACGTCCCGCACCTCAAAGCCGGCCCGCTCCCGAGTCAGGCCCCCCGGCCCCAGGGCGCTGAGACGGCGCTTGTGGGTGATCTCGGAGAGGGGATTGGTCTGGTCCATGAACTGCGAGAGCTGGGAAGTGCCGAAAAATTCCTTGATCACCGCCTGCACCGGCTTGGCGTTAATCAGGTCGTGGGGCATCAGGGTGTCCAGGTCCTGGATGGCCATGCGTTCCTTGATGGCCCGCTCCATGCGCACCAGGCCCACCCGGAACTGGTTCTCCAACAGTTCGCCCACGGCCCGCACCCGGCGGTTGCCCAGGTGGTCGATGTCGTCCACCGGGCCTTCCTTGTCTTTTTGGGTGATGAGCTCTTTCACCGCCAGCAGGATGTCCTCCCGCACCAGGGTGGTCTGGTTCAAGGGCATCCGCTCCTGGGGGCGCAGCTTCAGGTCCAGCTTGAGGCGGCCCACCGGCGAGAGATCGTAGTATTCCGGGTTGAAAAAGAGGTTCTCGAAGAACGTGGTGGCCACTTCCTCATTGGGGCGGTTGCTGGGGCGCAGACGCCGGTAAATCTCCAGCACCGCTTCTTTGACGCTGTCGGTCTTGTCGGCCAGCAGGGTGTTGCGCAGGCAGGGACTGACGTTGACCCCGTCAATGAAGAGGAGGTCGAGCTCCTTGATGCCCTTCTCCTGGAGCAGGGCGATCTTGTCCTCGGACAGGGCCTCATTGCACTGCACCAGGACTTCGCCGCTTTCCGGGTCCAGGATGTCGTGGGCCGCCACCCGGCCCACCAACTCAGAAGTGAGGCCCGGAACGCTGCTGACCCCGGCCCGCTCCATTTTTTTCAGCAGCGCCGGGGTGAGCCGTTTCATCTTCTTGATCAGCACCTCGCCGCTCTTGGGATCAAGGATTTCCACCGTGGTGGTCTTGTCTTGGAGGAGCTCCGGCACCAGGGGACGCCGGATGCCGTCACCCTCCAGCATGACCTTTTCGGTCTTATAAAAGAAGTTGAGCAGCTCTTCGGTGCTGTAACCCAGGGCCTTCAGCAGAATGGTGGCCGGGAACTTGCGCCGGCGGTCGATGCGCACGTAGAGGATATCCTTGGGATCGAATTCGAAGTCGATCCAGGAGCCCCGCAGGGGAATCAACCGGGCCGAATAGATGATCTTGCCGCTGGAGTGAATCTTGGCCCGGTCGTGGTCAATGAACAGGCCCGGGGAGCGGTGCAGCTGGCTCACCACCACCCGCTCGGTGCCGTTGATGATAAAGGTGCCGTTTTCGGTCATCAAGGGCAGGGTGCCGAAATAGATCTCCTGCTCCTTGATGTCCCGGATGGTCTGGGATTTGACTTCCGCCGCGGTTTCATAGACCACCAGACGCACCCGAATCTTCATGGGCACTTCGTAGGTCATGCCCCGCTGCTGACACTCATCCACGTCGTACTTGGGGTCCCCCAGGCCGTATTCCACGAACTCCAGGGAACAGGCGCCGCTGAAGTCCCGGATGGGAAAGACGCTCTTGAAGACGCCGTGCAGGCCGTATTCCGAGCGCGCCTCCGGCGGCACGTCCTTCTGCAAAAAACGGCGATAGGACTCTTTCTGCATCTCAATGAGATTGGAGATGTCCACAATCCGCTCAATCTTGCCGAAATTCTTGCGGTGCAACTTTAAGGGTGATAAGGCCTTGGCCATGAGTACTCCTTGATAGTATGGCCGTTAATCATCAGGTGAAAAGGTGAAAAGGGTAAAAGGCAAAAGGCTCGGAATCCGCCGATTCGCAGCTTTCCCTTTTTTCCCCTTTCCCCTTTTCCCCTTTTCCCCCTGGCCTCCGCCGGCAATTCTCGCTGGGAATGATTTCAGGGGGTAAGCAGTCTCAAAGGGTTCTATTTAATTTCTACGGTAGCTCCCTGGGCCTCCAATTTGGCCTTGACCTCTTCGGCTTCCGCCTTGGAGATGGCTTCCTTCAGGGTGGTGGGCACGTTTTCCACCGCTTCCTTGGCTTCCTTCAGACCCAGGTTGGTGATCGCCCGCACTTCCTTGATCACCTGGATCTTGTTGGGACCACAGACGGTGAGCACCACGTCGAATTCGGTCTTCTCTTCGGCCACCGGGGCTTCCGCCGCGGCGCCGGGCATCGCCGCCGCCACCGCCACCGGCGCGGCGGCGGATACGCCAAACTTCTCTTCCAGCTCCTTGATGAGCGTGGAAAGCTCCAAGACCGTCATATTGGCCAGGTAGTCCACTACCTCAGCTCGGGAAATGGCCATCTTTCTTCCTCCTTAGACTATGTGCAAATCGGTTTATGATCTCTCGCCGCCGGCGAACCGGCGGCGCTAATTGCCCAGTTTTTGGTGGCACAGGCGTCCCGCCTGCCAACCTTATTCCGCCGGGGCCGCCTCGGGCTCCGCCTCAGGAGCGGCTTCCACTGCGGGGGCCGCCGCCGGCTCTTCGGCTTCGGCCCGTTTATCCCGGTAAGCCACCAGGACGTTGAGCAGGCCGCGGATAACCCCGGCCAGCACCGTCACCAGACCGGTGGGCACCCCGTTCAGCACCCCCAGGAATTGGGCCAGCAGCACTTCCTTGGGCGGCAGCTTGCTCAGGGCCTCCAGGTCCTGCGCGGTCAGCAGTTTTCCGCCCAGCACCGCGCCCTTGATGGCCAGTTGCGGCTTTTCCTGGGCGAACTTGGTGACCACCTTGGCCAGGGCCACGGGGTCGGCGTAACCCAGGGTCAGGGCGTTGGGCCCGGTAAAATGGGAGAGCAGGGGACCGATGGGCGATTCCTCGGCCGCGGCCCGGCGCAGCAGGGTGTTCTTCACCACCTGGAGCTCCGCCGAGTTTTCCTGGAGCTGACGCCGCAGCCGGGTCATCTCCTCCACCTTCAAGCCCTTGAAATCCGTCAGAATGCCGATCTGGGACCGGGAGACCTTTTCCCGGATTTCCTGGACGATCTTCTCTTTTTCCTTGATTACCTCGCGCACCCCAGGCCTCCTTTACTGCATCCTAACCAAATTTTTCACGTCGCTCGTGTCCACCGGGATTCCAGGGCCCATGGTGGTGGAGATATGGACGCCCTTGATGTAGGTCCCTTTGCTGGTGGCCGGCTTCAGGCGAACCAGGGTGTCCATCAGGGCCGCCAGGTTTTGCAGGAGCTTTTCGGCGCCGAAGGAGGCCTTGCCCACCGGGGCGTGAATCACCCCGGCCCGGTCCACCCGGAATTCCACCTTGCCGCCCTTCAGCTCATTGACCGCCTTGGCCACGTCGAAGGTCACGGTGCCCACCTTGACGTTGGGCATCAGGCCCCGGGGCCCCAGGATTTTGCCGATCTTGCCCACCGCGCCCATCAGGTCCGGGGTGGCCACGGCTTTGTCGAACTCCAGCCAGCCGCCCTTGATGCGCTCAATCAGGTCATCGGCCCCCACAAAATCGGCCCCCGCGTCCAGGGCTTCCTTTTCCTTTTCACCCTTGGCGAAGACCAGCACCCGCACGGTTTTGCCCAGGCCGTGGGGCAGCACCACGGCGCCCCGCACCATCTGGTCGGCGTGCCGGGGATTGACCCCCAGGGCCGCGGCCACGTCCACGGTTTCATCAAACTTGGTAGAGGCCGTCTGCAGGGCCAGAGTCATCGCTTCCGTAAAAGGGTAGCGGTGATTGCGGTCCACCTTGGCGGCGGCCTCCCGATATCTCTTGCCATGTTTGGCCATCGGTAGCACCTCTTCAGTAGTCAGTAGTCAGTGGTCAGTAGTCAGTAACTTTTGCAGTCAGTAGCTCAGTTGGGGCATACCCTCTGGCTACTGGCTACTGACTACTGGCTACTGGCTACTCAATCTCCACGCCCATGCTCCGGGCCGTCCCGGCAATACTGTGCATGGCCATCTCTAAATTGGTGGTGTTCAAATCCGGCATCTTCAGCCGGGCGATCTCTTCTAATTGCGCCTTGGTGATCTTGCCCGCCTTTTCCCGGCCCGTTTCCTTGGCCCCCTTGGCCAGGGCGGCCTTCTGCTTGATCAGCACCGCCGCCGGCGGCGTCTTGGTCACAAAGGTGAAAGACCGGTCGGCGTACACCGTGATCAGCACCGGGATGATGGTCCCTTCCTGGCCGGAGGTGCGGGCGTTGTAAGACTTGCAAAACTCCATGATATTGACCCCGTGCTGGCCCAGAGCCGGACCGATGGGCGGCGACGGATTGGCCTGCCCCGCCGGGATTTGGAGTTTGATCTGTGCGATTACTTTCTTGGCCATCTTTGAGATTCCCTTATTTTATTCGGCTATTCGCTATTTGCTTTTGGCTTTTGGCTAATAGCGAAAAGCTAACAGCTAACAGCCAACTAAATTTTCTCCAGTTGGGTAAACTCCAATTCCACCGGCGTCGGCCGCCCGAAGACGCTGATCATCACCCGCACCCGGCCCCGGTCCGGCCGCACTTCGTCCACCACCCCGGTGAAATTGGCGAAGGGCCCGTCAGTGACCTGCACCTTGTCCCCGGTCTCGAACTTAATTTTGGGCTTGGGCCGCAGCACCCCTTCCTGCATCTGGGCGATGATCTTGGCCGCGTCCTCCTCGGGAATGGCCACCGGCTCGTCCTTGCTGCCGATGAAGCCGGTGACCTTGGGGGTGTCCTTCACCAGGTGCCAGGTCTCATCGGTCAGGTCCATATGCACCAGGATGTAGCCGGGATAAAATTTCCGGGTGGAGAGTTTACGCTCGCCCTTGACCATCTCCTCCACCGTCTCCGTGGGCACCAGGACTTCCGGGACGAGCTCCTCCAAACCCCGGGCCTTGGCCCGCTCCAGAATGGCGTTCTTCACCTTCTGCTCAAAGCCGGAATAGGTATGGATGATGTACCACTTCAGAGCCACGTCCGCGTCCTCGGTTTAGTCAATGAACAGGCGCACCAGGTGAGAGAGCCCGTAATCCACCAGGCCCAGATACAAGGCCAGGACGATCACCAGAAAGAGCACCACCCCGGTGGTCCCCAGGGTCTCCTTGCGGTTGGGCCAGGTCACCTTTTTCAGCTCGGAAACGACTTCCGAGAGGAACAGGGTGGTCTTGGCATAGTAGCTCTTGATCGGGGGAACCCTGCTGAACCAGGAACTCCGGGGCTTGCCGGGTTTAATTTTGACCACCTGACCCCGGGAGCCGGCGCCGGTCTCTTTGGGCGCTGCCTTGGGCTTCGTCTTGACCTTTTTCATTCTTATTTCACTCTGTTAGCTTCCCCCGCCTATAGTTGCAGGCTGGCGGCCGCCGGTCGCCGGCCGCCCCACTATGGAAGCGTTAAAGGCCTGAGGTCCCTCGGTTGGGAGAAATCAAGGAGAGAATTTGAGTGCCCTGCTATCCGGCGCTACCTCGCCCTGCGACCCCTTCGTCCTTATCTCTTCACCCCTTTAAGATGGCAGGCCAGGAGGGATTCGAACCCCCATCATCCGGTTTTGGAGACCGGCGCTCTAACCGTTGGAGCTACTGGCCTGTCTGCCCAATTACTTGCTTTCCCGATGCAGAGTATGGGTCCGGCAAAACCGGCAGTACTTTTTGAAGGCCAACCGATCGGGGGTGCGCCGCTTGTTCTTGGTGGTCGTATAGTTCCGACGCTTACATTCGGTACAGGCTAAGGTGACTATATCTCTCATGGCCTATTCCACAATCTGGCTGACCACGCCGGCGCCCACGGTGCGGCCGCCTTCCCGGA
>CAZOCQ010000107.1:0-10427 GCA_964578335.1 uncultured Desulfobacca sp.
TTTCCAAAACAATATAGAGTTGGGTTTTTCAACTCGAAACTCGAAACTCGAAACTTGAAACTCGAAACTCGAAACTGGAAACTAAAAACTGGAAACTAATATGGCCCCCAAGACCAACTACTTCAAAACCATGTGCAACCTGGGCCGGGCCTTCGGGACCGCCCGGAACCGGCGGGAACTGCTGGCCCTCATCTGCCGGAGCGCCCTGGAAACCCTGAAAGGCAAGGCCGCCTGCCTCTACCTCATCGTCAGCGGCAAGGAGGACCTGGCCCCGGTGGCCCAACAAGGGCTGTCGGAGACTTATTTCCGGTCCCGCAAATCCAGTCTGACTCGGCGGATTGTGCCGATCATTCAGGAGCAAGGTTTTTTCTTCAGCCGCGACGTGGCCGCCGACCCCCGCCTGGATCATCCCGAAGCCAAACAGGCGGAGGGGATCGCCGCCATCCTGGCGGTGCCGGTAATGGTCAAGGGCCGCATCCTCGGGGTCTTCTGCCTGTTTGCCGACAGTCCCCGGGAGTATGACGAAGATGAACGGGAGTTCCTCATGCTGCTGGCCCAACAGGCCGGCGGAGTCATCGAGCACGCCCACCTCATCGACCAGTTGCGCCAGGAGACCAAACTCTTCTTCGACCTGGCGGTCAACCTCAGCGGCAGCCTGGAGGTGCCGGACATCCTGAACGCCATGACCACGGACCTGGCCCGGGCCCTGGGGGTGAAGGCCGCCTCCATCCGCCTGCTGGACGAGAAGGGGGAGCATCTGGAACGGGTGGCGTCTTACGGTTTGAGTGAGCAATACCTGAAAAAGGGACCGGTATCCGCCCGGAAGAATCTGGCCCAAGTCCTCAAGGGGCGGAAACCCGTGGTGATCCAGGACGTGGCCACCGATAAACAGGTGCAATACCGGAAGATGAAGCAGGAAGAGGGCATCGCCACCATCCTGTCGGTGCCGGTCAAGACCAAGGAGACGGTCATCGGGGTGCTGCGGCTCTACAGCGGGGTGCGGCGGAAATTCACCCGGGACGAGATCATGCTGGTCACCACTTTGGCCTGCCTGGGGGGGCTGGCCATCCAGAACGCCTCCCTCTATCTCATCTGCCAGGCGGACATGGAGACCCTGAAAAAGGAACTCTGGAGCCACCGCTCCTGGTTCTGAGTTTCGAGTTTCGAGTTCTGAGTTTCGAGTTTTGAGTTTCGAGTTTTGAGTTTCAAGTAAGGGCGAACCTCGTGTTCGCCCTTATGGTTAGGGGGGCAGAAAAAGAAGTGGGGCGGTGAGAGCACCGCCCCTACGAAAACCTGCCGATTTCCTACGAGGCCATTGCCCGGCCCCTTTCTCAAAACTCGGAACTCGAAACTCGAAACTAAATCCCCAGGTAGGTGCGGCGAATTTCGTCGTTTTTGGCCAGCTCCCGGGCCGGGCCTTCCAGGTGCACCTTGCCCTCCGCCAGGACGTAGGCGTAGTCGCTCACCGCCAGGGCCATGGTGACGTTTTGCTCCACCAGCAGCATGGTGAGGCCGGTCTTTTTCAGGGCGGTGAGGGACTCGAACAAGGTGAGGGCCAGCAAGGGCGAGAGGCCCAGGGAGAGCTCATCCAGCATCAAAATCTCCGGTTCGGCCATCAGACCCCGGCCCACCGCCACCATCTGCTGCTCGCCGCCGCTTAAAGTGCCGGCCTTCTGCTTGGCCCGCTCCTTGAGGCGGGGAAAGAGCTCGAAGACCTTTTCCACGTTTTGATTAAAAGTGGCCCGGGCCCGGGGGGAGAAGGCCCCCATTTCCAGGTTCTCGTAAATGGTCATTTCGGTGAAGAGCTGGCGGCCTTCCGGCACCAGCACCATGCCGGCCTTGGCCCGGGCATGGGCGGACAGGTTGGTGACGTCCCGCCCCTGGAAGGTGACCGTCCCCTCGATGGGCTTCATCAGTCCCATCACGGTTTTCAGCAAGGTGGTCTTGCCTACGCCGTTGGAGCCCACCAGGGTGGTGAGCTTGCCCGGTTCCAGCTTGAGGTTGACCCCCCAGAGGATCTGGATGCCTTCGTAGCCTGAGGCCAGGGAATTAACTTCCAATAAAGCCATGATATTTACTCCGCCAGCAGTCGCTCGGTCATTTTCGGGTCGCCCAGGTAAGCCTCGATAACCTGGGGGTTGCTGGCCACTTCCTCGGGAGGGCCGGCGGCGATGAGCTGCCCGTAATCCAGGACGATGATGCGGTCCGAAATGCTCATGATGGCCTGCATGACGTGCTCGATCATCAGGATGGTGATCCCGGCATCCCGGATGGCCCGCACCGTGGCCATCATGGCGGCGATCTCCGAGGGGTTGAGGCCGGCCAGGACTTCATCCAGCAAGATCAAATAAGGCTTGGCCGCCAGGGACCGGGCCATCTCCAGGCGCTTTTTCTGGGCCACATTAAGGCTGCCCGAGGGCTGATTGGCCCGATCGAGCAAACCCACCTGATCCAGGGCCTCGTCGGCCAAACGGGCCGCGGCCCTCAGGTGATGGTGTTCACGGCCGAAACAGGCGCCCACCATGACGTTCTCCCGCACCGTCAGTTCAGTGAGGGGCCGCACCACCTGGTGAGCCCGGGCCATGCCCCGGCGGGCCACTTCATAGGAGGGTTTGCCGGTGATATCCTCGCCCCGGAAGATCACTTGCCCGCGGTTGGGGGCGTAAACCCCATTGATGACGTTGAACAGGGTGGTCTTGCCGGCGCCGTTGGGGCCGATGAGGCCCAGAATCTGGCCTTCCGGCAAATCAAAGGTGACGTCGGTCAAGGCCTGGAGGCCACCAAAGCGCTTGGTTACTTCTTTAACCTGGAGAATCATTCCAGCACCTTCTGCAAGCGCGGTATGCGATTGCGCACCCAGCCGACCGCGCCGGCGGGCACAAACAGGATAATCAGCAGGAGTATCACTCCGGCCACGGCCAGGTGCAGGTCCTTAAAAATCGGACTGGTGAGCAGATAGCCCCGCAGTCCCTGGTAACCGATGGCGCCCACGATGGGTCCCATCACGGTGCCCATGCCGCCCAGCATCACCATGACCAGCATCTCGATGGACATGTGGAGTTGAAAGGCGTCCCCCGGCTCCACGTTGCCGTTTTTAAAGAAATACAGGGTGCCGATGACTCCGGGGAAGAAGGCGGAAATGATATAGGTGATGGTCTTGGCCTGGGGGGCCTTGACTCCCATGACCATGGCCGCGTCTTCGTCTTCCCGGATCGCCTGCAACCCCAGGCCGAAGCGGGAGTGTCGCACCAGGTAGCTCACCACCAGAATCACCAGGGTGGTGAGCCATAATAAAGTGAAGGTGGTCCAGAGGGCCGGACCGGCGCCGCCGTATTGATCGTAGGCGGCAAAATTGACGAATAATCCGGTGGCCCCGCCGAAGGGTTCGAAATTGCTCACAAAGGCCCGGGCCGCCTCATTGATGCCGATGGTGGCCAGGGCGAAGTAAGCCCCCCGCAAGCGCAGCACCGCCAGCCCCACCAGCAGGGCGATGACCGCCGACAATAGGCCGCCGGCGATGGCCGCGGCGTACAGCGACCAGTTTTGTTGGCTGATGAGGTAAAAGCCGGTGTAGCCTCCCAGACCGAAAAAGACGATGTGTCCGAAGCTGACGTAGCCGGTGTAGCCCAAGAGAATATTCAGGCTGGAGGCCAGAGCCACGGCCATGAGCACGGTGAAGGCCATTTCCCGGGTGGTGTCCTGACGGAAAATCAGCACCGCCGCACCCCATACCAGCACAATGCCCAGCGGCAGCCAAAAACCGGGGTCTTGCCAGGATTTCATTTACTTAGCTCCCAACAGTCCGCTGGGCCGCACCAGCAAGACCAGCACGAAGAGACCGAATTCCACCACCGGCACCCAGCTCACCGGCATAAAGGCGGGGATCAGGCCCTCCAGGCCGCCCAGGATGAGGCCGCCCAGGAGCGCCCCCAAAGGATTCCCCAGCCCTCCCAAAACGCAAATGACAAAGGATTTTAATTCGTAGGGCCCGCCACTCAAAATGGTAAAAGGAAAAAAAGTGGCAATCAGGCCTCCGGCCACCGCGGCCAGCATGGTGCCCAGGCCGAAGCTCAGGGCCAGCACCTGGGAGGAAGGGATGCCCATCAACTCCGCGGCGCTGCGGTTGTTGGCCACCGCCCGGATGGCCTTGCCCGGCCGGGTGAAATAGAGGAAAAGATAAAGCCCGGCGGTAAAGGTAACGGCTCCCAGGGCCGCCACCAGTCTGGTGCCGGGAATGGTCAGGAAGGCCAGGTCCAGGGACCCCAAGGAGAAGTCGATGTTTTGGGGCGAGGTGCTGAAGACCGCGGTGCCGACCCCGATGATAATCATGTTGACCGCGAAAGTGGCCAGCAGGCTGGAGAGATGGGGGGCGTTGATCACCCGGTGAACCGCGACCACGTAAATCAGCAGGCCGGTGATCAAACCGACGCCGGCCACCAGGAACATGGCCAGGTAGGGATTCAGCCCCAGGTGGGTGAACAGGAGGTAGGTCCCGAACATTCCCAGGGCGATGACGGGGCCGTGGGCCAGATTGATGACCGACATGACGCCCCAGATCAGGGTCAGTCCCATGGCGGCCAGGCCGTACACGAACCCTAAGAGAAGTCCGTCCGTCAGGGAGGATATCAGTTGACCGAACATTACAGCACACCCCTTTCCCCCGGCGCCTGGAGCCGGCGCCGGGGTGCCTTGAAGCTAAGCGGGCCTTACCTCGCCGGACAGACGAACGGAGACGCAGTGGCGCCGGCCGCCGGCCAGACCACCTGTTTCACCGGTTTACCCTGCTTGTCCTTTTGCCATTGGATGTAAACCATGTCGTGGCCCACCTGCAGGCCGTGATCCTTGGGGCCGGTGGCAAACTTGATCCGGCCGTAGAAAGTCATGATATCCATGGCGTCCAGGGCGGCCTTTACTTTGTCCGTATCGGTGGCCCCGGCCTTCTTCATGGCTTCCTCCAGGATCAACCCGGCCACGTAGCCTCCGGCGCTGTGGTAGGAAGGCTCCTCATTGTATTTGCCCTTGTAGGCCGTGACGAATTCATCCCCGGTGGGTCCGAAAAAGGCAATCCCCTCTTTTTGAGCCGATTCCTTGGTGTATTTGGCCAGGGGTTCCCACTGGGAGGAGCCGACCACCGAAATGCAGGCTTCGCCCAATTCGGCGAATTTGGGTTCCGGCGGCGCCACCAACAGGGCGATCATCTTGGTGTTCACCTTTTTTTCATAGAGCTGCCGGGCCAGGGTGGTGGTGTCGGCAAAGTGGCCGCCGCCCATGATGGCGTCCACCCCGGCGGGAATCTTGTTGATAAAGGGGGCGAAGTCGGTGGTGCCGCTGTCGTAGCCCTCAAACAAGACCACCTGGAGGCCCTTGCCTTCCGAGTATTTGCGCAGGTCATTGACTACGTCGGTGGAAAACTTGTCTTTTTCATGGATGATGGCCACCTTCTTGGCCTTGGGGTCCAGCTTCAGCAGGACGTCCACCGCCCCGGTCAGGTAGCGGGAAGCCGGAGTATAAGCCTGGTAAACCAGGGTGTAGCCCTTCTTATAAGTGGAGTCGGAGGCCGCGCCCGCGGTGATCATGATCTTTTTGTACTGCTGGGCGATTACCGCGGCGGCGTCCGCCAGACCGCTGCTGTAAGGACTGATGAGGAAATCGGCCTTGTCCTGGTTAATCAGCTTGGTATAAAGTTCCTGAACCCGCTCTTTTTTGCTCTCATCATCATAAAACTTGGCGGCGAGTTTAATTACGGTGCCGTCGGGGAGTTTGAAGCCGCCGGCCTTGTTTACCTGTTCGATCAACAGGTTGAGGCCGTTAATCTGCCGCATGCCCTCCACGTTGAGCTTGCCGGTCTGGGAGGCGGTGAATCCCAGGGTCACCGTTTTTTCCGCGGCGCTGGCCAGATTCAGACCTGCGATCCCCATAACCGGGACCACCAATGCCAGACAGATGATAACTAGTCCCAAACGTCTCATAGTACCTCCTGTTTTAAAGGGTTGCCGGAGCTTCAAGTCCTTAACAAAACACAAAAAATATTTAAACTTTATTCTTATATCCCATCTGAGGAAAAATTATCAAGGTAAGGTGACAATAGTGTTGACTATATATTCCGAGACGGAGCCGCTGCAAATCGGATAATTTCCGATAATTTTGTAGGAAATTTTCCTAAGGTGCGGTTTGCACCCGGAGAACTGGTCTGCCTCAGACAGTTTTTCCTCCCCTGGCGGCGCCGGAAGAGTCTTAGCGCAGATAGGGCTTCAGCAAGGCCTCGCCCTCTTTGGGACTGGCCTCTCCCTGAAAGCGGAAAGGCACGGGAATGATGCCGCCCAGGACCGAGGCCAGGCGGAAGCTGCCGGCGATCTGGTAACGCAGCTTCTGCTGGGGATGTTGCAGGATGGCGGGCAGCAGCCCCAGCAAGGCATTGGTCTTTACCGTAATGGGGAAACGGGCCGTCGTTTGCCCCAGGGGGGGCAGGCTCACCGCCTCCTGGGAGACGCCCTGGGCCACGCTCCGGCCCTCCAGCCATAACTGGTAATTATAACCCAGCAGGTTGAGGGGCTGGGAGTTGGGATTCTCCAGCACCAGGTTGGCCGCCAGGGGCCAGCCGTCGGCGGTGGGCGGATAAACGGTGAGCCCCTGGAAGGTCACCCGGGGCGCTTGAATCTCCCCTCGGGCCAGTTCCCGGACGCCGCAGCCGGCCAGAGCGGTCAGCCCTAAAAATAAGGCCAGAGCCAGGACCATGGCCGGTTTCCGGCCCCCACACGGGAAGGCCCGGCCTCGTAGCGGCTCAGTCAAGAGTTTGCCAAGCGAGAGTAAAATTATGCGTCTCATTGTTTTGGGGCAGCCGAAGTTTTTATGCCCGGCTTATTTTATTTCCTCCGGCCCCTGACCTTGGCCACCTCGTCCGGGGTGACGCCCGCCGCCTTATTGGACCAGGCCCCCCGAATATAGGTGACCACCGCGGCCACCTGGCTGTCATCCAGCTTGTCCCGCCAGGCGGGCATCCGCCCCAGCGTCCCTTGGCGGCCGCGGAGCACGGTGGCGATGACCGGCGCGGCCGCCCCGGTGACCAAGGAGTTCCCCGCCAAGGCCGGGAACTTCACCGGCAACCCCTCACCGTTGGCGCGGTGGCAGTCGGCGCAGTTGGCTTCATAGACCTGTTGGCCCGGCTGGAAAAGTTCGCCCTTTTCCTGGGGCAGAGCCGGCTGGACCGCCAGCGCCCAAGCTGCCAGGCAAATGATGAGCCCAACCTTCATAGGGCGCCTCAAAAAGGTTTGATGGTGACGAAGATAAGCAGAGCCTGGCATCGTTTATCAGGAAAACCGGGCCGGGTCAAGGAAGGTCTGGGGTAAAGACCGGGGCGGGTTCACCCCCGCCCCGGGTCGGAACTACTTCTTGGGCGCCGCCGGGGGAGCCGCCGGAGCCGCCTTGGCCGCCGCCGGACCGCCGATCCCCAGGGAGGCCGCCGGGGTCAGCTTATCCTGCAGCCCGAAGGGATCTTTGAATTCCTGCTCAGGCTTGAAATTGAGCGGCTTGACGCCCCGGTTGTTCAGGTACTTGGCCAACTCCAGGTTGACGTTGGCCGGCACTTCCACCCCGGCCTTGGTGAGGATTTGACGCAAGAGGGCCTCGGATTTGCCGGCGAAGGCCAGGGCGTCCCCCAGGATGCGCCCGCCCTCGCTGGGATTATGGAAGCCCACCGAGTTCTCGGCGTTGATATAGATGACCCGGTAAAGGGCTTCTAAATAGAGGTCCTTGGCTTCATCGTAGAGCTTTTGGTCAATCTGCTTGCCCTCTTTCTTGGCCTGGTGAACTTTTTCAAAGAGCTTGGCCGCCACCGCGGTGGCGTAGCCGGACCGCATCATCATGGAGACGGTGCGGTCCTGGATGGCGAGCACCTGGTTCCGCAGCCACTCCGGAGTCTCGGTGTGGCACTGCTGGCAGGCCTTCATGTTCTTTTTCAGGGAACTGGCCACGTCGTGGTCGGAAATCTTGTTGGCCCCCACCCTGGTGTAAGGCATGTGGCAGTCGGCGCAGGCCACATTGGCGTTCCAATGGACGCTGTTCCGGGTATAGAACTCATATTCGGGGTGGCGGATGAAGGCCACTTTGAAACCGGTGACCTGCTGCACCCATTCGCCGGTGCCCCATTCGCTCTGATAATAGCCGGGCTCCTTCTTGATGACCTTGATCATGTTTTCCACCGAGATATCCCCGGGCTTGCTGCCCTGCCAGGGGAAGAAGAGGTCCATGGACTTCATGTCCTTGTCCCGGGGAATGATGTAGGTGACGTGGCACTGGCCGCAGACCGCGGAGCGCAGTTCCTGGCGGCTCATTTTAGCCGGGTCCTGGCCGATATAGGGAAAGGACTTCAGGGCCGCCGGGTGATAAAGCCGGAGCCCCATGGTCTTGTTGTCGTGGCACTCGATGCAGGCCACCCCCAGTTTCTGGAACTCCGCCGGGATCTTGGCGTGGACCTCCAAGTAGGGCATCTTATAATAATTTGCCGGGCCCAACTCCTTTTCCAGTTTGGCGGCAAAGGGGGTTTTACAGCTCAGGCAGACGCCGCCGGATTTCAGGCGGGAGGGGTCGATCTCCAACTGGTCGATGAGCATGTAGTGGTGGCCCCGGGCTTCGTTGTATTCGATGCCGAAACCCCAGCCGTGATAGAGCAGGGCCAGGTAGGGATATTCGCTGAGCTTGTCGTAGATGACTTTATCGGCGTCAAAGCCCTTCTTGTACTTGCTCATGCCCACGGCCTTGGGGTCCGCGGTCTTCTTCCATTGATCGTACTCCAGGGGATAGACCTGCCCCCATTTGGCCGGGTCCATCTCGCCGTCGGGGATGGTGCCGGTCTTCACCGGCTCGGTCTTGGGGGGCGAACAAGCGGCCAACCAGGCCGCGGTCGCCGCGACCGCCACCAGGATCACCATCATGGCTCTGTTCCGTGTCATACTTTCACCCATCCTCGTAATTTATGGAGTCAAGGTCGCGATGGCGCCGGTGCGTTTATGGGACAGGCGCCGGTGGCAGTCCCAACACTGTCTGTCTGCATTGATCAGGGCCACCGTCTCGGCGTGGCAGCGCTGGCAATTGGCCTGCACCACCCGGGCGCCGTGCCCGGAAATGCGGATGTCCTCGGAAACCATGCCCAGATGGAATTCGGCCGCGTCTTTGACGCCGTCCAGGGTCTTCCACCACAAATGGTTGGCCAAGGTGTCGTTGGGCAGGTGGCAGTCCACGCACTTGATTCGGGCGTGCGCCCCGGAGTGGAACCAAGCCTCGTATTCCGGTTGCAGCACGTGGCAACTGCCGCAGAATTCCGGGCTTTCGGATTTGGCGTAGAGCCCCGGCGGGCCGAAGGCGACAAAGAGACCCAGGACTGCGGCCAGCACTCCCGCGGCCAGGACATAGAGGAGGATTTTATGCTGGGCCGGTCTCATGTGGTCCTATACACTTTATGTAATATGGCGGGATCACATTTTTGTAATAGATAATGGCAAAAATCGACTCTGTCAATTTCCCCGGGTAAAAAAAAATTTTGGCATCGGTATTGTCGGCCAAGAAGGGCCTGATGGCATGGCGGGGGCGGGAAGAAAAGGCCTGAGGGTCCCCCGAGCGCCAGGAGGTCAGTGAGAGATTTAGCTTGGCTGGTCGATATCAGGATCCGCGTGAGGAAGGGAGACCCTCACAGGCTGAGGGGCAGGTTACTGCACTCGGCGGCAAAATGCAAATGTATTCTTTCCTTTTTTCGGTTAAATCGTTGGCTAATCAGAAAACTATCAAGGCGCAGATTAACCTTGAAGTCTATGAATAGCTCGGAGGAGAATCCCGGCCCTCCGCTAATCAATGAAGAGCAGCGGCAGGCGGTCGGCCACCGCCAGGCCCTCGGGGGTGGCTATCACGCGGTCATTGCTCACCTGCGCCAAGCCCGCTTCCTGTATTTGCGCCAAGACCGCTGGCCAGCGAGGGAATTGGCGAATGACTTCCAGGGCGACGCCGTCCCGGGTGCGGAAGCCCAAATACAACGCTTCCAGCCGCAGTTGTTCGGGGGTGAGCTCCTCGCTTCCAGACACCGGGGCCGCGCCGGCCTCCAAGGCGGCGGCATATTGGGCCACGGAGGCCGGATTCCACCAGCGCCGGCCGTCTTTAAAGGAGTGGGCCGTCGGCCCCAGCCCCAGGTAAGGCGTATGGTCCCAGTATTTACGGTTGTGGCGGCATTCATGGTAGCGCAGGCTTCCAGCCTGTGCTTTTCCCCGGGCAAAATTGGCCACTTCGTAGTGTAAATAGCCCCGGTCTTCCAGAAATTGGCGGGTGAAGAGGAAAAATTCCCGCTGCGCCTCTTCATCCGGCAGGTTGAATTCACCCAAGGCCAGCCGCCGGGCGAAGGGGGTTGGTGGGCCAGGCCCCTCGGGTGGGGCAGGCGTCTCGCC
>CAZOCQ010000108.1:0-10264 GCA_964578335.1 uncultured Desulfobacca sp.
GGGGGGTGAAGCCACCGATGCCCATCATGATGAGGTCGGCGGTTTCCCGGGAGGTCATCTGGACCACGGTGAGTTCCTTGGCCCGCTTTTTCTCTTCGGCCACCTCGGCCGGGGAAAGCAGCAAGGGTTTTAATTTCTTCTCTTTACCAAGCGGATTTACCAAAGCCATCTATCTTCCTCCTCGGGAATTGTGAGTTTTGAGGTCCAAACATTCGAAATTCTTACTAAAAATGTGAAAATTTTCACATGTCATTCAGTTTCTCAGAATAATCCATATTCCAACCCTTGTCAATAATTTTTTCACGAACTTATTTTATTTTGCCCTCTTGATTCTTGGGCGGGGAGGATGGCTTAATTGGTTAAGATAGCTGAATTATTTCTGTAACCACCAAAAGAAGGTCGCGTTATTGTGAGCATTAGTTCATTAATCAGCGTTATTCAGCTTTTTTTGTGCCTTGCCGCACAATAACCCTGCCCGGCGGCAGCTCCCGGCAACCACCCTTCCGGGCTCAAGCCTGCAAGAGATAGACCGCCGTGGCCTCCTGACGGCCGCGCAAAAGCACCGGCTCCTGGGGGATGAAGCGGAACCGGCCTTCCACCTGCCGGTAGGTGGCCTCGCTCACCAGGGTGTCGGCCTCCAATTCCTTGGCCAGTTCCTGCAGCCGGGCCGCCACGTTCACCGCGTCGCCGATAACGGTGAAGTCCATGCGCTTAGTGGAGCCGATGTTGCCGACGATAGCCTCCCCGGTGTTGATGCCGATGCGGATCCCCTGGATGGGCGTGGATTTTTGGGACTGCATCTCGGCCAGGCGGCGCTGCATGGCCAGGGCACACTCCACCGCCTGGGTGGCGGCATGGGGCACGGACACCGGCACCCCGAAAACCGCCATCAGGGCGTCGCCCACGTATTTGTCCAGGGTCCCCTGGTGCTGGAAGACCAGGTCCACCATCTCGGTGAAATAGGCATTGAGAACTTCCACCACCTCCTCCGGGTCCATGGTCTCGGACATGGCGGTGAACCCCTTAATATCGGCGAACAACACAGTCACCGGCTGGCGCCGCCCCCCCAGTTGCAGCAGGGCCGGATTTTTCAGGATCTCCTCGCACATCTCCGGGCTGACGTACCTGGAAATGGTGTCCCGCAGCAGAAGCTTCTCCTGGTAGAGGCGCAGGCGGCTGCGCAGGGAGGCCTCGTGGCCCGCCTCTTCAGAGGCGATCTCCCGCAGCAGCCTTTGCAGTTCCGGATCGTCACTCTCCTGGGCCAGAGCCAAATAACCCTTGCGGGCTTCCAGTTCATGGGAGATGGCCAGCTCAATGGCCTGGATGATGTTTAATTCCGGTTTTTCAGTTTCCGTTTTAAGTTTTTCGTCTTCCATAACGTTGAAAATCCTGTTTCCTGTTTTCTGTTTTCGGTTTTCGGTAGAATCTTATCCCCGAATCGATTTTTATTCATTTAATCATTTTTAATGACCCGGCAAGACCGGACCAGGGACTCAAAAATGCCAGCTATCCGAAAACTGGAAAACCGTCAGTAAACCACTTCCACCAGATACAGCCCCTGGGGCGGGGCGGTGGGTCCGGCCCGGCGGCGCTCGCCGCTTTTGAGCAATTCCACCAGCAGGGCCGGTTCGGACTTGCCCTTGCCGATTTCCACCATGGTGCCCACCAGGCTCCTAACCATGCCCCGCAGGAAGCCGTTGCCGGTGATGGTGAAACGCAGCCAGCCGCCGGGGTGGGTCTGCCAGCGGGCTGAGAAAATCTTTCGCACCGGGTTGCGGTTGCCGCTGCCGGAGGCCCGGAAGGCCGAGAAATCGTGCTCCCCCGGCAGAGCCAGGGCGGCCGCGGTCATGGCCTCCAAATCGAGCTTGTGAGCAATCCACCAGCCGTAATGGTGGTGCAGGGGGGAGCGGCTGGGCCGGTTGAGGAGGCGGTATTCGTAGGTCTTGGAGAGGGCCGCCTTGCGGGCGTGAAACTCCGGCAGGGCCTCCCGGGCCTCCAGCACCGCGATGTCATGGGGCAGCATGGAGTTGAGGCCCTCGTGAAAGGCCTTGAGGGGGATGGCGCTCTTGGTGCGGAAACTGGCCACCTGGCCCAGGGCGTGGACCCCGGCGTCGGTGCGCCCGGAGCCGATGAGCTTGACCGGCGCCCCGGTGAGGCGCTGCAGGGCTTCTTCCAGGACTTGTTGAATGCTGAGGTCGCCCCTCTGGCGCTGCCAGCCGTGGTAATTAGAACCATCGTATTCCAGGATCAAAACAATATTGCGCATGGTCATGGGACGACACGGAGAAGGCTATTACTATCAGGGGGGAAAAGGCGAAAAGGGGAAGAGGGGAAAAGTAAAAGCAAAATTGCATGCTCCCGATTAAAGTCACCGCCCGTCCATAAGATCAAACAGTTGGTCGCGATCCAGCAGGTCCACTCCGGGTTGCGGCTCCGCCTCCCAGCCCTCCAACTCTAACTTGTAATAGGTATGCTTATCTTGGTTGGCCAAGGCATGGCGCAGCAGGTCGTTTACCACGGCGGCCAGAGTCTTTTTCTGGCGGGCGGCGATTTGCTTAAGCCTTTTCAGCAAATCATCATCTATGGTCAAGGTGGTGCGCATGCGTCAAAAATGTATAGACCATGCACCAAAATGTCAAGCTGATTCAAAAGCATAAGGCGGGATGCGCTGGCGCTTTCCCGTCCTACGGGCTGAGGTCGCCTTTCTGGCGCTGCCAGCCGTGGTAGCGGGCGCCGTCGTATTCCAGCAGGAGGCGGAGATTACGTAGCATTGCGGAATAAAACCCAAAAGGTTTGGTGTCAGTCTACCTCAAGAAGCGATTTTTCGAACCTTGACCTGGGCAAAATTGATGTTTACAAGTTTAACCCAAGAACATTCTCTAATCATTATCATTTTCGGAGGGAATGAATATGGGACAATCTGTGGAGGTTAACGCCGACGCCACCGGCTTGGTAATTCGCGGCTACGATCCGGTGGCCTATTTCACGGAAGGACGCCCGGTTCCAGGTCGCTCCGATATCTCGGTGGAATATGGAGGTGCAAAATACCTGTTTTCTTCCACCGCCAACCGTGACGCCTTTAACGCAGACCCTGAGAAATATGTGCCTCAGTACGGCGGCTACTGCGCTTTCGGCGTCGCCATGGCCAAGAAATTCGATATCGACCCCTCCTCCTGGCGCATTGTGGACGACAAACTCTATTTCAATCTGAATCCATCAATCCTTGAAAAGTGGAGTGCGGATGCCAAAGGGTATATAAACAAGTCGGAAAAATACTGGCCGCAGATCCGCGGTAAGGCTGCATCAGAGCTTTAAGGAATCAACGGCACCAAATCCAGTCCCGTGGTCTCGGGAAAACCCATCATCAGATTGAAATTGTGCACCGCCTGGCCGGCGGCGCCCCGGTGCAGGTTGTCGATGGCCGTGATGACGATGACCCGGCCCCGGGCCGCGTCCACCTTGACCCCGATGTCGCAGTAGTTGCTGCCCCGGACGTTGATGGTGTTGGGCAGGCCGCCCTTGGGCAGCAACCGGACAAAGGGCTGACCTTCATAGAAATTCTGATAGAAATTAAGGAGTTCCACTTCGGTCAGGGGCTTGACCAGTTTGGCGTAGAGGGTCCCCAGGATGCCCCGGCTCATGGGCGCCAGGTGCGGGGTGAAGGTCACCGAAACCGGCTCGCCGGCCAGCAGGCTCAATTCCTGCTCCATCTCCGGGTTGTGGCGGTGGTCCGCCACCTTGTAAGCCCGGAAGCCCTCGTTGACTTCGCCAAAGGAGGTGGCCAACGCCGCGGTGCGGCCGGCGCCGCTGACCCCGGACTTGCAGTCGGCGATGATGGAGTCGAGGTGCACCAATTTATTTTGCACCAGGGGGGCCATCCCCAGGATGACGCCGGTGGGGTAGCAGCCGGGGTTGCCCACCAGCCGGGCCCGGCTCACCGCGTAACCGTGCAGCTCCGGCAGGCCGTAAACCGCCTCGGCCAGCAGGTCCTTAGCGGTGTGGGGTTCATACCACTTTTCATAGACCGCCGCGTCCTTGAAGCGGAAATCGGCGCTGAAGTCCACCACCTTGCAGTCCCGGGCCAGGAGGCCGGGGATCATGCCCATGGCGGCCTTATGGGGCACCGCGGTGAAGACCACTTCGGCCCGGGCGGCGCAGTCCTCCGGGGCGCAGTCATTGAAGGGCAGTTCAACGATTCCTGTCAGGGCGGGAAAAATTTCGGCAAAGGGCCGGCCCGGATATTCGAGGGAGTGAAGCGCCGCCAGTTCACAGCCGGGATGGCGGGCCAAAATCCGCACCAGCTCCAGCCCGGCGTAACCGGAGGCGCCAATAACTGCTGCCTTGATCTTGTCCACGGGTTTGACCTCACTTTCAATAAGGTCCAGCCCTGGAATTTACCGGGGGAAAAGGGAAAAAGGGGAAAGGGTGAAAAGGATGAAAAGAGGTTTAACCCCTTTCCCCTTTTCGCCTTTTCCCCTTTTCCCCCCTTTTCAGGGCGGAGGCTGACTCAATCCTGCTCAGGAAAAACTTAGCGCTTGGAGTACTGGCAGCCGCGGCGGGCGCCCCGGAGGCCGTATTTCTTCCGCTCTTTGATGCGGGCATCCCGGGTGAGGAAGCCGGCCTTTTTCAGGACGGCCCGCAACTCCGGGTTGAAGACCACCAAAGCCCGGCTCAGGGCGTGTTTCACCGCGCCGGCCTGGCCTTCTATACCGCCGCCCTTGACGTTCACCACGATGTCCAGTTCGGGGCCGGCGTTGACCAGTTCCAAAGGTTTGCGCACCAGGTTGCGGGTGGTCTCCATGGGAAAATATTCTTCGAAATTCCGCTTATTCACCAGGATCTGGCCGTTGCCGGGCCGCAGATAGACCCGGGCGATCGCCGCTTTGCGCTTGCCGGTGGCTTGTATGCTAGCAGGAGCCGCCATCAATCCTCCCAAGGAAAGGCCGCCGGTTGCTGGGCCTGGTGGGGATGCTCCCCGCCGGCGTAAATCTTCAGCTTTTTCAGCAATTGCCTTCCCAGGCTGTTTTTCGGCAACATGCCCCGGACGGCGTGGCGCAGCACCTCTTCGGGCTTCTTGGCGAGTTGCTGCCGGGCCGAAATCTCCTTGAGGCCGCCCATGTAGCCGGAATGCCGATAATAGATTTTATTGTCCAATTTCCTGCCGGTCAGTTGCACCTGCGCGGCATTGACCACCACCACGAAATCCCCGGTATCCATGTGGGGGGTGAAGACCGGTTTGGTCTTGCCCCGGAGCACCATGGCGATGCGGCTGGCCAGGCGGCCCAGCACCTTGCCCTGGGCGTCCACCACGTACCAGTTCCGGGGTACCTCCCCTTTACGGGCTGTATAGCTTTTCATTTGAGACACTCCTGATAAGAACCTTAAAAATATATCTGGACGCTTAGTCCTTTGTCAAGAGGGTAAACAGTTATTTCCTCTTGAATTGCGCTTTTCTCCCGCGGTAATCGAACTGATCGGGAAACTGACCTAACATTTGCTCCCCAACTGAACTCTAAGGTATAATTGGCTCATATTATAGCATAAATTGCTTCCTTTTCGGCCTCTTGACGTTTTATTATGCTTTGCTTTGGCGGGAGAATTATGGTAGACAAAGCTAGTAATCATCCGGTGATGAACTATGCCCTATTGCGACCAGTGCCAATTAATTCACGGAGAAGAGCACCGTTTCTGTCAGCGTTGCGGCCAGTTGCTGAAAAGCTCCCGGAGCGCCGCGGGCCGCGGCTGCGCCCGCTGCGGCGCCCCCACCTTCTCCGGCCAGAAATTCTGCACCGAGTGCGGCCTGCCCCTGAGGGTGGCCCGGGTGGCCCAGGAAGAGGAATACGAAACGGAGCGCCCGCCCCTGTTTTACCCCAGGAAGAGAGCTGAAGCCGTGCCGCGCCGCCGCTCCCGCCGCCCCGGGCGCCTCATTTCCCTCGTCGGGGTCCTCATCGTGGCGGTGCTGGTGGTCTATATCTGGCGCCGTATCCCGGCGCCGACGCCCATCGCCCTGACGCCGAGCACCGTCTCCGTCCCCCAGGATAATCTGAAATTGGAGGTGGAAAAGATCTCGGAAAAGATCCGGGCCGCCCATCTCAACAAGGATATCAATAAATGGCTCAGTTGTTATGCTTCCTCGTATCCCAATCTGGGGCGTCTGGAGAACCGGATGCTGGAGATCTGGAAGAATAACGATATCAAGGAAGTCTCGTACCGGATTTCCAATGTCCAGCCCTTAGGCAACAACCAGGCCACCGCCGACATTATTTGGAATATTCAGGTCTATGATCACCAGACCCACGATTACACCCTGGTGCGCCAAAGCTATAAGATCACCCTGGAGAAGGGTTCGGGCGGCTGGAAGATTAGGGACAGCAAAGAACAAGGCGGAGGGTCCTCCTAAGTGAAAGGCGCCGCCCCCCGCATCCGGCTCTGGACCGGAGTCCTGGCCCTGGGATTGACCCTCGGCCTCACCGGCTGCGCCCCGTCTTATACCCCGCCGCCGCTGCCGCCGCCCCCGCCGGCCCGGGTGGCGCCGCCGCCCCCCGCGGTGCGGCCGGTCTTCTATATTAAGGCCACCCGCCTCAATCTGCGGGCCTGCCCCGGCATGGACTGCCCCAAGATTTCCGTGCTGGTGCGGGGCGAAGAGGTGGAAAAGGTGGGGGCCTCCGAGGATTGGTTCCAGGTCCGGGTGAAGAGCGACGGCCGCCTGGGCTGGGTGGATTCCCGGTATCTCTCCTCCACCCCGGTGGGCCCGGAGCCGGAAGCGGCCCCGGCCCCGGCGCCTGAGGCCGCGCCGCCGCCTGAAAGGATTAAGCCGCCGCCGCTGCCGGCCAGGCCGGCGCTGCCGGAAAAACCGCCCGCGGTGGAAAAACCGCCCAAACCCGCCAAGCCGGCGGAAGAAGTGACGCCGCCGCCCAAGAAGAAACCGGAAGAGGTCAAACCGCCGAAACCGGCCAAGCCGAAACCGGAAGAGGCCGCGGAGCCGCCACCGCGCAAACCCGCGCCGCCGGCGGAAAAGCCGGCCCCGCCCGCCGAGAAGCCGAAACCGCCGGAGAAGCCGACCCCGCCGCCGGCGCCCCCGGCGGAACCAGAATCCGGCAAGAAGATCAGGATTATGTAAAGGCAGTGGCCAGTAGTCAGTAGTCAGTGGTCAGTAAAAGCCTAAAAACTAAACGTAGGGGCGGTTCTCGAACCGCCCTTTCTTTTGCGATGGCCACCCCAAAAAATAAGGGCGTGATTGCTCACCCCCCTGTTTGATCCCGAATAGTTTTTAAGCTGACTGCTGAAAGCTGATAGCTGACCACTATCTTTACTGATCACTGACCACTGACTACTGCCTCTCCTCCCCCCACTGCACCAGGGTGGCCCCCCAGGTGGCCCCGGCCCCGAAGCTGATGAGCAGCACCTTGTCGCCGTCCTTGATCTTGCCCTCCTCCAGGGCCTCGTGCAAAGCGATGGGCACCGAGGCCGCCGAGGTGTTGCCGTAGCGGTCCACGTTGACGTAAACCTTTTCCATGGGCACCTTGGCGAAACGGGCCCCGGCGTCCAGGATGCGGTAGTTGGCTTGATGCAGGATAAGAAAATCGATGTCGTCCCTAGTCAACCCGGCCATCTCCAGGATGCGGGGAATGGAAATCTTCACCGCGTTCACCGCGAACTTGAAAATCTCCGGCCCGTCCATCTGTAAATAATGCTTGGCGCTGTGGGGCGGCTGCGGCTGGAAAGGGCTTACTTCCTTATTTAATTCGGTTTCGCAGAAGAGCTTGGTGTTGAGCTGGGAGGCGATGAAGGCGGAGATGATCCGGTTTCGCCGGCTAGGACCGATGACCACCGCGCCGGCCCCGTCGCCGAAGAGCAGACAGGTGGCCCGGTTGCTCCAGTCGGTGAAGCGGGAGCAGGCGTCCGAGCCGATGACCAGGGCGTATTTGCCTTCCGGCGCCACCAGGCGTTCAGCCACGTACAGGGCATAGTTGAAACCGGTGCAGCCGGCCTGGAGGTCGAAAGCCGCGGCCTTGCCGCCCAGGCCCAGTTCCTCCTGCACCTGGATGGCGCAGGCCGGAAAGAAATGGGTCGGAGTATTGGTGGCCAGGATGAGGTAGCTGATCCGCTCCGGATCAATCCCGGAGTTTTCCAGGGCCTGGCGGGCCGCTTGCACTCCCATGCTCACCGTATCTTCTTCCGGCGCCAGGATGCGCCGCTCCCGGATGCCGCTCCGTTCCACAATCCAGGCATCCGTGGTGTCCACCATCTTTTCCAGGTCGAAGTTGGTGAGCACCGCCTCCGGGAGATAGGCCCCGGTGCCCAGGATGCCGATTTCTTTTTTACTCAATGTTACTCCTGGTTTCGCAAGGGTATTGACGGAATTTATACCCCAGCTGGCCCCAAAAGGCAAATGAATTGGCGGGGCGGGTTGGCGCGTATGCTCTCATCCGTTCCCAAGCTCCAGCCTCATCTCGTTCCCAAGCTCCGCTTGGGAACGCCGTTTTCCGGCGAAGCTCCGGCTTCGCCGCCTGGTCATTTTGAGGCCTCACCCCCTATCTTTTAGCCTCGCACTAAGTTATACTATCTATATGTATAGTATTTATGCAGCTTCCCAAAACCCGGCGATGGGCGAAAACCTTAGAAAAAATGAGCTTGCGCAAGGTTGGTGCGCTCCGCCCCCCGGGGAACCCCATGCAGACGCTATCCAAGGCGATTTTACCTTTGCCCAACCCCCCAGATCTGGCCTGATTTCCCTTGACTATATCCCAAGATGTAGTATCTTAATGTCAACGAAAATACAACATATTGCAAATTCAGCCCAAAATCGGAACCCACTAATTTCAGGAGGAAATGATGCTGCAGGGTGAAGCCAGGGAAATCGCCGGGGAATTGTCGTTGTCCGCCAACGCCGTGGTCGTCCTGAAAAAACGCTACCTCAAAAAGGACGACAAAGGCGAGCCCACGGAAGGGGCCCAGGAGATGTTCCGCCGGGTGGCGGACACCATCGCCGAGATCGACCGCATCTACGACCCGGAGGCGGACGTGGCGGCCACCGCCCGGAAGTTCTACGACATGATCGCGTCCCTCAGCTTCATGCCCAACTCCCCGACCCTGATGAACGCCGGGCGGGAGCTGGGCCAGCTCTCCGCCTGCTTCGTGCTGCCGGTGGAGGACGACATCGAGTCCATTTTCGACGCGGTCAAGCAGACCGCCCTGATTCACAAGTCCGGCGGCGGCACGGGCTTCAGTTTCTCCCGCATCCGCCCGGCCAACGACCCGGTGATGTCCACCAAGGGCGTGGCCTCCGGCCCCATTTCCTTCATGAACATCTTCGACGTGGCCACCGAAACCATCAAGCAGGGCGGCACCCGCCGGGGCGCCAACATGGGCATCCTCAGGGTGGACCACCCGGATATCGAAAAGTTCATCACCTGTAAGAACGACACCAAGCGCCTCACCAACTTCAACATCTCGGTGGGCCTGACCGACGCCTTCATGGAGGCGGTGGCCGAGGACCGGCTCTTTCCCCTGGTCAACCCCCGGAGCGGCAAAGAGGTGAAGCAGGTCAAGGCCGCGGCGCTTTTCGACCTCATCGTCCAGAGCGCCTGGTCCACCGGCGAACCCGGCATCATCTTCCTGGACGCCCTCAACCGGGACAACCCGGTGCCCCACCTGGGCGACATCGAGGCCACCAACCCCTGCGGCGAGCAGCCCCTGCTGCCCTACGAGTCCTGCAATCTGGGCTCGCTTAACCTGGCCGCGGTGGCCAAAGACGGCGCCATCGACTACCCGGCCCTGGCCGACCTGGTGCACACCGCGGTCCACTTTCTGGACAACGTCATTGACGCCAACAAATTTCCGCTCCCGGAGATCGGGGAGCAAACCCGCCAGACCCGCAAGATCGGCCTGGGGGTCATGGGCTTTGCCGACCTGCTCTTAAAACTCGGGATTCAGTACAACTCCGATGAAGCCGTGGCCGTGGCCGAACGGGTCATGGCCTTCATCCGGGATGAGTCGCGGCTGGCCTCGGCCCGCCTGGCCGACACCCGGGGCAACTTCCCGGCCTACGCCGGCAGCAAGTTCGAGGGCAACGGCCTGGGCCGCATGCGCAACGCCACCACCACCACCATCGCGCCCACCGGCACCATCAGCATCATCTCCGGCTGCTCCTCCGGCATCGAGCCGCTGTTCGCAGTCTCCTTTGTCCGCCGGGTCCTGGAGGGCACCGAACTGGTGGAGGTCCACCCCTTATTCGAGGAAATCGCCAAAAGCCGGGGCTTCT
>CAZOCQ010000109.1:0-10260 GCA_964578335.1 uncultured Desulfobacca sp.
GGTGCTCAGATACCGCTCCCCGGTGCTGGGAAGGATGGCGACGATCTGTTTGCCGCGGAAACCGGGACGGCGGGCCAGGCTGAGGGCGGCGCAAACCGCGGCCCCGGAGGAAATGCCGCAGAGGATGCCTTCTCGTTTGGCAAGTTGCCGCGCCGTTTCCAGAGCTTCCGCATCGGCTATCGTCATGACTTCATCGATGATCTGGCGATTCAACACCTGGGGAACGAACCCTGCCCCGATGCCCTGAATGCCATGCGGTCCCGGCTGGCCGCCGGAGAGCACCGGGGAGGCCGCGGGCTCCACGGCCACCGCTTGAAAGGCAGGCTTGCGGGCCTTGATGACCTCCGCCACCCCGGTAATGGTTCCCCCCGTGCCCACTCCGGCCACCAGTAAGTCCACCTGCCCGTCCGTGTCCCGCCAAATTTCCTCTGCCGTGGTGCGGCGATGAATCTCGGGATTGGCCGGGTTGCTGAACTGGTCCGGCATATAGGCGCCCGGAGTCTCCGCGGCAATTTCCCGGGCCCGCTGCACCGCGCCGGTCATCCCCTGAGTCCCCGGAGTCAGGACCACTTCGGCGCCCAGATGCTTCAGGAGCTTGCGCCTCTCCAGGCTCATGGTCTCCGGCATGGTCAAAAGGAGGCGGTAACCCCGCACGGCGCAGGCAAAGGCGAGGGCGATGCCGGTGTTGCCGCTGGTGGGCTCCACGATCAGGGCGCCGGGACGGAGCCGGCCCTGTCTCTCGGCCGCCAGGAGCATGGCGACGCCGATGCGGTCCTTGACGCTCCCCAGGGGATTCATGGATTCCAGTTTGACCAGCACCGTGGCGGACAGTCCCCGGGTGAGGGCTTCCAGGCGCACCAGGGGAGTAGCGCCCACGGCATCGATAAGGCGGGGAAAAATGCGGGCCATGGCTCATTTGCCCCGGGTTTGACCCCGGTCTCCTTTGTTGTGATTGGCCCGGAATACCAGTTCGGGCTTTTTCAAAAACACCTTGGTATCCGGGGGCACCGACTCGGTGAGCCAGACGTTGCCGCCGATCACGGCCCGGGCGCCGATCACCGTGTCCCCCCCGAGGATGGTGGCCCCGGAATAAATGATGACGTCGTCCTCCACGGTGGGATGGCGTTTTTTACTCCTGAGGGACTCCACCTGCTCCGGCGGCAGAGACAGGGCTCCCAGGGTCACCCCCTGGTAAAGCCGCACCCGGCGGCCGATCTCCGTGGTCTCGCCGATCACCACCCCGGTGCCGTGATCAATGAAAAAACTCTCACCGATCTGCGCTCCGGGGTGGATGTCAATGCCGGTTAAGCTGTGGGCGAACTCCGTCATGATGCGGGGCAGGAGGGGCACGCCCTGCCGGAGGAGCTGGTGGGCCGCTCGGTAGACCGTGACCGCGCAGAGGCCGGGATAGCTGAAGATGACCTCATCATGGCTCTTGGCCGCGGGGTCCCCCTGGTAGGCGGCCTTGACATCCGTGGCCAGGACGGCCCTGAGGTCCGGCAGGGCCCGCAGGAAACGGAGGGCTTCTTCTTGCCCCTTCTCCTGGCAGCGAATGCAGGGCAGCCCGTAGCGCAGACACTCGTGGCGGAAAGCCAGGGTTGCTTGTTGGGAAAGCTCCTCAAAAACGGCCACCGCCTCCTGGCCCAGATAAAAGTTTAAATTCACCGTATCCACCGGCTGGTGGCTGAAGTAGCCGGGGTAGAGGAGGCTGAAGACCCGGCGGATGATGGCGATCACCGCCTCCCGGGAGGGAATGGGCTCCGGACCCACGTGGGCGAAACAGTCCGGGCGGCGGCAGGACTCCGCCAGCTCCCGGACGACCTCGGGAATCTCCTGCCGGAAGGTTTGGCCGGTTTCCACTTCGCTTTTGCACTGCTCCACTTCTTGCTGGGCGCTGGCTTCCATGACTGTCTGAACTCCTTGCGGCCCCGCTTCAAGGCAAATTGCCGGGGAAAATACAGACGGGGAAATTTTTTTTATTGATAATATAGCAAATTACTATATATAAAAACAATAGCCTTTTGCATCAAAATTTGGAGGCGCATTCTCCAAAGGCATTTTCTTCGCCCAGGGGGTTTAATCATGAGCAAGACCATCGAGGAAATCAATGAGAAAATCAGGCAGGGCCGGGCCGTGGTTTGCACCGCCGAAGAGATTATCGAGGTGGTGAAGGAAAAAGGGCTGAAACAGGCCGCGGCCGCGGTGGACGTCGTGACCACCGGGACTTTTGCCCCCATGTGTTCCTCCGGGGCCTATTTCAATGTGGGGCACGCCACCCCCAGGATCAAGATCGGCGGCGGCAAGGTTACTTTGAACGAGGTCGCGGCTTATGCCGGTTTCGCCGCAGTGGACATTCTGATCGGCGCCACCGCCATTCCGGATGATGATCCCCGCAACAAGGTCTTTCCGGGCAAGTTCGCCTACGGCGGGGGGCACGTCATCGAAGACCTGGTGGCGGGCCGGGACGTGCGCCTCACCGCCGCGGCCTACGGCACCGACTGCTATCCCCGGAGAAGCCTGGACACCTGGATCCGCCTGGCGGACCTGAACGAAGCGGTGCTCTTCAATATGCGTAACGCCTACCAGAATTACAACGTGGCGGTGAACCTCTCGGATCGGGTTATTTACACCTACATGGGCGTGCTCCAGCCCCGGATGCGCAACGCCAACTACTGCACCGCCGGCCAGTTGAGCCCGCTCCTGAATGATCCCCACTATCGCACCCTGGGGGTGGGCACCCGCATCTTCCTGGGGGGCGGGGAGGGCTTCGTGGTGAGCCACGGCACCCAACACAACCCCGGGGTGCGCCGCTCCGAACTGGGCCTGCCCCAGGTGCCGGCCGGCACCCTGGCGGTGACCGGGGATTTGAAGCGCATGAGTTCCCAATGGCTCCGGGGCGCCTCCTTCACGGGCTACGGAGTCACCCTGGCCGTGGGCCTGGGCCTCCCCATCCCCATTTTGAACGAAGAGATTCTGGCCGGCACCGCGGTGACCGACGCCAATATCACCGCGCCGGTGGTGGATTACAGCGAGGCCTACCCAAACGGCAAGCCGGAGATCCTGGCGGAAGTGACGGTGGCCCAGCTCAAGTCCGGGGAGATCACCGTCAACGGCAAGAAGGTGATCACTGCCGGGCTTTCTTCCTATGCCCGGGCCCGGGAGGTCGCCCTGATCCTGAAGGCCTGGATCGAAGCCGGGACCTTTCTCCTCAGCGAACCGGTGGCGCCGCTGCCGGAGGCTGCTTCCGGCTACCGGTTCAAGCCGCTGCCGGAAAGGCCCTGGGAAGGCTTGCAGCGGGCCGGTTAATCAATGACAGCTTATCGTTGCTGAGAAGGATATGACCATGTCGAAAAAGAAAGTGGTGCTCAATTTCCCGCCCCATCTCATTGATCAGCCCATCACCTACCGGCTGATCGCCGAACAGGGGCTGCGAGTCAACATTTTGAGGGCCCGCATCACCCCCAAGGAATGGGGCAACATGGTGGTGGAGCTGAACGGAGATAAGGCCCGGGTGCAAGCCGGTCTGAACTTTCTAAGGGATTTGGGGGTGGAGGTGGAATTCCTGGCGGAGGAAGTCAGGTGGCGGGAAGACCGCTGCATCCACTGCACCGCCTGTCTGGCTCCCTGCCCCACCCATGCCCTGCAGCTGGACCGCGCCACCATGCGGGTGGGGTTTGACCGGGAAAAGTGCATCGCCTGCGAGCTCTGTCTGCCGGTGTGTCCTTACCGGGCCGTGGAGATCGCCGTCGGGGAGTAGGACGGCTTCACCGGAAAAAAATCCATGGCCGCCCGGGCCGATTGGCGAAAGCGGCTTGAGAATTTGTTCCGGTCAACTTATATTGGATAAAAAATACCTGGTGAGGGCTTGGAAACCTTCGACCGCTGCCAAGTTCGCCGCCAAGTTCCGGGTTATGCCTGCTCCGCCAAGCGCCTTTAACAAACGATGGCCCGCCCTGATCCTCAGGTTTGGCGCAGTCTGTCTCATCGCCTGGCTGGTCCTGGGGGCCGGCGGCTGCGGCTCCGACCCGGATCAGGTCACGGTGGACTTTGCCAAGACCCTGCCCCTGGCCCGGCCAGCGCCGCACGCCGGCGAGTCAGGCACCCTGCGGGGCGCGGTGGCGGCCATGATCTCGCCCCGGGAGACCTTCATCCACTACCGCCAGCTCCTGGCCTATCTGGCCCAGAAGTCCGGGAAAGACCTGGAATTTGTGCAACGCAAGACCTATGAGGAGATTAATGAGCTTCTGGGAAAAGGGGAGATCGATCTGGCCTTCATTTGCTCGGGTCCCTACGCCTCGGCCAGGGACCGCTATGGTTTAGTGCCTCTGGCCGTCCCGGAGGTGCAGGGGAGCACTTCCTATCAGGCTTATTTGATTGTCAACCGGAGCAGCCCCTTTCACCGGCTTCAGGACCTGAAGGGTCAGACCTTTGCCTTCACCGACCCGGATTCCAACACCGGCAGGCTGGTCCCCACCTTCTGGCTGGCAGAATTGGACCAACGGCCTGAGACCTTTTTTAAGCAAGTCATTTACACTTACAGCCATGACAATTCCATCCTGGCGGTGGCCCGGGGGCTGGTGGCGGGCGCGGCGGTGGATGGTCTGGTATGGGAGTATTTTCAGGCCACCAATCCCGTGTTCACTTCAAAAACCCGAATCATTAAAAAGTCCCAAGCCTATGGCATCCCACCCCTGGTGGCCTCCCGGCACCTGCCGGCGGCAGAGGGAAAGCGGCTGCAACAGGTCTTGTTAAGCATGCACCAGGACCCGGAGGGCAAAAAAATCCTGTCCGAGCTCTTGATCGACCGCTTCCTTCCTTTGCAGGAAGAGTGGTATGATTCCATCCGGTCCATGCACCGGCGCCTGGCCCTACTCGAGAGGAAGCCGCATGCTGTTGAGCCTCAAAAGTAAGCTGCTGGCCACCATTTCAGCCATTGTCATCCTGACCGGTTTAGCCATTGCCGGCATCGTCACCCAGAGATACAGCGGCGCCTTGCGTCAGGAGATGGTGGGCCAGTCCGAGAACCTGGCCCATGGCATCGCCCTGGACGCCGCCGACCGGGTTTTAATCAACGACCTGGTGGGGCTTCAGAAGATGCTGGACCAACAGCGGCGCATTCACCCGGCCCTGGCCTATCTGTTCATTCTGAAGGACGGCCAGGTATTGGCCCACACTTTCGACGGGGGTCCGCCGACCGGCCTGTTGGCCGCCAATCAGCCCCTTTCTCCGTCTCAGCCCGGCTTTCGGCGGGTAGTCTCGCCACAGGGGGAGCGTTATCTGGATTCCGCCTGGCCGATCTTCGAAGGCAAGGCGGGCATCTTGCGGCTGGGATTTTCCGAAAGCCACTACCGGAGCCAGTTGGCCAAGCTTTGGGGAGAGATCGGTCTGATAACCCTGGGGCTTCTGGTATTGGCGTTATTGGGAGGTCTGCTATTTGTCCGGCGCATCACCAGGCCGCTGGCGGCGCTGGTGGCGGCCACCCGAGAGATTGACCGGGGAGAGCCGGGGGTCCGGGTGGAAGTGAAAGGCCAGGATGAGATTGCCGCCTTGTCGGCGTCCTTCAACCAGATGGTGGCCCGGCAGGAGGACTATACCCGCCGCCTGGAAGAGCAGACCCTGGAACTGGAGGGGGCCTACGGCCAGGCCCGCACTGCCTGCCAGATCGTGCAGGAGGTGGGCGCGCTTTACACCCTGGAGGAGATGGGCGCTTTTCTGCTGAAAAAGCTCCGGGACACCCTCCCCTGCCCCCATGTTTTCCTTATGGTCTTAAACGGCTCCCAGGATACGGTCTTTGTGTTGTCGGAGGGCCAGGGCGTCGGCGTCTTCCGGGATCCCCAGTTGGTCAAGCCGATCCAGACTGCCCTGGCGGATGCCACTGCCGGCAAATTCCCCCGGAAAGGCTCCCCCAAACTTCCGGCCATCGCTCCCGGCTTTGCCCCCGCCGAGTCTCAGGTCCTCATTCCCTTCACGGACAACCACATCCGCGGCGCCGCCCTCATCGCCTGCCCGGAAGGGGTCCACGGCAGCCTCGAGCAGATTCAGTGGGTGGAGCTGATCCTGAAACAGAACGCCGGGGCCTTGGGAAGGGCCGTTCTGCATGAAGAAGAGATGGGCAGCCTCAAAGGCCGGGTGGAGGCCCAGGCGGGCTTCGGCGAAATCATCGGCAAAGACCCCAAGATGCAAGTGGTTTACAAGCTCATCGAAGACGTGGCCGCCTCCGACGCCACCGTGCTGATCCAGGGGGAGAGCGGCACCGGCAAGGAACTGGTGGCGCGCGCCATCCACCGTCTCAGTCCGCGCCAGGACAAGCCCTTTGTGGTGATCAACTGTTCGGCCTACCCGGCGACATTGCTGGAAAGCGAACTCTTCGGACACGAAAAGGGAGCTTTTACCGGGGCGACGCGCCAAAAGCCGGGACGCTTTGAACAGGCCAACGGCGGCACGGTGTTCCTGGATGAGATCGGTGAAATTCCTCTCCCGGCCCAGATTAAACTGCTGCGGGTGCTCCAGACCCGCAAATTCGAGCGGGTGGGGGGAGAAACCTCCTTGAGCGTGGACGTGCGTATCCTGGCCGCCACCAACAAGGACTTGCTCCAGGAAGTTAAGAAAGGCAACTTTAGAGAGGACCTGTACTACCGCCTCAATGTGATCCCCATTATGCTCCCGCCGCTGCGGGCGCGGCGCAACGACATCCCCATGCTCTCCCTGCACTTTTTGCAGCGCTTCGCCGGCGAGCAGGGAAAGGCGCTGCAGGGTTTCAGTTCGGAGGCCATGCGGCTGCTCCTGGAATACCCCTGGCCGGGAAACGTGCGGGAGTTGGAAAACTCCATCGAACACGCCGTAGTTCTCACCAAGGGCGGCCAGGTGGAGGTCTGGGACTTGCCCTCGGCCTTGCGCCAGGAAATGGGGACGCCGGCCACCAAGGCGGAGCGGGAACTCCAGCACGTCATACAGGTCCTGGAGGAATGCGGCTGGAACAAGAAGCTGGCGGCCCGCAAGCTCGGCATCAGCCGCAATACCCTGTACGCCATCCTGCGGCGTCATAACCTGGGCCCGGCCAAACCTGTGACCCACTGAGGGTTTCTTCCCCAAGCTGTTTCAGACAAGTTGCACCGGTTAAAGCGGCGTTCACTGCGCAACGGTCATTAATGTGCTCAATTTTTGCGCACATTAAACTATTTGAATTTGTTAAAAATAGCCGAGTAGTGCGCGGTGCTTGTCCTTTCCTGGCGGCAGGCCGACTTTCCTCCCCCCTCTGCTTCCCTACCTCAGATAATTGACCCGGACCTCCCCCGATTCCCTTCTGCTCCCAGATTTAAAGGATTTCCCCGAATTTCCGCCGACCCCGGCGCCCCTGACTTCCCCTCCCGGGGGGGGCGCGGCCACTTGGTATCAGATTTGCTTTAAGTTTGGGCAGCACTTTAACGACCTGGAAATCGAGGCCGGGAATGGTAAAGCCGGTTGTGGCAGTTTTGGCTACCGACAAGGAACAGGCCCGGGAGATCAGTGAATTGCTGCGGGCCTCCGATTACCCCGCGGTTGCCTTGGACTCCTTTGCAGACCTGCATGAGCAAATCGGGGGAACTTCGGCAAAAGTGCTGCTGGTGGATTTGGACCAGGCGGTGGTGGACAATGCCTTCTTCCGTAATATCAAAAAACGGCAACCGGGGGTCTTCATCCTGGCCCTTTCCAGCGCCTCCCATCACCCCGATTTGCAGGAAGCGATCCGGTCCCATATTTATGCCTGCCTGGCCAAACCGTTGGATCATGAGGAACTGCTCTACTGGTTGTGGAGCATTTCTGAACAGGTGACCACCCCCCAGCCACCTAAGTGAATAAGACTGCTGGGGGAAAGCAATTGGACCGAAAACCGACAGGGAGGCCATGAAAATGAAAAAACTGGTTGTCTTAGGGCATGGGACGGGCGGCACCATCATCGCCACCAAGATGCGCCAGAGATTGCCCGAGTCCCAATGGCAAATCACGGTTATCGACAAAGACTGGCAGCACCACTACCAGCCGGGGTGGCTGTTCATTCCCTTCGGCATCTACACCAAGGAAGACTGCATCAAACCCAAGACCAAGTTCGTCCCACCCGGAGTCAACCTGGTGCTGGATGAGATCCTCGGGATCGACCCGGACAAGAAGGAAGTCAAGACCAAGCGGGGCACCTTTTCCTATGACTTTCTGGTGATCGCCACCGGTTGCCGGATCGTCCCGGAAGAGGTGGAGGGCCTGATCGACGGCTGGGGGCAGGACATCCATAATTTTTATACCCTGGAAGGCGCCCTGGCTCTCCGGGAAAAAATGAAGTACTTCGACAAGGGCCGGGTGGTGGTGAACATCGCCGAGCTGCCCTTCAAATGCCCGGTGGCCCCCCTGGAGTATTGCTTCATGTCGGACTGGTTCTTTGACGTCAACGGAGTCCGGGACAAGATCGAGATTGAGCTGGTGACGCCCCTTTCCGCGGCTTTCACCAAACCGGTGGCCGCCGAAATCCTGGGCAATATCTGCAAGGAAAAGAACATCAAGGTGACGCCCAACTTCCAGTTGGCCCAGGTGGACTCGGAGAAAAAGGTCATCAAGTCCTACGGCGGCGAAGAAGTCCCTTATGACCTGCTGGTCTCCATCCCCCCGAATTTCGGGGCCCAGTGCATCATTGACAGCGGCATGGGCGACCCCATGGGTTACATGGACACCGATCATTTCACCCTGAAGACCAAGAATTACGACGCCATCTACGTCATCGGCGACGCCGCCAACGTCCCCACTTCCAAGGCCGGGGCCGTGGCCCACTATGAGGCCGACGTGGTGGCGGACAACCTGATGCGGGAGATCGACGGGCAGCCGCCCCGGCCGGACTATGACGGCCACGCCACCTGAATGGTGGTTACGGGTTACGAGAAGGGGTCCCTTCTCGACTTTAATTACAAAATCGAACCGCTGCCGGGCAAATTCCCCTTCCCGGGCATTGGCCCCCTCGACCTGCTGGGGGTCACCTTTTCCAACTACGTCGGTAAGATGATGTTCCGCTGGGTCTATTTCAACCTGATGCTCAAGGGCAGCCACCTGCCTCTGGAGTCCCAGTTCGTCCTGGCCGGCAAGATCCGGGGCATCCTCTCTCCCGACATCGAAATGCCGCTCCGGCAAAGGAGACGGCCATGAGCGTGGAAGAACAGATCCTGGAGCGTCTGACCAAGATTGAGGAAAAACTGGACCGGGGCGCAGCCTTCGAGGCTCAACTGGGAAATTTCGGCCGCACCTGGGAGAGCATGAGCGACCTGGGGCGGGACCTGTCGCTCTTGACGGGCCCCGGCGTCAGTATGCTCACTGAGGAACTGGCGGAAGTGGAGACGGGCTTCCAACTAGAGGATCTCCTGGCGTTGTTCAAAAGGCTCCTCCTCAGTTTCCGGCATATTGCCTGGTCCCTGGAGCAAATGGAAAACCTCATCGACTGGTGGCACGACATGGAGCCGCTGTTGAAGCTGGCGGTGCCCCATCTCATCGACAAACTGGATGATTTGGAGCAGAAAGGGATATTCCGCATCAATTCGGCCATCCTCAACATGTACGGCAAGCTCGCCACGGCCTATACATCCGAGGACATCGAGGTGATCGGCGACGGCTTCGTGCGCATGCACGGCATCGTCAAGAAGTTCGCCGACCCGGTGGTCATCCAATCCGTGGAGGCCGTGGTGGATATGTACGCCAAACTCGCTTCGGTTTTCACCCCTGAAGATATCGCCTCCATCGGCGACGGCTTTGTGCGCATGCACGGCATGGTCAAGAAGTTCGCCGATCCTCGGGTTATCGATTTCCTGGACCGGATTTCGGACGTGCCGGCTCAGGTGAACCTGGAGGAAGCCAGCCCGGTGGGTCCCTTCGGCATGATGTTCCGGATGATGGGCAAAGAGACCAAGGAAGGGCTGGGAGTGGCCCTGGAGTTGACCAAGGCCCTGGGCAAGGTGAAATCCGGCAACGGCCGCCATGGCCAGCCGGTAAGTGAAGGTAGTTAGAAGATTTTCATGCCATAAAAGGAGGCCCTCATGGCAAAAGATTTACCCACAGAAGACCCCTTGGTCCGCATGCAGCGGGACCTCAAGCGGGCCTTGAAGAAGAAACCGGAAGACATCAAGTGGGGCATGGTGATTGACATCGCCAAGTGCATCGGCTGCCATGCCTGCACCATCGCCTGCGTGGCGGAAAACAAACTGCCGCCGGGGGTGGTTTACCGGGTAGTGCTGGAGGAATCGACGGGGC
>CAZOCQ010000110.1:0-10236 GCA_964578335.1 uncultured Desulfobacca sp.
CGCCTTCGCCGGAAAATCCCGGCGCTCCCTTGACAAAAGGGCTTAGAAATGTTTTATAAAATGTTTGGAAATAGACTAGGGTTAAGGATGAATTC
Source organism: uncultured Desulfobacca sp. (assembly GCA_964578335.1). GTDB lineage: Bacteria > Desulfobacterota > Desulfobaccia > Desulfobaccales > 0-14-0-80-60-11 > JAPLJC01. The sequence continues at coordinate 96 of CAZOCQ010000110.1, forward strand.
ATGTCAAAACGGACTTATCAGCCGCATAATCTGCGCCGGTCCAGGACCCACGGCTTCCTGGAGCGGATGAGCACCCGGGGCGGCCGCCAGGTGATCAAGCGCCGGCGGGCCAAGGGCCGGAAACGCCTGTCGGTTTAACGCCTGGGGCATGCTCCTGAGCCTTACCTCGAATACCGTCGACCGGCGCCCTGCTCCTGTTACGACTCCAACCGTCGAAGGGACCGCCCGTTTCACCCAGGCGGACCGGCTCCGCCGTCGCCGCGACTATCTCCGGGTCCAGGCCCAGGGGAGACGGCTACACTCGCGCCATTTCGGGGTCACCTTGGCCCCGGCGGAAACCCCGGCGCCCCGCCTGGGGCTGGTGGTGACCCGCCGTTTCGGCAAAGCCGCCCGGCGCAACCGCATGAAACGGCTGCTGCGGGAATTTTTCCGGCGCCATAAAAGCCGTCTGCCCTCCCAGGACCTGGTGATCATGGCCAAAAAGGGAGCCGAAGAGTTGAATTACCTTCAGGTAGCCGAGGAATTGGGCCGCCTGCTGATTGCTCCGATCAAGGGGGCCGGCCGTGATTAAAGTGGCGCTGTGGCTCATCCGGGCCTATCAGTTGCTGATTTCGCCCCTGTTCCCCAGTTGCTGCCGGTTCGCCCCCACCTGCTCCCATTACGCCGCCGAGGCCCTGGCCCGCCACGGCTGGCGGCGAGGGCTTTACCTGAGCCTGCGGCGCCTGTTGCGCTGCCATCCATTTCATTCCGGGGGATGGGACCCGGTGCCCTAGGAGTCTTGCATGGAAAAACGGGCGATAATAGCCCTCGCGTTGAGTTTTGTGGTCTTTCTGGTCTTTATGTACGTCGGGGAAAAGACCCGGGGTCCCTTGACCCTGCCGACCAAGGAAACTCAGGCGCCTAAGCAGGCGCAACCGGCCTCGCCGGCCGCCCCGCCGACCCCGGCGCCGGCGACCGCGCTCGCTCCGGCAGCTAAGCCCGGTGCGGCTGCGGCCCGCCCGGCCCGGGACATCGTGGTGGAGACCCCCTTGTATCGGGCGGTGTTCACCGAAGCCGGCGCCCGCCTGAAAAGCTTCCGGCTGAAGAAGTATCTGGAGAGCCTGCCCTTCACCATCATCTCCAAGTTTTCCCTCGGGTCCTGGTTCAGTTTTGAGTTGGAGCGCTATTACGCACCCAATCACAATAATACCAAGGACAAGGACCTGGTGCGCCCCGGCCCCGGACAGGACTACCCCCTGGCTCTCAGCGGGCCGGGGCCAGGGCTGTCCTTGCCCGGCACTCTGGTTTATGAAGCCTCCCAGCCGCAACTGACCCTGAAAGGCGAGGACCAGGGGACCCTGAAGTTCACCGGCGTCAGCCCGGAAGGTCTGACCATCGTCAAGACTTTCACCTTTAAGGCCAACAGCTACGACTTCAAGCTGGCGGCGCAGGTCGCCAACCACACCGGCCAGACCCTGAGCGGACAGCTCGCCCTGGACCTCACTCAGAATTTCACCGGCGAGGACGCTTCCCGCTTCCACTTCCTGGGCTACAACGGCTCAGTCAATAATAAATGGGAAGAGATCAAAAGCGGCGACGTTAAGAAGCCCATGACCTTCAGCGGCAAGATTGACTGGGCCGGCCTGGATGAGGGTTATTTCCTCACGGCCATCGTGCCGGAAACGGCTGCCAAATCCTCGGTGCATCTGCAAGAGACCCCGCCGGGCCCCATGGTGGCCAGCGTCCGGACCCCGGTGGAGAACCTGGCCCCCGGCCAGGAGGCCGGGTTGGCCTACGCCCTCTATTTCGGGCCCAAGGACCTGAAAGATTTGCAGTCTTTGGGTCTGGACCGCATCGTCAATTTCGGCTGGTTCGATTTTCTGGGCAAGCCCCTGCTCCACGTGCTGAGATTCTTTAACCGCTTCACCCATAATTACGGTTGGGACATCGTCATCCTCACCATCCTGATCCGCATCCTCTTCTTCTATCCCAACCATAAAAGCTACAAGTCCATGAAGGACATGCAGAAGCTCCAGCCCAAGGTGGCCAAGCTCCGGGAGAAATACAAAGACGACAAGGAGACCATGAACAAGGAGCTCATGGCCCTCTACCGGACCTTCAAGGTCAACCCCCTGGCCGGCTGCCTGCCCATGGTGATCCAACTGCCGGTATTCATCGCCCTGTACAACGTCCTCGGGTATGCCATCGAACTGCGGCACGCCTCCTTTCTGCCCACTTTGCCGTTTACCGACATCGTCTGGCTGGCGGACCTGTCCACCAAAGATCCTCTGCTCATCACCCCCATCGTCATGGGGGCCACCATGTTCATTCAGCAGAAGATGACGCCGTCCACCGGGGACCCGGCCCAGGCCAAGATGATGATGTTTTTGCCCCTGATTTTCACCTTCATGTTTTTGAACTTCGCCTCCGGCCTGGTGATCTATTGGCTGGTGAACAACGTGCTTTCCATCGTCCAACAACACTATACCAACAAGTACCTCACCTAGGTTTCAGGGGACGGATTGATGGAGTTTCAGGAGTTTGAAGGAAAAAACACCGAAGAGGCCATCGAACTGGCTTGCGCTCATTTTCAGGTGTCTTCGGAGCAATTGGAGATAGAGATCGTCTCGGTGGGGTCCTCCGGCCTGTTCGGCCTGGGGGGCCGCAAAGCCAAGATTCGCGCCGCCCTCAGGGAAGAGCCGGAAGAAGACTTGCTGACTTGGGCCAAGGAACTCCTGGAGAACCTGCTGGAGAAGATGCAGGAGAAGGCCGCGGTCAGCGCCCAGATGGAGGACGACCGCATCAATCTGCGCATCGAGACCGGCGACGCCGGCCTGCTCATCGGCAAACAGGGCCAGACCCTGGACGCCCTGCAATACCTGGCCACCAAGATGCTGGCCAAAAAGAGCCGCCGCAAGGTGCGCATCGCCATTGACGTGGAAGCCTACCGGGCCCGGCACAACGAGGCTTTGGCCCTGCTGGCCCAGAAGTACGGGGAGAAGGTGAAAAAGAGCGGCAAGCCCATCACCTTGAATCCCATGAACCCTTACGACCGCCGCATCATCCACATGGCCCTCCAGGGCGACAAAGATTTGAAGACCACCAGCCGGGGAGAAGGCCTTTACAAGAAAGTGGTCATTGCCCCCGTCAAGAAGAAGGAAGGCCAGGAGGACGCCGCGGGGCCGGCCTGATCCCCCTCTTGCGCCGCGGTTTCCGGTTCGTCTTCGATCAGCCGACAAGGGCTGAAGTCGGGGTCGTGCGTCGCCGCAGCCGCGCCGTTTTTGCCTGCCATTTTTTTGATCCTTAGCCCCAAAAATTGCCGCCCGAGCCTTCTTTGAGGGAACCCATGTTACATTGTGACATTTGCCATTCGCTGCGGGTCGCGCCAATTTCCGCGCCATTGCATACGGTCCGGGAGTTGGAATTGTTAGGGGTCTCGGACGTCAGGATTATGAAATGTCTGACCTGCGGGACTTTTTTCCTGACGAAATACTTTCCTGATGAAGCCCTCAGCCGGGTTCCCATAACCGCCTACGCCAATGTGGAATTCGAAGGTCATCTTTTTGACCTAAGAAAGGAATTTTTCGATTATTTATTAAAAATATCTGGTGATTACGTAAAGTTGTCCTCAAAACGGATGCTCGATGTGGGCTGTGGGTTTGGACACATGCTCAATCCTTTCAGAAAGGGCGGCTTCGATGTCTATGGGGTGGAAATTCTGGATTCCCTCAGGGTAAGATTAGGGGATCAGGGATACCCAACCTTTAAATATGTTGCCGATATTCCTAAAGAAATTAATTTTGATATAATTTATTTTATTGACAGCCTATGTTATTTTAAAGATCCATATGAAGTCTTAAATACTGCTAAAGGTTATTTGAAAGAGGATGGGGTCATTATCGCCCGGATTACCAATCGCGGCCTTCTTCTAGACCTGTTCTGCCGACTCGGAATAGATATTACTTCGATATTCGGGACCGGGAAATATAACTTCGGACTCAAAGCCTTTAAAATAATGCTTGAGAAGGCCGGTTATAAAATAATTAAAGTAATATATCGAGAAAGAGGGAAAACAATGTCGGCCGTCAGTAAAGCAGCCTATAATCTGGCGGCGATGGTTAGTTTTATTACCAAGATGGAAGTCAGTTCAGGAGTAATTGTTATTGCTAAGAGAAGCTGATTGTTTATTGAAAGTCTCGCACCTAAACCTGGGTTAGTTCTAAATGACTGGTATAGCCATAGCTGACACCATCGCGGCTGTCTCCACCCCTCCGGGTGAGGCCGGCATCGGCATGGTGCGCCTCAGCGGTCCGAACGCGGCCGCCATCGCCCGGACCATCTTCCGCCCCCACCGTCCTCGCCTGATTTGGCAATCCCACCGCCTCTACCTGGGCCACATTGTCGATTCCCAGGGGGAGGTCATAGACGAAGTGCTGCTCACTTTCATGGCCGCCCCCCACACCTACACCCGGCAAGACGTGGTGGAAATCAACTGCCACTCCGGCTACGGGGTGCTGGCGCGGATTCTGAGCCTGGTCCTGGAACAGGGGGCGCGCCTGGCCCAGCCCGGCGAGTTCACCCTGCGGGCCTTTCTGTCCGGACGCCTCGACCTGACCCAGGCGGAGGCGGTGCTGGAGGTGATCCGGGCCCGCACCGGCGCGGCCCTCCATGTGGCCGCCAGCCACCTCCAGGGCAGCCTGGGCCGGGGAGTGGCGGCGATGCGCGGAGCGCTGCTGGACTGGCTGGCCCGGGTGGAAGCGGCCCTGGACTTTCCCGAAGAGGCCGAGGAACTGGCCCCCGCGGCCCTGGAGGAAGGACTGGCGGCCCAGGCCGCGGCTCTCGAACGCCTCAGCGCCACTTATCAGGCAGGCCGGCTGCTGCGGGAGGGGCTGCTGGCGGTCATCGCCGGCCGCCCCAACGCCGGCAAATCGAGCCTGCTCAACCGCCTGCTGGACCTGGACCGGGCCATTGTCACCGAAATCCCCGGCACCACCCGGGACCTCATCGAAGAGACCATCACCCTGGGGGGCATCCTGGTGCGCCTCAGCGACACCGCCGGATTGCGCCCGGCCCGGGACCGCCTGGAGGAACTGGGGATTGAACGCACCCGGCAGCGCCTGGCCCAGGCCGACCTGGTCCTCTATCTGCTGGACGGCAGCCAACCCCTAAACCCCGAAGACCGGCAGGCCCTCCAGGAACTGGCTGGCCGCCGGGGCCTGGCGGTAATCAACAAGATGGATTTGTCCCCGGCCCTCAATCCTGATGACTTGTCGGAGATTACTGCCTTTCCGGTGCTGCGGATTTCCGCCCTCACCGGCCAGGGGATTGACGAATTGAAAGGAGCCATGGCGGACCTGGCCCTGGGGGGCGGCCTCAAGCTGAGCGGGGAAATGGTCACCCAGGCCCGGCATCACCAACTGCTGGAGAGTTGTTTGGCTTCCTTGGCGCGGGTCCAGGAGTTGCTGGCCGCCGCCGGCGGCGCCGCGACGCCCTGGGAACTGGTGGCCCTGGAATTGAACGAGGCCATCCGGGAACTGGGCGCCATCACCGGCCAGGAGGTGGGCGACGAAGTCCTGGAGCGCATCTTCGGGGAATTTTGCCTGGGGAAATGAGCCTGAATAATAGAGAAATCTGTGATATAATAAAGGGACATATAATAAAGGGACATCTTACTTAATTATTTCTGGATATAAAGGGACATCTTACTTAATTATCATTATATAAAGGGACATCTTTATATAAAGTGACATCTTACTTAATTATTTCTGTTTTTTTTGGTTGTTGTCAACAAATTAAGTATGGTGTCCCCCTAATTCCTATAATGCTAAAGCCCGCCAAAACTCCACCCAGCGCTGACCCCATGGCCCTGTTGCAAGAGGGCGCTGTTGCCTTGGGCCTGGACCTGGCCCCGGCCGCGCTGGAGCAATTCCGTTTTTATCTGACCCAGTTGAAACTTTGGAACCGTCGGGTCAACCTCACCGGTCTGAAGACCGACCGGGACATGGTTATCAAGCACTTCCTCGATTCCCTGGCGGTGCTGCCCTTCCTGGGGCCGGCCCGCTCCCTGGCGGACCTGGGGGCCGGACCGGGCTTCCCCGGCCTGGCCCTGAAGCTGGTGCGGCCCGAACTCAAGCTCACCCTGGTGGAGGCCACCGAAAAAAAGGCGGCCTTTCTGGAATACCTAATTTCCTGCTTGAAGCTGTCGGGCGTGTCTGTGGCCCGGACCCATCTCACCGTGATGGAGGCCCAGAAATGGGGACCCCGTTTCGAGGCGGTGGCCTCCCGGGCCACCTTTATCCTGCGCCGCTTCCTGGAACTGGCCGCCCCCTTATTGGCGCCCGAGGGCCTGGCCCTGGCCCTCAAAGGCCCGCACCTGGCCGGCGGCGAACTGGAGGCCGCCACCACCGTCAGCCAACTTGTGGGGCTGACCGACCCCGAGCTTAGGCCGTATCGTCTTCCCCTGAGCGGCGAGCCCCGGTTGGCGGTGCTGGCCTGCCGGCGGCGCTGATGCGCCCGGGCAAAAAACCTCCGCGCCATCCGCCCCCGGCTTGGTGTATAATAATCCCTGAATCTTGGTAATGTCGGTGGGCGGCGCTTTATCCACTAAAAAGGTGCATTGAACGCACCCTACGCCCAGACTGGCCACTGACTGCTGGCTACTGGCTACTTTAAATGTCCTTCATTTCCTGGCAATATCTGCTTTTTCTGCCGCTCTTCCTCATCGGCTATTGGACTCTGTCCGGGCGGAGGCGGCTGCTGCTCCTGCTGGCGGCCAGCTATGTCTTTTACGGCTTTTGGGACGTGCGTTTCCTGGCCCTGGTGCTGGCCACCACGGTCATTGATTTTCTCTGCGGCCTGGCCATTGACGGTCAACGGACCAGGAGGCCCTTGACCCTGCTGCTGGCCCTGGCGCCCGCGGCCTGGACCGGCGTTTGTTACCTGGCGCTGCCGGGAGCCGGGATGTCTCCCGGGGTTATGGGGATCGCCGCGGCCCTGGGCCTGCTGTTTTTTACCGCTCATGAGCTGCTCTGGGCCTATGGCGGCAACAGGAGACGCAAGTATTTCCTGATTCTCAGCGTCGGCTTCTGCCTCACCATCTTAGGGTTTTTCAAGTATTTCGGCTTCTTCGTCGAATCGGCCCGGACCATTCTTTCGGCCGCCGGCCTGGAGACCGGGCCGGTGCTCCTCAAGATCATCCTGCCGGTGGGCATCTCCTTCTACACCTTCCAGTCCCTGGGCTACGTCTTCGACGTTTACCGGGGCGCCGGGCCGGCCTGCGGCGATTTCATCACCTTCGCCACCTTCGACGCCTTCTTCCCCCAGATGGTCTCCGGACCCATCGAGCGGGGCCACCAGCTTATCCCCCAATTGGAGGCCGACCGCCGCTTCCAGCCCGCCTACCTGCAAGACGGCCTCAGCATGATGCTGGTGGGCTTCTTCAAGAAGGTCTTCGTGGCCGACAACTGCGCAGTGCTGGCCAACTACGCCTTCGACCCCGCCAGCCCCCTCAACGGCTATTGGGCGGTGCTGGGCGCGGTGGCCTTCGCCTTTCAGATTTACGGCGATTTCTCCGGCTACACCGACATCGCCCGGGGCTCCGCCAGGCTCCTGGGCATCGACCTGGTGGAAAACTTCCGCTTCCCCTACCTGGCTCAAAATCCCTCGGACTTCTGGTCCCGCTGGCACATTTCCCTGTCCAACTGGTTCCGGGATTATCTTTATATCCCCCTGGGGGGCAACCGGGGCGGCGCCTGGCAGACCCTGCGCAACCTGGGGGTGACCATGCTGCTGGCCGGTCTCTGGCACGGGGCCTCGTGGATCTTCGTGCTCTGGGGCGCCTACCACGGGGCGCTACTCATCCTCTACCGCTTCCCGCCCCTGAACCGGCTGGCCGGCAAGGGCGACCGCTTCTCCTGGCGCAGCCTGCTCGCCGTGCCCCTCATGTGGGTCCTGGTCCTCGGGGGCTGGGCCATCTTCCGCAGCGCGGACCTAAGCCAGTTGTGGGGCTGGCTGGCCGCCCTGGGCCACTGGCAGACCTCCCTGGCCCTGCCCTGGCAGTCTTCCCTGGGCTGGCTGTTGATTCACATCGTACCCTTGATCCTGTTGCAACTCTTAACCCTGAAGCAGCGGGACGAAACCGCTCTCCGGCGCCTGCCCTGGCCGGTGAAGGGCGCGGTTTACCTGCTGCTGGTGCTCCTGGTGGTGTCCTCCAGCGAACAGGATAGGGAATTCATTTATTTCCAATTCTGATGAAAAAGCTCGTTACCCCGGCCTTTTTAATGGTGGTGGCGCTGCTGGTGGCAGCGGAGATCATTGCTCGGCTCTTCTTCGCCCAGGACATCTCCGGACGCTTCGCCTACGGTTACGACCCCCAGGCGGGCTTTAGCGAACGCCGGGACGGCACGGTGGAGCTCTTCCGGGCCGGCGGCCGGCGGTTTCATCCCCAAACTTTTGCCCGGCAGCGGCCCCCGGACACCTACCGCATCTTCGTCATCGGCGACTCCGTGCCCCGGGGCCCCAGCTTCCAGACGGCCTATCCCTGGGTCCTGGGGGCGGACCTGCGGCAGCACCATGTGCAGGCCGAGTGCCTCAACCTGGCCCTGCCGGGCTACGGCCCCCGCCGTTGCCAGGTGGTCCTGGAGAAGATCCTGGAATTCGATCCCAGCCTGATCATTCTCCACGTCAACGACACCAATAAATACGAAGACGAACGGGAGTGGCGCCGCAGCCAGGAATTCCAGAGCTGGCACCCCCGCCACTGGCTGATGAAGGTCTTCATCTTCCGGCGGCTTTATGAAGCCAAGCAGGAGAAGCTTTTCTGGCCCCTGGTGCCGGATAAGGTGCGGCTGAAAGGCGCGGCCCGCGACCCCGACGCCGAGATCGCCGCCAGCCGGGACCCGGCGGAAGTGGCGGCCCGCATCCGCTTGGCCCGGGAGAAGCTGGAAGAGAACGTGGCCCTGGTGCGCCGACGGCACCTCCCCCTGCTGTTGATCTCCCAGTGCCGGCTGGAAAAAGAGGACGGCAAGCCCCCTTATCTCCGCGACCACGGCCTGGAGGCCGTGTGCGAGGCCCTCACCGGACCGGGAGTCTATCATCTGGCCATGCGGGAGGTCTTCAACCGCCCGGATTTTGCCTCCTTCTTCTCCGACAGCGGCCACTTAAAGGCCGCCGGGCACCGGCTGCTGGCCGAAGCCATCTGCCGCAAGATGCTGGCGGACCGGGCCGATTTCGGTTTAAACGGCGGAAAGATGGCCGCCGCCGGCGAGCAGCAATAAAACCGGCGTGCCGAGCCCCGGACATTGCCTTGCATTACCATGATTTATAAGACAAAATTATGGGTGCTCGGAATTATGCCTGGGTTTTCTCGAAACTCGAAACTTGAAACTTGAAACTCGAAACTTGAAACTCAAAACTCATGTGGCTCTATCTCGCTAAACGGCTCCTCTTCATGATCCCCATGCTGCTGGGGATTACCCTCATTTCTTTCTTCGTCATCCACCAGGTGCCGGGCACCCCGGTGGAGATGCAGACCACCCTGAATCCCAAGGCCTCCCTGGAGGCCCAGAAGCGTCTGATCGAGCTCTACGGCCTGGATAAACCGCTCCACGTGCAGTACTGGGATTGGCTGAAGCGCATCAGCCGCCTGGACTTCGGGCGCTCCTTCTCCCCGGACCGGCGCCCGGTGTGGGACAAGATCAAGGAACGCATCCCCATCACCCTGAGCCTCAACCTCCTGAGCCTCCTCATTATCCTGATGGTGGCCATACCTTTGGGGGTGCTGGCCGCCTACCGGGCCCATTCCTGGTTTGACAAGGGCGCCACCCTGCTGGTCTTTTTCGGCTTCGCCATGCCCAATTTTTGGCTCTACCTGCTGCTGATTCTCTTTTTCGGCGTCTATCTGGATTGGTTTCCCATCTCCGGCCTCACCTCCTTCGGCTTCTCGCATTTTTCCCTGTGGGAGAAAATCCGGGACCTGGCGGCCCATGTAACCCTGCCGGTGCTGGGAGCCTCCTTCATGGGCCTGGCCGGCATGTCCCGGTTCATGCGGGGCAGCATGCTGGAGGTGATCCGCCAGGATTACATCACCACCGCCCGGGCCAAGGGCCTGCCGGAGCGCACGGTGATCTTCAAGCACGCCCTGCGCAACGCCCTGCTGCCGGTG
>CAZOCQ010000111.1:0-9943 GCA_964578335.1 uncultured Desulfobacca sp.
CAGGGCGGGCCGGTGGGCTGGGTGGCGCACCTGGGAGGGTTCTTCATCGGCATGTCGACGGTCAACCTTTTTATGCCGGTGAATGGGACGCCGGCGCCGGCGAATCCGGGCAAAAAGGCGCGCCTGGCCAGAGGGAAAAAGAAATGATAACCACACAGATGAAAGATAGGGAAAAAGGGTAAAAGGGGAAAAGGGGAAAGGGTAAAAGACCTTCTCTCAGGGGGTTTTTCCCTTTCCCCCTGTTTCCTGCGCCTCTGTAGTTAAGCCTTTTTAGGAGGAAATCATGCAATACAGTGAAGGTCAAATGGGACGGGTCTTCATTATGCGACTGGAGGAAGGGGAACGCCTCAATGACAGCATCGAGCAATTCGCTCGGGAAAAAGGAATCAGCCACGGCCTGGCCTTCTTCCTCGGAGGTTCGGGGGACGGCAGCCAGGTGGTGGTGGGGCCGGAGGCCGGGCGGGAGGACATCATACCCATCATTCACACCCTGGCTGGAGCCCAGGAGGTGCTGGCCCTGGGGACCCTTATCCCCAACGAAGCGGGGGAGCCGGTGCTGCACATGCACGGCGCCGCCGGCCGGGAAGGCCGGGCCACGGTGGGCTGCACCCGGGCCGGGGTGCGGGTCTGGCTGGTGGGCGAGGTGGTGCTCCTGGAGATTTTGGGGGCCGCCGCGGCGCAGCGGAAAAAGGATGCAGAGACCGGGTTCCAACTGTTGCGGATTGATTGATGATTAAATTCAGTAGAAGTCTTTGCCGGGAATCATGTATTGGTTATGTGGAGCAGGCGCCCTCGCCTGCCCTTAAAAGAACAGCCGGGGGCGGCTGTTCCACATTTTTCTTCTTCGGCGGAGCACACCGATTGGCCGAAGACGTTTTACCTGCATTGCCCAGGCGGGACGCCTGGGCCACCAAGAACTGAGATGAGGTCTGTGGAAACGAGTACAGAGATGATGGACAAAGTTGCCCGGACCGGGCGGCAGGCGGCCCTGGCCGCGGGCGCGGTGCTGCGCCTGAACTATCATCAACCCCATCAGATCACCCTGAAGGGGGCCATTGACCCGGTGACCGAAAGCGATCTCCAGTCCCAGGAGATGATCATCGGCTTAATTCGGCAGCAATTCCCCGATCACGGCTTCCTGGCCGAGGAAACGATTGTAGAACAGCCGCCGTCGGCTGTCCCTGAGTCGGCGGCTTCTTCGCCTTACCGCTGGATCATCGACCCCCTGGACGGCACGGTCAACTTCGCCCACGGCTACCCGGCTTTTTGCGTCTCCATCGCTTGCGAGGCCGCGGGGCGCCTGGTGTATGGGGTGGTCTATGATCCCATGCTGGATGAACTCTTCGAGGCGATCAAAGGGCAGGGGGCTCAATTAAACGGCCGCCCCATCCGGGTTTCCACCACCGGGCGAATGGATAGAGCCCTGGTGGCCACCGGCTTTCCCTACGACATCCGGGAGCGTCTGCCGGAGACCCTGGCCCGTCTGGGGCGCATCCTGGGCGCGGTGCAGGGCCTGCGCCGGGGCGGCTCCGCCGCCCTGGATATGTGCTACGTGGCCTGCGGCCGCTTCGATGGTTTTTTGGAGGAAAACCTCAAGCCCTGGGACACCGCCGCGGGGCTGTTGATTATTGAGGAGGCGGGGGGAAGAATCACGACGTTTGAGGGCGGGGAGTATGATATTTACTCGCCGAATATCTTGGCCAGCAATGGATTGATGCATGAATCCTTGATGGCTTGCCTGAATAATAAAGCATATTGAGGCAGACAATCATGCTGATTTCTAATAATGAAAAGGTTTTCGTTGGGGTTGATGGGTGTAAAGCAGGCTTGCTTGTTATCGCCCTAATGGGTTTAGGAATTTAAAGAAAATGCATAAATTCCTCCACTGTCATGCCGGCATTGCGAATAAGCGCCTTTAATGTTCCCCTGGATAATTCCTTGTGTTGAGGGATTGAAAGATTAACCCTTATTCCTGGTTTTATCATTATGAGGTGGCTCCCCACTTGTCCTAAAGGAATCCAGCCGGCCTTTTCAAAGGCCCTAGCTGCATCTTTCCCGGAAATATTAGCAAGTCTTGCCATGGACTAAATAGCCACTACAATGGGTTGTTGTCCCGGCTTTAGTGGTTTGGCGGCAATGGCCTTTTGGTCTTCGGCCCAGAGCCAGGCGGTAATGGCCTCTTTGATATTGTCCAGGGCTTCCTGTTCGTCCCGGCCTTGGGACACACAGCCGGGTAGGGCCGGGCACTCGGCCACGAACCAGCCGTCTTCGTCCTGTTCCAAGGTGACATGAAATATCATGGACATCTCCTAATCAGGGAGGGTCGTTAAAATCGTTGGGGAAAAGTCTCAATCTTGTTTCCATTATATCTTAAAAAAGGAGAAAAGCTGAGCAAAGCTGGAAAAAGCCCGAATTTTAACCGCCGATGAACGCCGATGGCGCCGAAAAACAAACTTTCTGCGTCCATCGGCGTTGATCGGCGGTTTTTAGAGCGGACGGTCAGCCGCGTTACTTCGTGGCGCCCACCAGCTTGTCAATCTCTGCATTCGGCAGGTCGTAGATGCCGGAGCCCACCACCATTTCCTGGCCGTCGATCTTGGCCTTTTTGACGAAGGAGACCTTGCGGGCCGGGGGGCTGCCCTTGGGTTCGCCCGGCTTGGGCCACCAATAATCCACCCAGCCCTGGCCCTTGTCTTTGCAGACCTTGATGAACTCCACGAAGATCTTCTTGCCGTGGACGTCCTGCCAGTCGATGAGATTTTTATTTTCCATCTGGGCCTGAATGGGGTGCATGACCATCACTCCGTTGAAGTCATTGACCCAGATATAGGTGCCGGCATAGATGAAGGGGCTGTGTTTGCCTTTAAACTTGGGAAAGGCCTCCTTGCCGTACTGTTCCAGCAGCTTGCAGGCCTCTTTGACCTTGCCCATGACCAACTGGGCCGAGGCCTGTTGGATGTCGCTTTGGGCCGCGGCCTTTTCAGTCTCCTTGGCCAGTTCCTGGGAGGTGGCCTGGGCCATGAGCAGCTTATCCATCACTTCTTCGGGGAGGTCGTAAACCCCGCAGCCCACCACCATTTCCTTGCCGTCAATTTTGCACAATTTCACGAAGGAGATTTTCCGATGCGGTTCCGGTCCCCCGGGTTTGGGCCACCAGTAATCAACCCAGCCGGCTCCTTTTTCCTTGGCCACCCGGTTAAAATCCACAAACAGTTTTTTGCCCTGGGCGTCCTTGGAATTGAGTAAATCCATGCCCTCCAGTTGGGGAATGATGGGGTGCATCCGCATCACTCCCTTCATATCGTTAACCCAGATATAGGTGCCGCAAAAGAAAAAGGGCGAGTCTTTGCCTTTAAATTTGGCAAATCCTGCTGCTCCCTCTTTTTCCAGCAGGAGGCAGGCCTTATCCACCATTTCCTTGATCTTCTCGACGGTGACTTTATCCTTTTCGGTGGACTTACAGGTCTCCACCGATTCCTTTTGCAGCTCCTCCACTGATTTTTTCTGAGCCCCCGCCAGTCCGGGAGAAAGGATTAACACTGCGACGCCCAAACCCAGCACGATCTTGCCAATCTTCTTCATAAGTAATACTCCGCTCGGTTAAGGTAATGCCAGGATGATTTACATCCGCGCGGTTTCTTGCAGCTTCATGTTGGTCAAGGTCAAGGCGATGGTTTCGACCACCGTGGACAACAACTGTTGGCTGACTTCCGGCGGTTGGCCGGACTGATCTCCGGAGTTGCCCGCATGGGTTTGGCGGAGGTGCAAGACCCCCAGGGTGGCGCCATGAAACGCTATGGGCCAGCACTGGTAATGGGCCGGCAACTCTTCCGGCAGATGTTGGCAGATGAGGCTGGCCTGGGGATCATCCACCACGTATTGCCTTCCCCGGCGCAAGGCCCAGCAATCGTCCGTGGCAAACAGACGCTCGGCCGGCGGGGCATCGCCCCAACTGCCGGCAATTTCGTATTTGTCTCCCGGACTCACCGCCAAATAGATGCCCCCGGACAGGTTGGGAAACATCCGCTCCACATAGCGGGAAATTACCGGGATGGCGTCCACCGAACTCTTGCAGCCCTTCAGCAGGTCGCTCATTTCGCCCAACAGGCTGATATTATGAGCCAGCGACTGGTATTTCAATTCACCCTGGCGCAGTTCTTCCTTCACCTGCCGCTGGGAGACGAATTCGCCGCCCAGGGTGACATCCACCGCGGCCAGGTTGGCCGCCTTATGGGAGGTAATATCGGCGGAGACATAAAACCCGATTAGAGCCAGGAAAAGGACGAAGAGGGCGCCGACCCCCAGTAAGCGATAGAGGGGGATTTTCTGAATGGAGCCGAAATGGAACAAGGTCCAGCCTTCCATGACGGTGGGCTCCACCAAGGCCACGGTGCGCCTTCCGCCCACGGTGTAATCTTTGCCGTTTACCGGCTTCTGGTCCATGATGTTGGGGAAGGGGCCTTTGCCGAACTGTTGGGTGGCGACCACTTCTTTGACCACGGCTTCTTCCAAGGGCCATAAGCTGTGCAGGACCTCGCCGGAGCGATTGGACAAAACCACAATGCCGTGGGGATCAACCAGATAGGAGGCGGACTCGGGGTCAAAGGCGTTTTTCAATTCGCCCACCGTCCGGATCATCCTCTTGATGACCGCCACCCCGATGATCGCCCCGTGCTCGTTGCGCACCGGGCAACTGGTATAGTAGCCCAAGGAACTGGAAGTCACCCCCAGGGCGAAATAACGGCCCTGCATGCCGAACATGGCCTGCTTGAAATAAGGGCGGAAGCCGTAATTCTTCCCCACAAAACTATCCGGCTGGGTCCGGTTGGAGGAGGCGATGGTCACTCCGCTGAGATTCATGACGTAGCAGACGCCATAACCAGCTTCCGTTTGGCTGTAACGATCCAGAATCTCGTTGGCCCGATTGAGGGCCGCCGGATCGTTGCTGGCGGTCAAAGCGCTGATAATCCTGCTGTCGGAGGCCAGCAACTGACCCAGGCGGTCCGCTTTTTCCATCTCATTGTTAAGAATTTCCTTGATGCGAAAGGCGGTTCGGTGGTTTTTGTCCACGGCTTCCCGGGCCGCCTTGCCGCCCAAAAAATTGATGCCCGCGGTGCCGATGACGCCGACGACCAGGATGAGGGCCAGGCCCAGGGCGGTGCCGGAGATCAGGCACTTATAAACCTTTTGGGAACGGCTGTCCATCAGCTTATCGGAGGCGATTTGGCAAACCCGGAAGAGGCAGGCGGCCAGGGCGATGGCCAGCAGACCGCGCACCAACTGGATGGGAACCCCCACCGTGGCGCGGAAATAATCGGAACCGTCGGGAAAGCAGGAGGTCAGGGCGAAGATGGCCATGATGACCCCGGCGGCGGTTAAGGTGTCCTGACCCCGGGGAAACCGGGGCGAGGCCTTGATGATGGCCCAGGCCGCCCAGCCCCCCACCCCGAGGCTCAAGACCACCTGGAGGCTGTAAATGTCGGCCAGGCCGCTAAGTTTGCCGAAGAGCAGAATGGCCCCCAGGGTAGTGTAAACCCACCAACGCGGCACGGGTCCGTCATTGGTGGGACTGCCGGCCCGTCCGAATTCCACCAGAAACAGCAGTCCGACGAAAAGCAGGGATATCCGCGCCATCTCAAAGGAGCCCAACTGGTTGAGCAAAGGCAAGCCCAGTATTTCGTAGAGCCCCCGGCAGAAGGCGAATATTCCCAACCAAGTCCACGGCAGCAGCCGGTTCGTTCGCCGATTCAGAACGGGGACCAGGGCTGCTATCAAGAAAAATGCCAGTCCGCAAACCAAATAGAAAAGATCAAGTTGACTTTCCAATTCAAACACGAGCCTAACCTCCTGGATTAAAATACTAGCTGCTTGGACTTATCTGCCGGGTTTACCCTCAACCTATTGTTTCACTTAAGAGGGTAATCCTTTGGACCGGAAGCATATTAGCATCAAGTTTATAAAAAACAAATTATCTTTTAACGAAATGTTAATTTTTTATGGTTGGCCTTAAAAAAATGATAGGAACGGTAAATCCGATCCAAATTTTTGCTTGAACCGGGGACAATGAGAAATATCCTTGCAGGTTGATAAGGTCTGAATTGTCACCGATTTTTTTACATATTGGGGCTAACCAAAAGAAGTAACAGCAGCCGCGGCATTGATAGAACCGGGACTGCCGCGGCCATGGCGGCGCCGGGGGAGAAAATCGTTGACAACCGGGAGCGTTTGGCATATATTGGGAGTCATGAAAGCAGTCGTGCAACGCAACTGGTGCTGGTGGCCCGTGACGAAGAGGTGAGGTGCATCCAGCGGCAGATGTAGATATTGGGGGCCCCTCACCGGAGGGGCCCCGGTTTTTTTGGCGCAGCAGAGCCGTGGCCCGCAGGGGGCACGGCTTTTTTTTTTGCGCCGATGAACGCCGATGAACGCCGATAACGCAATTATTCTATGTTCAACGGCGTTCATCTGCGGTAAATAAATGATTACCCCAACTAATGGAGCAGGCATGGTGCAACCGGATTTTGCCACTTTCAGCGACATGGCCCGGCAGGGCAATCTGATCCCGGTTTACCGGGAGATTTTGGGAGATTTGGAAACCCCGGTCTCCGCCTATAAGAAGCTGCGGGGAGAGGGCTGTTCCTTTCTGTTGGAGAGCGTGGAAGGCGGCGAAAAGTGGGGCCGCTTCAGCTTCCTGGGACTCAATCCCTCCTTGATGTTTCAGGTCCAAGGAGAACGGGCCAGCATCCGGCGGCGGGGTCGGGAGGAAATCCTGACGCCCGAGCTCGATCCCTTTGAACACCTGCGCCGCCTGTTGGCCAGCTTCCGGGTGGTGGAGACCCCCGGGTTGCCCCGCTTTTGGGGAGGACTGGTGGGCTACCTGGGCTACGACATGGTGCGCTTCATTGAGCGGCTGCCGCAGCTCACCCCGCCCATCACCATGCCCGAAGCCCGGCTGATGCTGGCGGATAACCTGCTGATCTTTGATAACCTGCGGCAGACCATCAAGGTTCTGGCCCTGGTGCGCCTGGACCCGGAAGCGTCCCTGCGGGACCAATACGACCGAGCCATCGCGGCCATTGACGGCATTATCCGGCGCCTGGATCAGCCGGTGCCGCGGCTAAATAAGCCGCCGCTTTCCGAGCGGCCGCCGCTGACTTCCAACCTGACCCAAGAACGCTTCGAAGCCATGGTGGAGCAGGCCAAGGAATACATCGCCGCCGGGGACGTGATCCAGGTAGTGCTGTCCCAGTGCTTTAAGACCCCCCTGCGCCACGATCCTTTCGACCTCTACCGGGCCTTGCGCTCCATCAATCCTTCCCCCTACATGTTTTACCTGGACCAGGGGGATCTGCTGGTGGTGGGGGCCTCGCCGGAAATCCTGGTGCGGCTGGAGGACGGCCGCATCACCTACCGCCCCATCGCCGGCACCCGGCCCCGGGGGGCCGGCGAAGCCGAAGACCTGGAACTGGAAACGGACTTGCTGGCCGATCCCAAGGAGCGGGCCGAACACCTGATGCTGGTGGACCTGGGGCGCAACGACGTGGGCCGGGTGGCGAAAATCGGCAGCGTCCGAGTGCCGGAACTTTTCACCATCGAGCGCTACTCCCACGTCATGCACATCGTCTCCCAGGTGGAGGGGGAGCTGGCCCCGGGCTGCGACGGCCTGGACGTCCTCAAGTCCACCTTTCCCGCCGGCACCGTGGCCGGCGCCCCCAAGGTGCGGGCCATGGAGATCATCGAGGAGCTGGAACCCACCCGCCGGGGGCCTTACGCCGGTGCGGTGGGCTATCTCGGATTCAGCGGCAACCTGGACTTTTGCATCACTATCCGCAGCTTCTCCATCTACCAGGAGCAGGTCTATCTCCAGGTGGGGGCGGGCATCGTGGCCGATTCGGACCCGGCCAAAGAGTACCAGGAGACGGTGAATAAGGGGATGGCCCTGACCCGGGCCCTGGACCGGGCCGAGGAAGGACTGATGTGAAAAGCAGTTCCCAGTTCCCGGTTGCCAGTGAGCTTGTTTAAGAACCTCTGGGAACTGAGAACTGACAACTAATCAGGGGCAATTATGCTTGTAATGATAGATAATTACGATTCCTTCACCTATAATCTGGTGCAATACTTCGGCCAGTTGGGGGAAGAGGTGGTGGTCTTTCGCAACGACCAGGTGGACCTGGAGGGACTGGAGGCGGTCCGGGCGGACCGGCTGGTGGTTTCTCCCGGGCCTTGCTCGCCCAATGAGGCGGGCATTTCCCTGGCGGCCATCAAACATTTCGCCGGCAAACTCCCCATCCTGGGGGTCTGCCTGGGACACCAGGCCATCGGCGCCGCCTTCGGGGGCCGGGTCATCCGGGCTCCCAGGCTGATGCACGGCAAGACCTCCCTGATTTACCACGACGGCCGGGATCTGTTCCAGGGGCTGCCTTCGCCTTTTGAGGCCACCCGGTACCATTCCCTCATCGTGGAACGGGAGACCCTGCCCGATTGTCTCTCGGTTTCGGCCCAAACCGCGGTGGGGGAGATCATGGGTCTGCGCCACCGGGAATACGCCATTTACGGGGTGCAGTTTCACCCGGAGTCCATCATGACCGCCGAGGGCCTCAATCTGCTGCGCAATTTCCTGAGGCGCAGCCGGGGGTGAGAGGCAGGTTTCAGGTTTTAGGTTTATAGGGCCGTAGGGGCGGTTCTCGAACCGCCCGGTTATCAGGGCAAGGTCTGAGCCCATTAAACTGTGAGTTGATTCATGGATCAAGAAACCGGTTTGGAGCAGAACTCGGGGGAATCCCCGGAAAACGCGGCGGCGCCCGCTGAGGCCGAGCAGCCCGAAAAGCCCCACCCGGAGTACGAGATCGACATCTTCCGGGACTGGTGCAAGTCCTGCGGCCTCTGCGCCGCCTTTTGCCCCCGGCAGTGCCTCGCCCTGGATGAGAGCGGCGCCCCGGTGGTGAAGGACGCCAAGCGCTGCACCGGCTGCCGCTGGTGCGAGCTGCATTGCCCGGACTTCGCCATCTGCGTCAAGGAACTGGCAAAAGAAATTTCCAAAGAACCTGAGGATTAGTACTGAGATTTGGCTATTCGCTATTAGCTTTTCGCTTTAAGCCAAAAGGAAGTCGTGATGCAGGACTTCAGGAAGCTTAAGGTTTGGCAGAAAAGCCATTCTTTAACATTGGAGATGTATAAGGCCACCGAGTGCTTTCCGCGCCATGAATTATTTGGATTGACGTCTCAAATCAGACGTTCTTGTGTTTCTATCACCGCCAATATTGTGGAGGGCTGCGGAAGGAACAGTGATCCTGAATTCGCCCGATTCCTTTCAATTGCCATGGGCTCAGCCACCGAATTGGAATATCATCTTCTTTTAGCCAAAGATCTTGGATTGCTTGGCCAAATGGATTATGACATTCTTGATAGAAGACTGACTGGTATTAAGCAGATGCTCGTAAATTTTATAAAAAAGCTAAAAGCTAAAAGCTAAAAGCGAATAGCCCAAAACACCAGCACATTATGCCAACATCCAACATTCCTCAACAAAACAAACCCCGCCTACTGCAAGGCAACGAAGCTATCGTTGAAGGCGCGCTCTACGCCGGCTGCCGGTTCTTTGCCGGCTATCCCATCACCCCGGCCACCGAAATCAGCGAAGTCATGAGCTACCGCCTGCCGGCGGTGGGCGGGACCTTCATCCAGATGGAGGATGAAATCGCCTCCATGGGCGCGGTCATCGGGGCCTCCCTGGCCGGGGCCAAGGCCATGACCGCCACCAGCGGCCCGGGCTTTTCGCTGATGCAGGAAAACCTGGGCTTCGGGGTCATCGCCGAAGTGCCCGCGGTAATCGTCAACGTCATGCGGGGCGGGCCTTCCACCGGCCTGCCCACCCACGTCAGCCAGGGGGACGTGCAGCAGGCCCGCTGGGGCACCCACGGCGACCACCCCATCATCGTGCTGG
>CAZOCQ010000112.1:0-6044 GCA_964578335.1 uncultured Desulfobacca sp.
TGACCCGGGATTTTTACGAATTGTTCCGGACCATGCCCGACGCCGCCAAATTCCTCCAGGACGAGGCCAGGCAGGCCCGCCTGGAGGGCCTGCACCGGGAATGGCTCCTGGACCTCTTCCGGGGCCCCTACGACGAGCGTTATTTCCAGCGCTTGCAGCGGGTGGGCCGGGCCCACGTCAACATCGGCCTCTCGGCCCACTTCGTTTACGTGGGCATGAACTTCATGCGGCTCCAGTTGGAGCAGATCATTGACGCCGAAGTGGAGCCCAAGCTGCGGGAAGCCGCCCGCGCCGCTGTGGCCAAGATCCTGGACCTCAACCTGGACCTCATCGCCCGGGCCTATCACGAAGAAGAGATGCGCCGGGTCTTTCTTACTTACAAGCTGGACAACGCCCTGATGCGCTTCGCCCGGCGCTTCGCCTTCGGCCTCAACCTGGTGGTGCTCCTGGGGCTTATCGCCCTGTCGGTGGGGGTCTTGCTGGTCCTGGCCAACGACATCAGCATGATCTTCCGGGGCAGCCGGGAGGGGGGCCTGGCCGCGGCCTTGGGGTCGCTGCTGATCCTCTGGCTGATGATCGAGCTCTTGGACGCCGAAATTGACCGCCTGCAAGGAGGCGAATTCAAGTTCAACCTGTTTGTCGGGGTGGCCCTGGTGGCCTTTATCCGCAAGATCCTGGTGGCCTCCCTGACCCACGAGGCCCTGCAGGTGGAATTGATGTATCTGGGCGGCATCCTCATTCTGGGGGTGATCTACTGGCTGGTGACCAAGGCGGAGGCCAAGAAGGGCTAATAAGGAGCAAACTAAAGCTCCACCTGGCTGCCCAATTCCACCACCCGGTTGGGGGGGATGCCGAAGAAAGTGGAGACGTTCCAGGAATTACGGGAGAGAAAAGCGAAGAGACCCTTGCGCCAGGCGGCCATTTTTGCGTCCCCAGTGCTCAGCAGCGTTTCCCGACCCAAATAAAAAGTGGTGGAATAGGTGTCGAGTTCCAGGCCCTCCTTCGAGGCGATTTCCAGGATCTCCGGCACATTCGGGGTCTCCATGAAGCCGTATTGGGCCACCAGGCGATGAAAACCCTGGCCCAGGTGGGTGATGGTCAGGCGTTTCTCCCGGGGCACAAACGGGGTGTTGCCGGAAATGATGGATAGGAGGACGACTCGTTGAGGCAGGGACTCAGTGTGCTTGAGCAAGTGAAGCAAAACCAGGGGTGTTCCCAGCGGGGAGACGGAGAGAAATACCCCAGTGCCGGGGGTGCGCACCAGCTTGTAGGTTTTGATATCCTTTAAGAGGATTTCGACGGGAACCCTGGCTTCCTCGAAACGTTTGGCCAGGATCGCCCGGCCGTCCCGCCAGGTGACCATCGCCACCGCCAGGAGCAAGGCCACGGACACGGCAAACCAGCCGCCATCCAAGAACTTCAGTAAATTGGCGCCGAAAAAGGTGAGGTCGAAAAAGAGGAAGACTCCCACCGGCAGGAGCGCCTTCCATAACGGCCAGTTCCAGTTGTAGCGGGCCACATGATAATAGATGATCGAGGTTATGCCCATGGTGCCGGTGACCGCAATGCCATAGGCCGCAGCCAGGCGGCTCGATTCCTTGAAGACCAGCGCCAGCCCCAGGCAACCGATCATCATTATGGTGTTCACCCAGGGAATATAAATCTGGCCCTTGGTCTCCCCGGAGGTGTGGACGATATTAAGCCTGGGGCAGGAGCCAATCTGGATGGCCTGCTGGATGAGGGAATAGACCCCGGTAATCATGGCCTGGGAAGCGATCACGGTAGCCGCGGTGGCCAAAGTCACCATGGGATAGAGGAAGGCCCGGGGCACCAGCTCATAAAAGGGATTGTAAGCCGCCTGGGGGTTTTCCAGGAGCAGGGCGGTTTGGCCGAAATAATTGAGCAACAACGCCGGAAAGACCAGGGTGATCCAGGACAGCTGGATGGGGCCCCGGCCAAAATGTCCCAAATCAGCATACAGGGCCTCGCCACCGGTGATGACCAGGACCACTGCGCCCAGGACCACCATGCCGTGCAAGCGGTTGGCGATAAAAAAGGCGACGGCATGGCGCGGGTCCAGGGCCGCCAGAATTTCCGGCCTTTTGAGCACCTGCATCAGACCAAAGACGGCCAGGGAAAAAAACCACACCAGCATCACGGGGCCGAAAACTTTGCCGATCCTCTCGGTGCCGTGGTGCTGGACCATAAAAAGGCCGATCAAAATGCCGCAGGTGATGGGCAGGACGTAGGATTCGGCTGCGGTAGTGGCCACATTCAGGCCTTCCACCGCGGAGAGCACGGAGATAACCGGGGTGATCAGGCCCTCGCCGCAAACCAGGGAGGCGCCGAAGATGGCCATAAGGACCAGAATTTTAGCTCTTTCGGGAACTTTCTTGCCGCCTTTTCCCAAAAACAGGGCGGCCAGGGCGTAGATGCCGCCTTCCCCTTCGTTGTCGGCCTTGAGGATGAAGGTGACGTACTTGATGGTGACCACCATGGTCAGGGACCAGAAGATCAGGGACATGACCCCCAGGATGTTGGCTTGGGTAATGGCGATGGCGTGCACCCCGTGGAAGCATTCCTTCACGGCGTACAACGGGCTGGTGCCGATGTCGCCGTAAACTACTCCCAGGGCCCCCAGGGAGAGAATGAGGGTGCGCCGCAGGTCCGGTTTTGGACCGGGGGCGCCGGGGCCGGGGTCTGAGGCAGATTCCGGGGCCGGGGCTTGGGGCAGCCGCGAGCCGTCGGACCCGTCTGGGGTGGTCATGAAAACCCTCCGAACCATTGTGTCTGGGAGGTCAAGCCTCCGGTCAACGGGCCGGAAGGTGGCTCCCCATCGACGCCTGCGAGGTTAGCTGACGGGCTCGGGCAGATGAGGTTGCCCTACGCCAAAGGCGATTCGCCCCAGTAACTTGGGTCCCCCGTTTTTCCGAAGGGGTTTCGGAAAACTCAGCGTTCAGCCGGCTGATAAGCCAACTTAGCAGGTTATTTTAATATTATCGGTGGAGATGTCAACCAGGTGACAGGAATTTCGCCACAAAGACAAAGAGGGCGCAGGGGTCACAGCGCAAGATATTTATTCCGCTTTATTCCTCGTGACTCTCCGTGCCCTCTGTGGTTAATCTTTAGCTCAATTCCTGCAGGGCCCGGGACGCGAAGTCCAGGCCGGCGTCCAGTTCCAGGGCCTGTTTCAGGACAAAGGCGGCCTCCTTGCGGTGCCCCAGGCGCAGCAGGTTGACGCCCAGGTTGGCGTAGTCGATGGCCGAGCCGTGATCCAGTTCGATGGCCCGCTCAAAACACTCCACCGCCTCTTGATACTCCTCCAGCTTGAAGTGGCAAAAGCCCCGCTGTTGATAGGCCTCCAGCAGGTCAGGGGACAGGGATGCAGCCCGTTGCAGGTTCTCAATGGCCTCCCGGTATTGTTCCAGTTCCCTCTGACAAATGGCCAGGTGCACGTAAATGCTGGGGATTTCGTGAGCCGGAGGGTTTAACCTCAGGGCCTCCTGAAAGTGTCCCAGGGCGTCTTGGGGCAAATCCAGATTGGCCTGGACCAGCCCCAGGAAAAAATGCACCTCGAAACGCTCCGGGAAAACCGCTTCCATCTCCCGCAAGGCCGCATAGTCATCCAGGGCGTTGGCGTAGAGAGCCGCGGTCTTGGCCAGGTGGAAGACCACGTTGGTGTCGCGGGTCCGGTCCAGGAAGTGGGTGCCGGGAATCAGCACGTAAACCGCCGGGATGCCGATTTGCGGATGAGTCACATCCACTGCGAAAACTTCCAAATTCAGACGACTCAACGCCTCCAGGCAGTTCTGGATCTCCACCTTAAGGTTGTCGTGGGCCAGGTTGGGCAGGCTGTCCAAGGTTACTGCGGGACCGGGGGCCATCAGGTAGGCGGCCTCCTCCAGAGACTCATATTTGGGGAGGGTGGGGCGGTAGGAGGTGCGCCGGTGGAAGTCGCCGGCCAACTGGGCCACTTCGGTCAAGGCCCGGATCAGGGACTTGGCGGGGTCGGTGGTGGTGCCGGCGGCGAAGACGATCTCGCTGGACTCCGGGAAGGTGGCCGGGTCATAAGCCAGGGCCGCCACCGTGGGGATGCCGGTGTCCAGGGTGAAATCACGCAAATAGACCTTAATGCCGTTCCGGGAAAATTTCTCCAACAGCTCCCGGGCCGCCGGGTCGGTCACCGACTCCGGGGCGATGAGGGGGGTGTTGCGGCGTTCGTAGCTGATGACCGTGCCCACGTGGCGCTCCACCACTTCGCACAGGGCCTGGAGCACCGCCTCCTCGTAACAGTTGCCCGCGGCCGGGCCGTTATATTCTTCGATTAGATAGAACCAATGAATCGGCAGATAGACCGGGGTCCCGCGGGTGAGGTTGGTGGCCGGCGCGAAATGCAGGGGCCAGTCCTGATAAAGCTCCGCCGCCGCGGCCAGGTCGGGAGAAGTATCGAACAGGGAGCGGGCCAGATAGGAGAAAGGCAGGGCGCGGCCCTCCAGCTTCGAGTAATTGGGCCGGGCATAGACTTTCGGCCCCTCCTCGATGAAGGTGAAGAAGCTGAAGCGCTCCACCAGTTCCATCAGGGCGCTGGCCTCGGCCTGCACCGGGGTGGCGCCTTTGCCCATCTGCTTCTGGGTGGGCACCACCCGCCGGGCGTCGGCCCCCAGCAGGCTGATATATACGGGGATGTCCAGCCGCCCCGAGTCAATGCGCATGGTCTCGGCCAGAATCTCCAGGTCCAGGGCGGCCAGGCGCTCCCTGACCTTCCGGACGGTCTCCGCCGGGGTCAGGAGCTTGTCTTGATCGTAGGTATAACCTTTGAAGGCGTCGGTGAGCTTTAACGTCGGCAGCATGAATCATAATCTCCTCGGGAGATTATGACCTTGGAAGAAATTTTTTGCAAATCGAAGACCTGGAAGGCCGATAAAAATCCCTTTCCCCCCACCGTCCGGGGGGAAAGGGGAGCCATCCAGGTAATTTTACCTAGGGCAAAATAGGCGATTGTGACCATTGCTTAAGCTGTATCTCATTATTATTGTTAAAAATATCTGTCGGCAAAACTCTCTTGCCAAAATCCGACTCTAATTCCTGAAGGTTTATACCAAGTTGCGATCATAAAGGTAATAAAAATGTAGCCGCAGGCTTCAGCCTGCGCTTGGGCATCAGCAATCTGTGCCACGAGAAATTACCTGTTTGAAAGCAACTTGGTATTAGAGGTGAGCATTACAGAGTTGTCGAGGTGGACCATGAAAAAGCAGCTTATTTTAAAGATTTCCGCCGCCGCCGTCTTGTTGGCTTTCTGGCTGTTTAATGTGGGGACCTTAAGGTCTGCGCCGCCCGCCGACCACTTCCGAGGGGCGCAGTCCCAGGCCAGGAAAGCTTGGCCCGGTACGGGCCACACCCCGGACCAGAACCTGGAGGATGAGAAACAGCAAAGATATCAAATGTTGGAATGGCTGATCGTGCAAGGTCTGATGCGGCAATATCAGAAACTGGAGATCGATTTGGACCTGGAGGATAAGCTGGAATAGAACCGATGGTTGGGCGCTTCGCCTCTCATTCCTGAATCCATATCCAGGCTTCCGCCAAATGCTCCCGGAGAAAGGTGCGCACCTCCCCGGGCATGAAGCGGGCAAAGAGCTTCATGCCGGCGTCCACATATAACGACGCCCCCACCAGGGCCACCTTGTCAAAATCCCCCAGGTGCTTCAGGTCCAGCTTCAGGTCCTCCCAGAGGGCCCTCGGCGTCCAGCCCCGAAAGTCCGGCTCCAGCTGAAAGAGCAGCCGGACTCGGCCGTGCTCCCGGATGACCGTCTCCAGGCGGGGGAGGAAGACCTCCCGGTAATCCCCTTCGGTGAGCTTCCCCGAGGCACGAAGCCACAGAATTTTCCCGGCGCTTTCCGGCATGACTCCCAGCATGAGGCTCCCCCAAGTCCTTCATATCACGGCGGTCCGAAGGCCCGGCGGATAAACTCTTTTTCCTCTTTGCGGCTTTTGACTTTTTCGTTGATGCGGGCCTCCAGCAGCCGGTCCAGCATCTCCTTGAT
>CAZOCQ010000112.1:6054-9897 GCA_964578335.1 uncultured Desulfobacca sp.
CACGAAGCCACAGAATTTTCCCGGCGCTTTCCGGCATGACTCCCAGCATGAGGCGCCCTTAGGTTAGTTTTCGGATGGCTCCTTTGATTTAAACCTGACCTTCCTCACACCTCCCGGGGCGGGCTTGGAGGGCACCGGTTCCCGCTTCCTCTTAGGAGCTTTGGGGCTTGGCTCAGTAACCAGAGGTTCTTCGGCCTTGGGTTTAGGCGGCTCCAAGAAATTTGTGGTAGGCAAATAAAAGCCGCCATATGGTCCTCGCCCTGTAATCATCAACAGAAATTCCCTGGTCGAAGAATAAAGGATCGCTGCACCATTGGCATGAACCAGGGCGGGGATTTTGCCTTCCTCAACTTCCTGACTGACCGTGAAAAACCCCACGCATTCCAGGTTAATTTTATAAGGGATATTCTCTTCTTCAGATGCATCAGTATGCACAGTGAGGAATAGGCGCCAGCGACGCGGATCATCTTTGCGCGAACCGCCATGCACTTTGGTGTGAATAACCCCAATAGGTTGTTCTTCATCTTTTCCAGACTGGTAGTTGGGATTAGCTTCCACCAGCATCTTAGTAAAGAAATGCTTTTCAACCACAAGCGGCAAGGAGCTCATACTCTACCCCCATTTTTTCTTCGATGCTGGCTTGTGCATGACCATAATTATCGGCGACTTCGACTTTGGTGAGATTTTGCCACTCAA
The DNA here is from genome assembly GCA_964578335.1 of uncultured Desulfobacca sp. Classification (GTDB taxonomy): domain Bacteria; phylum Desulfobacterota; class Desulfobaccia; order Desulfobaccales; family 0-14-0-80-60-11; genus JAPLJC01. The sequence continues at coordinate 6,751 of CAZOCQ010000112.1, forward strand.
TGGAGGCGCAATTCCAGTTGAACTTGTTCGCCTCCATTCCTTCAGGAATAAGGTGAAGATGAAGCCGCGCCCCAACCCGACGCGCCAACTTCACCATGGTTTCGATGGTAAAGTTCACGTCTCCACGAAAAATCTTGGTGATATAGGCCGGGCTGACGTCCATGCGACGCGCCAATTCCGCCCGGCTGATATCCTCCTGTTCAGCCAGGTCATGAAGGTCCTCGGTAAAGGTATAGATGGCATCTGCCACCCAATAAGAATCATGCTTTTTGGCCTCTTCGAAAAGCTCTTCAAATGATTTTGCCTTCATATCTTCACCTATTTTTTATTCTTTAAGGAATGACCGTAATTTTCCCATCCGCCTTGTCAGAAAAGTATTTGCCATAAACAGCTTCGGCAAGTTTTATGTCTGCGGCCTTAGTTTTTTTGTTCTTTCCTGATTCCTTGATAAACCAATGGGCACAGACAATAACCTTTCCCTCATCATAAAACCAAAGCAACCTGATTCTGCCTTTTTCGAATTGGAAGATCGGACCCCTTATCTGGTGAGAGATATCCACGTTTTTCGGAGGGCCTTCCTTAGACACCCTCTCCAAGAAGTTCAGCATGTGCCTGGCATTGGCGGAAAGATTTCCTCCGAGGTGACCTTGCAGAAACTCCAGAAATCCGCAATGACTTTGGTCATCACAAGGGGCCAGAATCTGGAACTTATCTTTTCGGACTGTGAGCAGAATCATTTTAAAGTTAACCTATAGGTTAAAAATGTCAAGCTTTCTTGTCAAGGGAAAAAATAAACCTTTAGGTTAAATAATTATTACGTTGGCTAGCCCTTAACCCCCATCACGGCGGTCCGAAGGCCCGCCGGATAAACTCCCTTTCCTCCTTGCGGCTCTTGACCTTTTCGTTGATGCGGGCCTCCAGCAGCCGGTCCAGCATCTCCTTGATGAGGGGGCCGGGCGCGTAGCCCAGCGCCACCAGGTCCCGGCCCCGGAGCTCCGGCTTGAGGTGCTTGAGGTGGGTAAAGTAGAGGGAAATGGTGCGCCGGGTGGGCTCCTGGCGGGATTTGGCCAGCATGTAGAGCAGATACTCCGTCTCCAGGGGCGCCAGCAGATGATAGATCTGCATGCGCTTGGGTTCCCCCAGGCGGAAGAGGCCGACCAGGGCCTGGTCCGCCGCGGCCTTGCCCTGGACCAGTTGCCGGGCCAGCTTGGGCGACAGGTTGAAGCCCTTCAGCATGTCCTCCAGTTCCTGGGCGTTGAGCGGCTCCACCAGGCCCAGAAAATAGACCAGCCAGCGCTGGTACTTGTCCTCCAGGTAGAGCAGGTCGTACCAGGAGAGCACCGCCTGGACCCGCTCCAACATGGAACGGGTGGCCTCGTCGAAGTGCAGCCGGGGATGGACCGCCTTCAACAGGTCAAATTCGGCCAGGCGGTTGATGGCGGGAATGGGATTCTCTTCCTGAAGGATGAGCCGGAGTTCCTGGAAGAGCCGGGCCCCGGAGAGGCGGTCGAAGAAGTTGTTGCGCACCGCGTTGTTGATCAGGTTGGCGGCCAGCTTGGTGATGCGGAACTTGAAGCGCTGCTCGAAGCGCACCGCCCGGAAGACCCGGGTGGGGTCCTCCACGAAACTGAGGTTGTGCAGCAGGCTGATGCGGCCTTCCTTCAGGTCCCGGGTGGCCCCGAAGAAATCCAGCAGGGTGCCGAATTCGCCGGGATTGAGCCGCAAAGCCAGGGTGTTGATGGTGAAGTCGCGGCGGTAGAGGTCCATCTTGATGGAGCTGTACTCCACGATGGGCAGGGCCCCCGGCGCTTCGTAATACTCGGTGCGGGCCGTGGCCACATCGATCTTGAAGCCGTCCGGGAAGATGAGCACCGCGGTCTTGAACTTCTGGAACTCCCGGGAGCGGGCCCCGTAGCGGGCCGCGAACTGGCGGGCAAAGACGATGGCGTCGCCTTCAATGACGATGTCAATGTCCAGATTTTCGTGGCGCAGCAGCAGGTCCCGGACGAAGCCGCCCACCACATAGGCCTGGAACTTCAACTCCGCCGCCACCTCCCCCACCTGCTGGAGGATCTTGAGGATTTTTTTGGGTAAGCGTTCCCGCATCAGGGAGACGATATTCTTGGTGCGCACCGGCTGGGACCACTGCGCTTCCTCGTCTTCGGCCACCAGCAGGTGCAGCAGGTCGGTGCGGCTGATGATGCCGATGACCTTGCCGTCTTCCACCACCGGCAGCAGCCGTTGCTTGTGGACCATCAGCTTTTCCCGGATTTCCGGCAGAGCGGCCTCCGGAGACACCGTGGTCACTTCGGTGGTCATGTAGTCCTTCACCGGATGGTCCTTGAGGCCGTGATAGATGCCCTTCTCCACCGTCTGCCGGGTGATCACCCCCAGGAGTTTGCCGTCGGTCATCACCGGCAGGGCGTTGATGCTGTACCGGTTCAGGATGAGTTCGGCCCGCTCCAGGTTGATCTCCGGGGCCGCCGACTTCACCGGGAAGGACATGATCTCCCGGGCCAGGCGCCAGGGATGGACCCGTTTATGTAAAATCAGCCGCAGCTTTTCCTCCACCTGGGCCAGGGGCTGGTCCTTGATGGCGGCCGAAGCCGCGTAGCTGTGGCCGCCGCCCCCCATTTCCGCCAGGATTTCAGCCACGTCCACCTCCGGCAGGCGGCTGCGGCCCACCACGAAGACCCGGTCCTCCATCTGGGCCAGGGCGAAGAGCACCTGGATGTTCTCCATGTCCATGAGCTTGTGGGCCACCACGGCAAAGTCCGGGACGTATTCCTGGGCCGTGGTGCGGGCGATGACCACCTCGATGCCGCTGACGTGGAAGTTGGTGGAATGCTCCAGGAGATCATTGAGCAGGGCCACCTGCTCGGCGGTGAGCTCCCGGGTGATGATTTCGGAGACCACGTTGAGGTCGGCCCCCTGGCTCAGGAGAAAGGCGGCGGCCTCGAAATCCTGGGGCGTGGTGGAGGCGAAGGTGAAGGAGCCGGTGTCCTCGAAGATCCCCAGGGCCATGATGGTGGCCTCCTGGGGGGTTAAAACCAGTCCCCGCTCCTTGATGATGCGGGTCAGGATGGCGGTGGTGGAGCCGGTCATCTCCACCACTTCGAGGCTGCCGTGGACGTCGTCGGGGGAGTC
>CAZOCQ010000113.1:0-5053 GCA_964578335.1 uncultured Desulfobacca sp.
CGGGTGTTCCCTTGAAACATGAATGGCTCGTTCCCAAGCTCCGCTTGGGAACGCACTTGGCCGCCAAGCTCCAGCTTGGCGAAAGCCGGTTGGCCCCCGGGAGTTTTCTGGGTTTCAGGCAAAGCAGGAGCTTTGCCTGAAAATTGGGTTCCCAAGCGGAGCTTGGGAACCAGATGAGAATGAGGAACATGTCTATCGACGCCGACCTCCCCCGGGACCGCCAGGGCCGCTTATATCACCTCCGCTGCGGCCCCGGGGATCTGGCCCCCTATATCCTCACCTGCGGCGACCCGGACCGGGCCCGGCGAATCGCCCGGTGTTTCGACCGCTTGGACCTCCGCCGGAAGAACCGGGAATTCTTGACCTATACCGGTTTCTACCACAATATTCCGGTGTCGGTCATCGCCACCGGCATCGGCGCCGCGGCCAGCGCCATCGCGGTGGTGGAGGCGGCCCAGTGCGTGGCCCCGTCCACCTTCATCCGCATGGGGAGCACCGGGGCTTTGCAGGATTACATCAATCTCGGCGACCTGGTGATCACCGAGCAGGCCTATCGGGATGAGGACACCACCGCTCAATATGCCCCGTCGGGCGGAATGGGAGTGCCGGCCCACCCGCTGGTCTTGGCGGCCCTCCAAGAAGCTGCAGCGGAGCTGAAGGTCCCTCATTGGGTCGGGGCCACCTGGACCACCTCGGATTTTTACGCCGGTCAGGGGCGGCGGGTCCCCGGGTTTCCCACCCGGGACCCCGGCAAGTTGCCGCGCCTGAGCGACATGGGGATTCTCAACCTGGAGATGGAGATGTCGGCCTACCTCACCCTGGCGCAGATCTCAACCCTAGACCTCCGGGCCGGGGGCGCCTGCGCCGTTTTTGTGGACCGCATCAACCGGACCTTTGCTTCGGCCCGGCTCCGGCGCCTCTCAGAGCAGCGCCTGATTGCGGTGGGGCTAAGGGCGGTGGAGATTCTGGCGCAAAATGAGGGGGTAAAAGGGTAAATGGGAAAGAAACAGATGATAAGGTAATAAAGAAATATTGGTGCGCAGGGCGCACCCTACAGCACAGGCTGGAAGCCTGCGCTACCCAAAAACTCGAAACTCGAAACTCGAAACTAAAAACTGACTACTGACCACTGATGTTCAAACTGACTTGGCGCAACACCCTCCGGCATCCCCTGCGGGCCGCTCTGACCATCAGCGGCATGGCGGTGGCGGTGCTGGCCTTTGCCCTCTTGCGCACCATGGTGGCCGCCTGGTACGCCGGGGTGGAGGGGGCCTCGCCGGCCCGCCTCATCGCCCGCAACGCCATTTCCCTGATCTATCCCCTGCCCATGGCTTATCTGCCCAAGATCCAGACCCTGCCCGGAGTGGAGCAGGTGGTTTACGGCAGTTGGTTCGGCGGCAAATATAAGGACGAAAGGCAGTTTTTTCCGGTCTTCTCGGTGGACCCGGTGCAGCAGTACTTCCAGGTCTATCCCGAATACGTCATGCCCGAGGACCAGCAGCGGGCCTTTTTCCAGGACCGCCGGGGCGCCGCGGCCGGCCAGGCTCTGGCCCAGCGCTACGGCTGGCGCCTGGGGGACTCCATTATCCTCAAAGGCAACATCTACCCCGGGGAATGGCAGTTCATCCTGCGGGCCATTTATGCCGGAGCCCAGGCCACCACCGACGAGGGCCGCTTCTATTTTCACTGGGAATACCTCAACGAAAACCTGAAAAAGACCGGCGACAGCCGGGCCGACCAGGTGAGTTGGTTCGTCATCAAGGTGGCCCGGCCGGAGCTCGCCCCCCAGGTGGCGGCCGCGGTGGACGCCATGTTCAAAAATTCCCTGGCCGAAACCATCACCGAGACCGAAAAGGCTTTTTATCTGGGGTTCGTCTCCATGACCGAAGCCATCCTGCTGGCCATCCAGGTGGTCTCCTGGGTGGTCATCGGGGTGATCCTGGTGGTGCTGGCCAACACCATGGCCATGAACGCCCGGGAGCGCCGGGGGGAATACGCCGTGCTCAAGACCATGGGGTTTAAGGGGCGCCACCTGGCGGGCCTCATCCTGGGGGAATCCTTGCTGCTGGCCGCGGCCGGGGGCCTGGCGGGCCTGTCCCTGACCTTTCCCGCCGTCTATGTCATCAAGGCCGCCCTGGGGCAGTATTTCCGGGTCTTCCCCCTGACCCGCTTCACCCTCTCCCTGGGTCTGGCGGTGGCCCTGGCGGTGGGCTTCCTGGCGGCCCTCATCCCGGCCTGGCGGGCCGCCCAGGTGAGCATCGCCGGGGCGCTCAGAAAAGTGGGGTAAAGGGGAAAGGGGAAGAGGGGAAAAAGGAAAATTCCTGATTATTCTACGCGCCGCAGGCGCAGCAGTCGTGCCCAACATTTTGGTCCCTTGACATATTGATGCACTATTGATATGTCATAGCATATGAGAACTACCGTGAGAATCAATGACGAGCTTTTAAAGCGCGCCAAAAAGTGTGCCCAGGACGAAGGCCGGTCTCTGACTTCCCTGATAGAAGAGGGCTTGAGGGTTATTCTGGCGGAGCCCCTGGCAGTTTCCCGAGAACGCCTGGAGTTGCCGGTTTCCCAGGCCGGGGGCGGCGTCCTCCCCGGGGTTGACCTCAACCGCACCTGTGACCTGGAAGAGGTCATGAGGACGCCGTGATTCTGCCCGACGTCAACGTCCTGGTGCAGGCTTTTCGGGCCGATGCCGCCGACCACCAGCTCTGCCGCCGTTGGTTGCTGGAGGTAGTCAATGGCCGGTCCCGTTTTGGCATGGCCCACCAGGTGCTGAGCAGCGTGATCCGCATAACCACTCACCCCAAGATTTTTATCCAACCCAGCGGCTTGGAGGAAGTCCTGCGCTTCTGCCGCATCTTGTTGGAATTGCCGCATTGCGTCACGGTTCAACCTGGGGCGCGGCACTGGGAGATCTTTTCCCATCTCTGCCTGGCTGCCGACGCCCGGGGGAATCTGGCCGCGGACGCCTGGTTCGCCGCCTTGGCCATCGAATGGGGCTGCGACTGGATTACCCTGGATCGGGACTATGCCCGTTTCCCGGGCTTGCGCTGGCGCTTGCCGGGCTTAGAATAACTTCTCGTTCCCACGCTCCGCTCACCAAATACTCGAAACTCGAAACTAAAAACTGGCTCCTGGCCCCTAACCCCTGACCCCTGATGTTCAAACTCGTCTGGCGCAACACCCTCCGGCATCCGTTGCGGGCCGCCCTCACCGTCCTGGGGCTGGCGGTGGCGGTGCTGTCCTTCTGCCTGCTGCGCACCGTGGTGGACGCCTGGTATATGGGCGTGGCCGCCTCCTCGCCGGTGCGCCTGGTGGTGCGCAACGCCGTGTCCCTGATCTTTCCCCTGCCGTTCTCCTATCTCCCCAAGATCCAGGCGGTGCCCGGGGTCACCAATGTGGGCTATTCCTATTGGTTTGAAGGCATCTACATTGACAAAAAGCACTTCTTCCCGCAGTTTGCCGCCTCCCTGCCCAGTTATATCGACATGTACCCGGAGTTTCTGATCCCGCCGGAGCAAAAGCTGGCCCTGGTCCAGGACCGCCGGGGCGCCCTGGCCGGGCGCAAACTGGCGGCCCGCTACGGCTGGAAGGTGGGTGACGCCATTGTCCTGAAAGGCACCTATTTCCCGGGAGAGTATCGCTTTGTGCTGCGGGGCATCTACGCCGGCCGCGACCCCAACACCGACGAGACCCAGTTTTTTTTCCATTGGGATTATCTTAACGAGACCTTGAAGAAGACTGCCCCGGAGACTGCGGATAAACTTGGGTGGTTCATGGTGCAGGTGGCCCGGCCGGACCTGGCCGGACCGGTGGCCGAGAAAATCGACGCCACCTTCAAAAATTCCCTGGCCGAAACCCTCACCGAAACCGAGGCCGCCTTCCAGATGGGCTTCGTGGAGATGACCAGCGCCATCCTGGTGGCCATCCAGGTGGTCTCCTGGGTGATCATCGGGGTGATCATGATGGTGCTGGCCAACACCATGGCCATGAACGCGAGGGAGCGCCTGGGGGAATACGCCGCCCTGAAGACCATGGGTTTCAAGGCCCGGCACCTGGCGGGCCTCATCCTGGGGGAGTCCATGGTCCTGGCCCTGGTGGGCGGCCTGCTGGGCCTGGCCCTGACCTTCCCGGCGGTGAGCATGTTCCCCGCTTCCCTGGGCCAATACTTCGGGGCCTTTTTTGTCACTCCGGAAACCATGGCCATCGGGGTGGGCGCCGCCGCCGCGGTGGGGCTGCTGTCGGCGGCGCTGCCGGCCTGGCAGGCCGCCAGGGTGAGCATTGCCGAGGCCCTGCGCCGGGTGGGCTAGCAATAGGGCGGGCCGCGCCCGCCGATTTATGACGGAAATCTGAGAATAATTAATCCTTTACAAATCGGTTTCGGTTATTATAGTTTGCCTATTATCCCCTGCCGGCAATGAGGGAAGGATGAGGAGGCGGAAAAATGAGACTGAGAAAACTCTTAATTCCGGTGTTATTGAGTCCCCTGATGGCTCTGCTGGCCAGCTCTTATGCCCAGGCTTATTCCGGCTATTATTACGTCATCCCCACCAGTTTCCAGTTGCGGGAATGCGCCGGTTACGATTGCCTGACGCTGCTGACGGTTTACCAGGGCGAAAAGGTGGAAATCCTGGAGCGCACCAGCACCGGCTGGTCCCGGGTGCGCCTGGTGGACCGCTCCGCCATGGGCTGGATCCCCAGCAGCATGCTCACTTACAGTCCGGGCACGCCCTCCGAAGCCCGGCCCACCTACTACGTCAATATTAACAGTCTGGTCCTGCGGAACGCCCCCCGGCCGGAGGCTACGCCGGTCACAACCCTGCATTTAAACGACGCCGTGGAAATGCTGGGGGTCAGCAGCGGCTGGGCCCAGGTGCGGGACCTGAAAACCAGCCTGGTGGGCTGGGCGCCGCCCAGGTATCTCTCCGCCACCCCGGCAAGTCCGCGTAAAACCTACCGGCGCCGCCCCCGGGCTCCCAGGACGCCTCCCCAGGAGGAGAAAGCCCCGGCCCCCAGCGCGATGTGAGTCATTAAAGGTGGAACAGCCGCC
>CAZOCQ010000113.1:5153-9884 GCA_964578335.1 uncultured Desulfobacca sp.
TAAAGGTGGAACAGCCGCCCTCGGCTGTTCTTTCCACCACCCCGGTGGCACAGGCGTCTCGCCTGTGCCAATCAGGGCGGCCTGTGGCCGCCGGAGGGAGAGGCGGGCATGGAGGCCCGCCCCACCGGACTTTTTAAGTGGGGAGGAGATGGAGTAACTATCCGGTATTCCGTGGTTTTTACTGGGTACTGGGTACTGGGTACTGGGTACTGGCTACTGGCTACTGGCTACTGGCTACTGACTACTGGCTACTGGCTACTTTATCAACAGGTTCGCTATGATGATCTCCATAAATAAAGGCTTCTCCGGACTTGATCAGGTGATCAAATACGTGGCCGTGGGCATCGAAACTGTGGCCATCGCCATCATCGTGGTGGGGGCTATACTGACCACGGTGACCTTCATCCGGCGGGCCCTCAAGGAGGGCGCCCTGGAGGAATGTTACCGGAGGTACCGCAGCGATTTCGGCAAGGCGGTCCTGCTGGGTCTGGAATTTCTCATCGCCTCCGATATCGTCGGCACGGTGGCGGTGGGCCCCACCTTCCAGGACCTGGGGGTGCTGGCCGTCCTGGTGCTGATCCGCACCTTTCTCAGCTTCTCCCTGGAACTGGAGATCACCGGCCGCTGGCCCTGGCAGAAGGGCGGTGAGCAGTAGCCAGTAGCCAGTAGCCAGTGGCCAGTAATCAGTGGTTCGAAAACTAAAAACTCGAAACTCGAAACTCAAAACTCAAATGCCCATCCCCCTGTCGTATAGCTACCGCAACCTCCTGGCCCGGCGGCTTACTACTTTCCTCACCGCCGCGGGCATGGCCCTGGTGGTCTTCGTCTTCGCCGCGGTGCTGATGCTGGCCGAGGGCCTGCGCCGCACCCTGGTGGCCACCGGCTCCTATGACAACGTGGTGGCGCTGCGGGCCGGCTCCGAATCCGAAGTGCAGAGCTTCGTCACCCGGGACCAGGCCGGCATCATCGGGGCCCAGCCGGAGGCGGCCACGGACCGGGACGGCCGCCGCCTGGTGGCCAACGAAGCCATCGTCCTGGTGAATCTGACCAAGCGGGGCACCGGCAAACCCGCCAACGTCATGATCCGGGGCGTCCAGGAGGTCTCGCCGGAGCTGCGCCGGGAGGTGAAGCTGGCCGCCGGACGCTGGTTCAGGCCGGGCTCCACCGAACTGGTGGTGGGCTCCCAGATCGCCGAGCGCTTCCAGGGAGCCGGCCTGGGGGAGGAACTCCGCTTCGCCATGCGCACCTGGCGGGTGGTGGGGGTGCTGGAGGCGGGCAACACCGGTTTCGCCTCGGAGATTTGGGGGGACGTGGAGCAGCTCCTCCAGGCCTTCCGGCGCACCGGCTTTTCCTCGGTGATCATGCGCCTGCGGGACCCGGCGGCCTTCCCGGCCCTGAAGGCCCGCCTGGAGGGCGACCCCCGCCTCACCATGCAGGTGCTGCGGGAGGTGGAATTCTACGAGGCCCAGTCTAAGCGGCTGGCCACCTTCATCCGCCTGCTGGGGCTGGTGCTCACCGCCATCTTCAGCATCGGCGCGGTGCTGGGGGCCATGGTCACCATGTACGCCCAGGTGGGGGCCCGCACCGGCGAGATCGGCACCCTGCGGGCCTTGGGTTTTAAAAGGCGCCACGTTCTGGCCGCCTTTCTGCTCGAATCGGCGCTCCTGGGCTTCCTGGGCTGGCTCCTGGGCCTGGTCCCGGCCTCGGCCCTCAACTTCATCACCCTGTCCACGGTCAACTGGGCCAACTTCGCCGAACTCTCCTTCAAGTTCGCCCTGACCCCGGGGATTCTGCTCAAGAGCCTGCTCTTCGGCCTGGGCATGGGCCTGGTGGGGGGCCTGCTCCCGGCCCTCAAGGCCGCCCGCCTGCCCCTGCTGGACGCCCTGCGGGCCGCTTAATCTGACTTACTCCATAATCCGGTCGGCGAAGCCGCCCAGGGAACTGAGCTTCTGGTAGCTCGGCGGGACCTCGAAGAGGCGGTCGGGTTGGACCCCTTCCTTGATGCTCTTGTATTCCAGGCAGAAGCGGCGCTCCTTGCACTCCATTTTCACCGGAGTGCCCAACTTGGTGGAGACCCAGACGGTCTGCCTCTCCAGGCCTTGACCGCCGCGCACCGTAACTTCGAATTTTTCCGTTTCGCAGCCGTTCACCGTTTCTTTGCACACCTGCCGTTTACTCACCGCCTCGGGGGGCATCTGGAGGAACTGACCCGGCAGCTTTTTCTTCAGGGGCATTTCCAGGTAGGCCCGCTCCAGGGGGAGGATGACCCAGACCACTTTCTTATCCGGGCGCACGATGGTAACGGTGCGCCCCAGGTCGTCGCTGAACTCCTGGCGCAGTTTGCCGTCCTGCTGGTAGATCTTGCCCGGCATCACCTTGTCGCCGTCTTTGATCATCATCAGGGCGGAGAACTGGGCCGCGGCCGCCGGGCCGCTAAAAATCAACAGCAGCGGCAGGAGAAAAAGCCAGCCTTTTTGGGCCAGAAGCTTAATCATTTCCTGGCCTCCTCGGATTATGGGAGAATTGCCAAGTTGGAAGGCATTTTTCCCTAATTATCTGCCTTATTGACACCCAAACTCAATTTTTCGGCTATTTTACCCTTTTTCGGCAGAATGTCAAAAGGCCGGGCGGCGGCAATAGCATCTATCGGGCGGGCCCGGCCCGCCGAATTGCGGCAATGAAAAACAGATTCACCACAGAGACACGGAGATCAAGGGTAAGAGGGGAAATGGGGAAGAGGGGAAAAAGGCAAAAACCCTTCGAAAAAGGGGGGGGCACCCTTTCCCCTTTTCCCCTTTTCGCCTTTTCCCCCTCCTTTTACTCTGTGTCCTCTGTGCCTCCGTAGTTAACTTTTTCTCTCGCAGCCGATCCCAGGGCCGCTGAGGGTAAAATACTCCTCCCCGGCGCAAGTCAGACAGACCATTTGGCCTTCCTTAATCCTGACCCGCGGCTCCATCACCCCTTCGCCGCAGCGGCTGCAAGTCACCGTGGCGAACCGCCGGGCCAAAGGCGGCAGGGCCGTGGTCAAGGTCTGAATGAGGCACTGCTCCTCCAACGGCACCTCCAGCAACTCCCGGCGGGCCACCGCCTGCCACAGGTGTTGAAAGCGATGGTGGTCCTCGTGGGTGCCTTCGCCCTTAAGCACCACCTTGTCAAACAGCGGCCCCACCGCGGGGTAGCGGGCAAACAGCCGCTCCCGGAAATCGGCCCGCACACAAAGGCGCACCGCGGCCCCGTCCCGGCGCCGGACCACGGTCACCGCGGTTTTGCCCAGGTCTTTATAGATCAGGGCGCTGTTGCCGAAGGTGCAGCCGGTGACCACCTGGATGCCGTCGGTGAAGCAGTTGTTGCACTCCACCACCGCCAGCACTTCCTCCATCCCGGTGTTTTCCATTTCCAGATAGTTCATGGCGTGGCAGCCGGCCTTGACTCCCAGGGCCAGCATGGGACAGCGGTGCCCGTGGATGGTCTCGGTATGGCGCAATAAGCCTTCCAAATCATTACTGCGGATCATTTGTTCCACGGCCTGCCGGGCCGAAGCGTGTTCGTGCATCGGTATACCTCTTGATTATTGTTGAATTATTTCATGGGCGGCATGCCCTTGGGCATAGTCATCTTCTCATAGCCGGCGGGAATTTCAAAGAGGGAGTCATTCACCCCGCCCTCTTTGATGTCCCGGTATTCCTGGGTGAAGGTCTTGTCCTCGCTGACGATCTTGATGGGCGCCCCCAGCTTGGGGGCGATCCACATGGTGCTGCGGGATTTGCCGCCGTTCATTTTCACCCAGGTTTCGTACTTGTCGGTGGCATAACCATTGATGGTCTCGGCGCCCACCTTGGTCTTGCCCATCTCGTCTTCCGGGAGTTGCAGGGTCTTAGCCAGGGCGTCCTGATCGAAATCCATTTCCATCGCCATCTTTTGCTCGGGCATCAGCATCCACATGGCTTTCTTGTCGCCCCGGAGGATCACGACGGCGCCCTGGGCCCGGGAAAAGTCCCGGCGCACCTTGTCACCCTTGACGAACATCTTTTCCCGGATTTCCTGGCCGTTGTGGGTGGTCACCACTACGGCGCTGAACTCCGCCGCTTGAGCCAGATCGACCGGCAGTAAAAAGAGTGATAATCCCAGTAAAATCATCGGCAAATTATAGCTTCTCATAGGAATCCCTTTTGGCCTCGGGAATTTTTCAGCGCCGCGGTGGCTTGTCCTTTCGGAGTGATTGCCTGTTGCGGCGATTGGCCCAATATAACATATCTGCGGCATTTTCAGCTGACCTAACTTGCTGGAGTCATAATGCTTGGCCTGGGCCGGAAAATGCGCTAACATGCTAACCGAAAATTATGCACCATAAATCGCCCTTCGTCGCCATTGATTTCGAAACCGCCGACTACCAACCGGACAGCGCCTGCGCCGTGGCGTTGGTGCGGGTGGAAGGCGACCGCATCGTCCACCGGGCCCATTATCTCATCCGGCCGCCCCGGGAGTATTTTGTCTTTTCCTACCTCCACGGCATCACCTGGGAGATGGTGGCGGAGGAGCCGAGCTTCGGGGAATTGTGGCCGGAGCTCAAGCCCCTGCTGACGGACGTGCACTTCCTGTCGGCCCACAACGCCCCCTTCGACCGGGGGGTGCTCAAGACCTGCTGCGCCGCCCACGGCCTCAAGCCGCCCCGGATTCCCGAATTGGCCCGTTTGAATGTGCGTCAACTCCTGGTCTGGAAACCAGTAGCCG
>CAZOCQ010000114.1:0-9349 GCA_964578335.1 uncultured Desulfobacca sp.
ACGGGACTTCATCCGGGACACCTTCGGCCGCTACGTCACCCAGGAAGTGGTGAAAAAGCTTTTGGAAGACAAGGAGGCCCTGGAACTGGGGGGTGAAACCCGGGAGGTCTCCATCATCATGTGCGACCTGCGGGGCTTCACCGCCATCACCGCGGACATGCACCCGGAGCAGGTGGTGACCTTTCTGAACCGCTATCTCGGCAAAATGATCGAGATCCTCACCGACCATCAGGCCATCATTGATGAGATCGTGGGCGACGGCATCCTGGCCTTTTTCGGGGCGCCCAATCCGATGCCGGACCATCCGACCCGGGCGGTGGCCTGCGCCCTGCAAATGCAGTTGGCCATGAAAGAAATCAATGCCTTAAACGAAGCCGACGGCATGCCCCACCTGGAGATGGGTATCGCGGTGAATACCGGGGAAGTGGTGGTGGGCAACATCGGCTCCGAACGCCGCACCAAATACAGCGTGGTGGGGGCTCACGTCAACTTCACCAGCCGCATCGAAGCCTTCGCCATGGGCGGCCAGGTGCTGATCAGTCCTGCCACCTATGCCAAAGTGCGGGACCTGGTCCGGGTGCGGGGAGATTTGCAGGCTCAGATGAAAGGGGTCGCAGCCGCGGTGACCATTTACGACGTGGAGGGCATCGGCGAGCCCTACAATCGCTCACTGCCGACTAAATCCGAGGTTATGCGGCTGCTCTCCCGGCCCCTGGAGGTGCGCCTGGACTTGATGAAAGACAAGATCGTCAGCGAGACCATCGAACAGGCCAGGATTACCGAATTAGGGGAAGACGCCGCCCGGATCGTGGGGCGGGGGGAATGGCGCCCCTGGCAGGACGTGCGCCTCCGCCTGCTGGATGAGAACCGGGAAGAACTACCGGGAAAGATTTACGGCAAGGTGACCGCGGTGACCCCCGCCGAAGACGGCGGCCAAACGGCCGAAGTCCGCTTTACTTCGGTTTCGGCTGAGAACCGCCAGACGCTGCGCCAGGCCAGATAAAAGCCGGTTTGCGGTTTGCAGTTTTCGGTTTTCGGTAAAGGCCCACCTTTTAAAGGGTTTAAAGTCCCTCTTTGGAGCGGGGGGATTTAAGGGGATTTGGATTTTCACGCTAAACGTTCAGGCCCAATTCGGCCTACCGCCGGGGAGCATAAATATGGAACAGCCGCCCTCGGCTGTGGGTTTATAGAGCAGGGGAGGGCGCCTGCTCCACATTTTTCAAGAATTTCTTTAGCAAGGCTTACCGCCCGCAAGGCGAGCCATGACTTATAAGGCTGAACCGAAAACCGAAAACCGCAAACCGCAAACCGGCTTTTGGGGCCTGCAGGCCCTGGTCTTCAGCCTGGTGGCCGCGGCCCTCTGCAATGTCTATATCACCCAGCCGGTGCTGCCGGTGATCGGGGCGGAATTCGGGGTCAGCCCCTCCCAGGCCTCTTATACGGTGTCCGCGGTCATCCTGGGGATCGCCCTGGCCAACCTGCCCTTTGGAATGCTGGCGGACCGCTTCCCGGTGCGCTCCCTGATCCTGGCGGGGGGCTTGGTGGTGGCCGCCGCCGGCCTCTGCTGCGCCGCCACCCATCGTCTGCCCCTGCTGGTGGCGGCCCGCTTCGTCCAGGGCCTGTTCGTGCCGGCCCTGACCACCTGCCTGGCCGCCTATCTGTCCGCCAACCTCCCCCTGGAGCGGCTTAACGTGGTCATGGGATCCTACGTCTCCGCCACCGTGGCCGGCGGCCTGGGCGGCCGTCTGCTGGGGGGCTGGATTCACCCGCCCCTGCACTGGCGTTACGCCTTTGTCACCGCCGCCGGCTTACTGACAGTCGCAACTATCCTGGCCTTCTGGCGCCTGCCGGAGGGCCAAAGACCCGAAGAAAGCCAGGGCGAGACCGAGGGGTTCCTGGCGCTCCTCTCCCAGGCGGCGCTGCGGCGCATCTTTCTGGTGGCCTTCGGCGGCTTTTTCGTCTTCTCCTCCATCTTCAACTATCTGCCGTTCTACCTGCACCGGCCGCCGTTTAACGCCTCCACCGAGCTCATCACCCTGCTCTATCTCTCTTATCTCATCGGCATTTTCATCGGCCCGGTGGCCGGGAACCTGAGCAACCGCATCGGCAACGGCAGCACCATGATCCTGGGCTCCCTGGTCTTCGCCCTGGCCATCGCCCTCACTCTCATCAAGTCCCTGCTGGCCATTATGCTTTCCCTGGCCCTGGTCTGCGCCGGCTTTTTCGCCATTCACGCCTCCGCCGCCGGCTCCCTGAACCGCAAGCTCACCGCCAGCCGGGGCCGGGCCAATTCCCTCTACGTCCTGGCCTATTATCTGGGGGGCGCGGCGGGCATCACCGTAAGCGGCCAGGCCTACAGTCTGGCGGGCTGGCCGGGGGTGGCCGCCCTGGGGATCGCCATGCTGGCCCTGCCTTTTGCCACCGGGGTGACGGAGAGGCGGCAGGAGCAGGCCCAGGAGCGGCCCCCGGCATATTAAGGTTGAGCCTGGCCTACAGATAAGTAATAATAATGGTGAGGGATTGCCAAAATTCCCTGGCCTTTACCGGAGACTGCCAGGGGCGGTCACAATTTAACAACCGGGTTTTTTAACATTTTTGCGACTGCCGGGTCTAATATAGTAAAAGCCGGCAATGAGATCTCATGACTGATTCACAGCTCGTGGCCCGGTCTCAGCAGGGGGACCTGCCGGCCTTCGAAGAACTGGTGAAGAAGTATCAGCGGGATATTTACGGCCTGGCCTGCCGGATGGTGAGCGACCCGGAAGAGGCCAAGGATGTGGCCCAACAGGCCTTCATGCAGGCCTTTATGCACATCCGGAGTTTCCGCCAGGATTCCCAGTTTCGCACCTGGCTGTTCCGGATCGCCATCAACCAGTGCTACAATTTTTTAAAAAGCCGCAAGAAGTTTGGGGAGCCGGTGGATTGCGATGAAATAGTGCTGGTGGGGGAGGAGGACTCTCCGGAGGATGATCTGGTTTCCCGGGATGAGCGGCGTCGGCTTTACGCCGCCCTGGAAAAACTGCCGCCCAAACAGCAGGCGGTGATTACCTTGAAGGTGGAGCAGGGACTCTCTTATCAGGAAATCAGCGAGGTGCTGGGAGGCACGCCGGGGGCCGCCCGGGTGAATTACTGCCAGGCCTTGAAGACCTTGAAGAAATATTTGCGAAGCGAGGAAGAAAATGAGTTGGCAATGCGCCCTTCTCCAGCGATGGCTGCCCGAGTACCCCGACGGTGATCTACCCGCCTTCTGGCGGGGACGCCTCAAGGCCCACCTGGAACGCTGCCCCGCCTGCCGGGCCGAATTGGCGGAGATGCAGGAAGTGGTGCGGGCCATCGAGTCAATCCCTGCGGCTGATCCGGGGCCGGAGTTTTGGGCCGGGTTTTCCCGGGAGATGCACCTGAAACTGGTCCAGGCCGATCAGGCCGGAGAAATGGCCGCCCCGTCCCCATCCCTTTGGTGGCGACGCCTGCCTTATCTGGTGGGGGTCCCAGGGCTGGCGGCGCTGCTTCTTTGGGTGGGAGTGAGCTACCTGCATACCGGACGCCCCGGCCTGACCCCGGCGGCCCCGGTGGCTCCGCTGGCCAAACAGGAAAGCCCGGCTCAGGCGCCGGCGGCGGAAATGGCCCGGGAGCAAAAAGCTGCTCCGACTCGGGCTCTGCCTCCCTCCGAGGAAGACAAGAATTTTGTCTATGCCTCCAAAAAACTGGGGGGCGGCAACGGCGACGAGGATTCAAACCTGGAAGATGAACTGGACGATCTGGATGCGACTCTGACGGGGATGACTCCCCAGGAGAAGGAAGCCTTCCTGAAAAAGTTGAGCGGGCACAAAAGGGACGGATCATGCTTAAAAAGATTCTCTGCGGTATTCTGGGCCTAAGCCTGGCCGGCCTGCTGGCCGCGCCCGCGGCCCTGGCCCAACCGGGTGCAGGCCAGCGGGTGGGCTTTCAAGACAAGTTCCGGGAGATCAAACGGGCCCAGTTGGGACCGGCCCTGGGAGCGGACCAGCCAACCGTGGACCGGCTCCTCCAGATCGAGGCGCGCTACCAGCCCCTGCGCCAGAAGTTGATCGGGGAAATGAAGAACGATTATCTGCGCCTGCAGCAGGCCATGTCGCAGCCTTCGCCCTCGGAAGCGCAGGTAAAAGCGATCCTGGCCGACATGAAGCGCAAGAAACAGGAGATGCAGGATCTGCAGACCCGCCAGGGAAATGAAGAGGATGCCGTCCTCACCCCGCTGCAACAGGCCCGCTATATCATGTACCTCAAATCCTTGTTGAAAGAGGCCCGGAGTATCAAGGGCGGTCCCAGGGAAGCGGAGCCTTTCATCCCCCAAGGCCCCCGGGAGATTCCGGTGTCACGGCCCGGCCGCTGAGGGGAAGCGGCTTCTTTTTTCACCGCCAAGTCACCAAGGCGCCAAGGATTCACCAAGGTTTTCTTGGTGTTAACTTGGTGTCCTTGGTGTCTCGGTGGTTCATCATTTGCTAATATATGCAGGCCGCAGGCAACCGATCCCTCCCCGGGTTTTTTCATCCGCCCCCTTGCCAAAGGAAGGTTAAGCAAGCTAAAATAAGGCCGTTGCCGGAGTGGTGGAATTGGTAGACGCAGAGGACTCAAAATCCTCCGAGGGCAACCTTGTGCCGGTTCGAGTCCGGCCTCCGGCACCATCCTCTTGAATAACCCGGCATAGGCTGCGCTTCGGCAGCCTATACTTTTTCGGGGGCGCCGGACCGGTGGCCCGGCCCGCGGGACCTCTCGCCTTGACTTTTATGCCCCCAAAGGAGAATCAAATGCGGTATGACGATGTGCCCGACAGCATCTATGAGATGTACGAAACTTTAAGAGGCAAATATTTTCCGCATTTGGCTAATGCCAAGATCTTATTTCTGATTAATAAAAGGAAGATGATGAAGAGAGGTAATATTGTCCTGGGCAAGATCGTCAAGCCCAGCGACCTGGTGAAATATTTATCCAGAAATGAGGCCCCGGAAGACGGCTACGATTATATCGTCCTGTTTGACAGCAAGTTGATTCAGCATTGCGAAGAAATTGACATCGAAAGAGTACTGCGGCATGAATTACGCCATACGTTCTTTGATTCAGACAGTAAGCACCCCTATAAATTGGTGGACCATGATTTCAGCGACTTTTATGATGAAGTCGAATTGAACAAGGATGACCCGGCCTGGGCCAAAAGGGTCTCGCAAACGGTGTCGCTGATTTATCATCAGGAAAAGGATGAAAAATAAAAAGCCTCTTGCAAAAGTCCATTCAAACAGGTCAAGGAGGTTTTTCCCCTCCCCACGGGGGGAGGGGGTAGGGGGAGGGGGGCGTCAGGCGTTGCTAACAAATGGATATTCATAATTAATTCGCCACCCCCTCCCTAACCCTCCCCCCTCAAGGGGGAGGGAATAAAGTCAAAAGCCATTAACTTCGATATTGAATCTGACTTTTGCAAGACTCTCTAAAGTTAGCTTTCAGCAGTCAGCTATCAGCAAGAACCGGCACTTATCGAAATTGGGCCGCTATCGCTGGATTTACTGGAATAATCCCAGGAATGGTCTTGGTTCATAAAGCTGATAGCAGAACGCTTCATCCGCCTCGGCCCCGGCTTCACCACCAGAATTCGGGGTAGCGCCGCCTGGCAGAAAGATTGTTGACCAGCAGGGCCACCAGGAGCAGCAGCACGGCCCCGGCGCCCACCGGCAGGAGAACGTAAAGATAGCCCAGATTATGAATCTTTGGGCTTCCAAAAATGAAAATCAGGGCGGTGGCGCCGCCGGGGGGGTGCAGGGTTTTGGTGGCGTGCATCAGCGCGATGCTGGTGGCCACCGCCACCGCCGCGGCCAGCCACGGAAACGGGAAGAGCAGTTTGTAGGCCGTGACCCCGATGAAGGCGGAGATCAGGTGGCCGCCCACCAGGTTGCGGGGTTGGGCCAGGGGGCTTTTGATGGCCCCGTAAATTAAGACCGCCGAGGCGCCCAAGGAGCCGATAAGCAGGAGCAGGTCGGTCTTTTCCAAATAGCCGTCCAGCCAAGCCACCAGGGCGATGCCCAGGAAGGCGCCGAGCCAGGACCAGGCGATTTCGCCCCAGCCGACCCGGGGCGGGCTTTGGGTGGTGCCGGCCATTTTGCGGAAATAATCCACCCTCATTTGTTCACCCCGCCCCTGGCTGCTTTCACGATATCAGCCCGGCTCACCAGGCCCAAAAGATGTCCCTCCCGGTCAGTCACCGGCACCCGGTTGATGCCCTTTTCGGTGAAAATGGCGGCAATCTCCGCGATGCTGGCGTCCGGGCTGACGGTAACGGCGGGGGCGCTCATGATATCCCGGGCCAGGCGTTTCTTGATGGGCAGGGCCCCGCAGCCCTGGCCCTTCAGGCAGGAGGCCACCAGAAACATGAAATTCCTGGGCTCCGGCACCCCCAAGTGGGTCAGAAAATCCTTGGTGGAGATGACCCCCACCACCCGGCCGGCCTCAGCCACCACCGGTACGCCGGAGATACTCCGGCGGCCCAAGGCTTCGGCGGCTTCCGCCAGGGGGGTGTCGGGGCGCACAAAGACGACCTCCCTTGTCATGATCTCCGCGGCGGTGACCGCCCGGCTTAAACGTTCCAAGGCATGGCGGTAGGCCAGGCCATAGACCTCCTTGAAGTCCCCGGGGGTGATGTCCAGATACCCAGGGATGGCCCTCATGGCCTCGAAGATGTCTTCGTCTTTGAGCTCAATTCCCGGCGGCAGACCTGCCGGCGGTTTTCCCTTATTAGGCATGGTCCATCGTCTCCTGCCAAATGTTAATAATGAACGGCATGAATGCAAGCGGCGCCCCGGCGGCGAAAAAGGAAATTATAACCACAACTTATAAAAAAAAAGCTGCAATCAAGCCAACTTAGCCATTTTACTTGATTTTCAGGATTTAGCCGACTATTTTCGCGGGCCTTGGGCGCGGAATTAAGGCCTGAAGGCGCCATCCTGTGCCGGCAGCTGACCAAACACCGCAGTTGGACTCACATAAGCACCTTATTTGGCTCGCCTTATTTCGCTGAGGGGGCGCTGCCGCCGCAGCCCGACACCGCCGCAGCGCCGCTATTGTACCGCTTGGGTCCCGCTTGGCCGGGCGGTCCGGGGATAGGGCGGTTAAGTTACACATGCGGATAAGGTAAGGCCAGGGGAGAGAAATTGCCAGAACCGCAGAGACAGTTGACCGGGAAAGTTTGAGTTCTAGGCGCAGTTATAGCGATTGCTGATGCCCAAGCGCAGGCTAAAGCCTGCGGCTACATTTTTATTACCTTTATGGTCGCAACTTGGTATTACCTATTGGATTGAAAAAGAAACCCGCTCGACTGCGCCGAAGGCACAAAGCTCAGCTTTGCCAATAATAGGGTTCCCAAGTGCAACTTGGGAACCAGGATGAAAAAAGCATATGCCACCGGGGATTTATTTGTTGGAGTTTATAATGGTCATTTGGGGCAACGCTGCCAGAATTCTTCCGTAACCTTTTGCCGGGTCAGCCAATAATCTTCCACCCAAACGGTAAAATCCGAGTCCTGGGTAAAGTTGTAGATGACGATGCGGCCAGGGCTCTCGAAGTCGCCCACCAGTATGTCTCCCTCAATCGGCTTGGGGCCGTCATACCATTCCAGCAAGGCAAATCCCATCCAGGACTCGGTGACAAAGTAGTCGCAGCGGCTGTGCGTATAGACTACCGTACCGGTGACGGCCTCAATTGGGCCAGGGGCCAGACCGGCCAGGAGGCCGACAACCAGCAGCGCTGCCAGCAAGCGTTTCATCTTACTTCTCCTGATCCCTGGCGGGGCGGCTCAGTCAATGCGATAAAAGCCGGTGATGGTGGCCGATTCCAACACATGCCCGGCGATGGCGGCCTGAAATTCGGTCAGGCTGGTGGCCTGGGGCAGGGCCAGATTGGGGACATTCAGGGCATAGATGGTGGTTTCATAGGGGTGCCATCCGGAACCGACCGGAGGATAGGGACCGCCATAGTGGGGCCAGTCAAAGGTATTGTTGAGCTGCACGGCTCCCGGCGGCATAGCGGCCGAGGCCCCTTCGGCCAGGGAAGTCACCGTGTTCGGGAGGTTAACGACCAGCCAATGCACGAAGTTGTCAGCCATGGGATGTTTGTCCACCATGGCCAGGGCGAAGGATTGGGTTTGGGGGGACGCGCCGCGCCAGTCCAGGGGGATGGAGATGTTTTGTCCAACCACGTCCCGCAGGGTGTATTGGTCAGGGAAGACGCCACCGTTGGGGAAGGCGGCGGAACTGACGCTCATGCCCAATAAGAGGAGATCGGGCCCGGACATGGGTTTCGGGCTCCGCCCCATGAAGAAAGGCCGGCCGCCGTCGCCCTGCCAGGCATGATAGGCGACGTTGAGCAGGGGGACAAACTCGTTCATGGCTTTCAAATTGCCGGCCTCAGTGGGATGGCTGTCCCCGGAGGGGTAGGCGGCTAAATTATTGGCCGTTTGGATAATATGCTGGACCTGTCCCGACCGCAGCCGGTGATGGTTGCCCGCAGTCCAACCCAGGTCGTTGGTGTCAACGTCGCCGCCGTTGGAAGTTAAGACATTGAAAAAATCGAACACCGCCACGTTGTTGTGGGGATAGTTGTCGAGCCAATGGCGCACCAGCCAGTTATTGATGGCCCGGGCCTTGTCGGAGGAGCCCTCCACAAACTGGTCGCCGGGTGTCACCGGCGGCGAGGTCAGCAGGATGAAGAGCTTGTCCTGGCGGGTGGCGAAGTAGCCCAGCAGGTCGCGGTATAGGCCCTTGACGTTGGCCACGGTGACGGCATCCGCAACATAAGCGTCCATGCCCCAAATGGGGTTGCGATCAAAGGCGCTGCTGACCCGGGGCGGATCGTCGGGGTTGCCGGAGATGCCGCCGGAGTTGGGATAGCATGATTTGAACAGGACCACGGTATTGGGGCCGGGCGGCTGGGGCATGGTGTTGGTCTGGGGCTCGTGGATATAAGTGTTATTAAAAAGGTCGGGGAGGTAGGTATCTCTGTTAGGACCCAGGAACCAATCGTACCATTGACCGGTGTCGGTATAGGAACCGATGTCGTAACCGCCGGGCCAGCCGTAATAGGTGTCGGTGACATAATAGTTGTTGGCGTTAAGCAGGTCAAAGAGGCCGTTGTTGAGCAAATTCTCGCCTACGGAGTGATGGATGAAGACCAGCCGCACCGGCGCGGCTGGGGGAGTGGAATTGAGGGGCTGGGCTTGGCTCTCCACCGGGCCGGCGGCGAACCAACCGGCGAGCAGGAGCAAAGCGGTCATCAGGGTCTGGATGAGTAACCGACTCATAAACGCCCCCTAAAACCGTTTTCGGTTTTC
>CAZOCQ010000114.1:9359-9841 GCA_964578335.1 uncultured Desulfobacca sp.
GAAAAATTTGGGGATTGAATAATACCGTTTTCGGTTTTCAGTTTTCGGTAAAAAGGTCACAAGTTATCAATAAGTTAGCAATTGGATTGGTTGCAGAAAAAACCGAACTTGGCATAACGCCTAAATTTACAACATCTTATATATATATATAATGCAGTCAAGGAAAAAATCCAATGATAGAAGCAAACGGATTTATTAGATAAAAGCTGATGACGGGGAATTGCGGCAGCGGGAAGGAAAGGGGGCCTCATGACCCCCTTTCCTGGCGGCAGGCTTAACCGAGATGTTCTTTCTTATAAATGGGCGACATATCCCGCAGGGTCTGGACAATGCCCGGCATGACCTCGATCACCCGGTCAATGTCGGCTTCGGTGTTGTCGGTCCCCAGGGTGAAGACCAGGGTGCCCTGGGCCAGGGCGTGGCCCAGGCCGGTGCCGATGAGCACGTGGGAGGCCCGGAGCGACCCGGAGGCGCAGGCGGAG
>CAZOCQ010000115.1:0-9836 GCA_964578335.1 uncultured Desulfobacca sp.
AACCCGGCGCTGCCGGTCACCAGAATAACGCCGTCCTGCCACTGTGATTTCATAACGAGCAATCCTATCAGACCTCCGCCCGGACCACAACTTTATCCGCACTCCGGCCGGCAGTGATCAACCGACCATAAAAAATCGGAACGGCGAGACCACCGTTCCGATTCCATTCCCCACAGTCTGATATGCCAGCCAATTGTTGGTTTACACGACTCGGCGCCGGTCCCTTGAAAGGACCGATTTTCTCCGGTGCAGCCGCCACCGCGGACCCAAATTACCCGGGCCCATCCGGGGGGCCACGCCAACCCTGAGGTCAGGCCTGCGGCAAGGTAACCACGAAGTTGGAGCCGTTCTGCTTGGCTTCGTAAAGGAGGTTGCCGCCGTGATGGTTGATAATCTCCCGGCTGAGAGACAGGCCCAGCCCCAGGCCGGCCTTGGCGCCCTGACTCCGTCGCATTTTCCGGGCCCGGGCAAACAACAGGGAGCGGGATTCAGTGGGCACCGGTTTGCCGGTGTTATAAACATTCAGGCGGCAGTAGGCTCCCTGCTTCCGCCAGTCAATGACGATGGTGCAACCGTCGCCTCCGTGCCTGATGCCGTTGTTGACCAGATTGCGGAAGACGCTTTTCAGCCAAATCCGGCTGCCCTTCACCGGAATGGTTTCGGCGGACCGCCGGCCCAGGCGGTTGTCCAAAGTTATCCGATGGTTGCGCATCTCCAACTTCAATTCGTCCAGGATCGGGTTGATCACGTCATGCCGCAAATCCAGCGTCTCTTTTTCGGCCTCGTCGTCGCCGACGCCGGACCAGGCCTGCTTCATGAACTCTTCGGCCAGCAGCATCAAGGAATGGACACTGCCGCTGACTTCACGGAGCCGGCTCAAGGCCTCTTCGCTGATTTCGCCGTACTTCCCCCGGATCAACAGCTTCATGGCCGAGGCGATGGACACCATGGAGCCCCGCATATCATGAAACATCAACATCAGCCGGTCCAGCGCCCGTTCGTTGACTTCGCTGAGGTTGGCAGCCGACTCAGCCTTCAGGGGGACCAGATCGACGATCTCCAGACTTTCCAGACAGTGGCTGACTCGCCGCCACAATTCGGTGGGGCTCACCGGCATCAGCAGGTAATCATCCACCTCGATTTGATAGGCCTCCCAGGGCAGGGCCTCGTGATTGCCGCTGACCACCATGATCTTGACCAGCGGATTCATCCGTTTGGCCCGTTTCAAGACCTCAACCCCGTCCATGGCAGCCATTGAGAGCTTGGCGATTACCAGATCATAATTCTTTTTTACCAAGGCTTCCAGGGCGGCCTCCGGGCTGGCCGCCGCCTTGATGGCGTACCCTTTATATTCCAAGACCCAAGCAATCGTCCTGAACAGATGAGAACCGTCTCCCATTAAGAGAATCTCGTATTTAGCCATCTCTGGGTCTCCTTTCCTCGGCAAAGCCGCCGATTCCAAAGGGCTGAGGGGCCAACTTCTCGCTGCCAATCTATCAAACCTCATTTGGGAAAGATGGTCAATCCGCACATGTGCCTATTTCCGGCTAGGTAAAACTACCTAGAAATATGCTTGGATTGCCTGAGGTCCGTAGAAGCAGAGCGGTTATCCTGTAAAAATGAACTTAACGGGTTTGACGGGCTTAATAAATTGGCAAAACTGCCTATTTTCGTATCGGCATAAGTGCCTATCTTTTAAAGTCTCCCCCTCCTGAGGCCGACGCCGCTCCAGAACAGGGGCCCGCCGCAACTCAAATTCCGTTTTCGGTTTCCGGTTCGGTTAAAAGATTAGTTTTAATAAGTCAGGGGTTGGCTTGGTCGCGGCGGAACCAGAATTTGGTACAAAAGATGGCCCGCCCGATCTCCACTAGTTATCGGACAGCCCCCAATTTTTCTAAAATTTTGAGGATTTTGAAGAAATAACCAGGCGGCCGGCTGGCGGTAAGGGAGGAAGGGCGACGCCGGCCAGCTAGGCCGTTGGGCTGGTATAGCCCTTCTGGATGGCGTACTTCACCAGGTCGGCGGTCTTCTTGATATTCAACTTTTTCATGATATTGGCGCGGTGATGCTGCACGGTCCGGCTGCTGATGAACAACAATTCCGCCACTTCCCGGCTGGATTTGCCTTCGGCGATGAGTTTGATGATCTCCCGCTCCCGGGTGGTGAGCAATTCCCCCGGGGAGGAGAACTGCTCCGACAGGGGCCGGGATTTTTGCATAAACAGGTCCGCCAACTGGGTGGAGAGCAGCGGCGAGATGTAGGTGCCGCCCTTGCGCATGGTATCTATGGCGGAGATCAGCTCGCTGTCGGCGTCTTCTTTGAGGAGATAACCTTCCGCCCCGGCTGAAAAGGCGTGGTAGAGGTACTCTTTGTCCTTGTGCATGGTCAGGATCAGCACCTTGACTTCAGGGGCGATGATCTTGATCTCCCGGGTGGCCTCCAGGCCCCGGAGGTTGGGCATGGAAATGTCGAGAATGACCAGATGGGGAGAGTTTTTCTTCAGGAGATCCAGGAGTTCGAACCCGTCGCTGGCCTCCCCCACCACTTCCACGTCCGAGATGCTTTGGATAATTCTCCTTACCCCACGCCGAAACATCACATGGTCGTCCGCCAGCAGAATGCGAAAAGGTCCAGCCATCTTCCGCCTCCATCATCCTGCGGTTAACGGTTTGTCCCAAAAAGCCCCGGCGCTCCGGGATAATTACGCCATTCCCTTGCGGCCGATAACTCTCACTGCGGGTCGGTCATCCCCGCTTCTCTCTTTTACCACTAGTTAATTAGAAATTACTGCTTTTTTTGCCCCCACCGGGATGGTGCAGGTAATTTTGGTGCCTTGCCCCGGACGGCTCCAAATGCGGAGATCACCCCCCAACATCCGAGCCCGCTCACTTAAGGCCGCCAGCCCCAGGCCGCGGGCGGTGGCGTCGCGCCCCATCTTCTCCAGCAGGTCAAATCCCACCCCGTCATCCTCAAGGATAAAACAGACGGCCTCGCTCTCCCGCCGCACCAGGACCGAGACTTCCTCGGCTTGGGCGTGTTTGGTGATGTTGTTGAGGCATTCTTGAAACATCCGGTAGATGACGATCTGAGCCTCAAGGGGAAACAAGCTGTTCAATTCGTCCGTCTCAAAGCATTTTTTGACGGTTACATGTTTGCCCAGCCCTTCCAGCAGATATTTCAAGGCGGACATTAGACCCAGGTCCTCCAGGATGGCAGGGCTCAGGTCCCTGGACAGCCGCCGGACGCTGTCGATGACCCCGTCCAGATAGGCCAGCAGTTCCAGGCATTCCTGCCTCAATTCCGCTTGTTTTTCACCCAGCAGGCCCTTTTCGATGGACCGGAGCTGGAGCTTCAGAACGGTCAGACTCTGCCCCAATTCATCGTGCAACTCCATGGAAATCCGCTTGCGCTCCTGCTCCTGGGCGCTCAAAAGCTGGGAGGTCAGGAAGCGCAGGCGCTGCTCCGATTCCTGCAAAGCCATCTTGGCCTGTTGACTTTCAGTGGCGTCAAAAAAGACGCCGCTGACGTATTCCAGCCGGCCTTCTGCATTAAAGATCATCTGTCCCCGGTCCTGAATCCAGAGAATGCGGCCGTCTCTGGTCCGGATGCGAAATTCCCGGTAGTAGGCCCCCTTTTTCTGAAAGCCCAGCTGAAAGTCTTTTTTGGCCGCGGAGAGGTCTTCGGGAAGCATGATATCCCGCCATTTGATCCGCCGGGAATCAAAATCCGCCTTGGGATAACCGGTCAGCTCTTCGATCTGGTCGTCCACAAAATCCACCGACCAGTCCGGATAGCCTTTATAGACCACGGCGGGAATAGTGCCCACCAGGAGCCGGTAGCGTTGTTCGCTCTCCCGCAGGGCCGCTTCGGCCTGGCGGCGCTCCCGGCGCTCCGCCGCCTCCCGCAAGGCTCGTTTCACCGCGGGGGCCAGCCGGGAGATCCGGTCTTTCAGCACATAATCGGTGGCCCCGCGCTTTAAGCTCTCAATGGCCACTTCTTCGCCGATGGCCCCGGAGACAAAGATGAACGGCACTTCGGGAAAACGCTCCTGGGCCAGGGCCAAGGCCGCCAAGCCATTGAAAAAAGGCAGATTATAGTCTGAAAGAATTAGATGGGGCCGGAATTCCTCCATTTCCCGGATGAAATCTACGTCATTATCCACCAGGCGATAGGAGAACGGCAGATTGGCCTGCCGGAGTTCGTAGGCCATTAACTCGGCGTCAGTGGCTTGATCCTCAACTATCAGTATGCGCAACGCCGAGACCATGAATAACTTTCCGCCTGCGATGGCCCGGCCCGGCTGCAAACCGGCAAGCCGCCTCACCGCAAGTTTCAAAAATCAATAGGAGACTTTATTCCTCAACAGCCAGTAAAGACCCAAATCTTCCACGGCTTGGAAGAATTCATCATAGTTCACCGGTTTGACCGTGTAGCTGTTGACCCCCAGTTGGTAGCTCGCCTGGATGTCGCACTCTTCCTGGGAGGAGGTCAATATCACCACCGGAATCTGGCGGGTTCTCGCATCATTTTTAATCTGGCTGAGAACCTCCAGACCGTTCATTTTGGGAAGCTTCAGGTCTAGAAAAATCACCTTGGGGCGGGGCGGCTTTCCCCCGGCAACGCCTGCGGCAGTCTCACCGGCTTCCTGGAGATGGGCCAGGGCTTCCAACCCGTCATGGAAAATCCTGACTTTGTCGGCCAACCCTTTCTTCCGCAAGGCCCGGAGGGTGAGCTCGGCGTCAAAGGGATTGTCTTCTATTAAGATGATCTCAATATCCATCGGGAGTCACCCTTGCGGTTATTCAAACCATCCTTGGTTCACAAGCTGCCGGGAAAAATAGGGAAGCTTCCCATTTTTCCAGGCAGTCGTTCATGAGTCTTGCCCACCAGAAAGTTAAGAAATGCTTTAATAGAGCGGGCCTCCGTGCCCGCCAAATCTTGATAGAGGCTGGAGGGCAGCTCTGCCGGAATGATTTTTAAAACCAGAACGAATACGGTTTGGATAACAAAGAAAAAAAAGGAAGTATCCTGGTTTTTCTATGATTATTATATATTATAAAAAATATTCTCTCCCGGTGTCCAGCCCGGCTTCATGGGAAGTTGACGACGGCTTGGGAAATTTTGAGAAGTTCCCTAATCCCGCCGTACCGAGGATGACCCGACTGCGGCGGGATATCCTTATGATCATTATACAACAGGGTTGAGTAAATAATGAACGAAAACTCAAAATATGGATGAAATTTTGTTGAAAGGCAACCGGGTTAGGGGAGGACAGCGGCGAAGCTTCCTACAGCCACCGGTAAATTTCATCTGGAAGATTTTACCAAAGGGGACCGGTTGAAAGCAAAAATCCGGGCGCGGTTTTGCCCGGGTGCGCCTGCCGGTTATTCCCGCGGCCGCCCGCCACCTCCGGTCGAGGTCACTAGATAGGGGTCTTTCTAAGGCTCCGAATCAAGGGGACTGGGAGGACTGCCGACAAGACCCTCCGGCAGGGGAAATCTTTGTTGGAGGTCATGGAGAATTTTTTGCAGATGAAGTTGGCTGATCCTCTTCAGAAGATCAGCCGCGGCGCACTCCCGAAGGTCAGGGCCTCCCTCGGCTGCTTGGGGCGCCGCAATCATTAAGGCTTTCTTATGCACCATCCGCCGCCCCGTCCATTCCTTCCTTCGGCCCGGATTCTCCGGGCTTCCCTAACCATATCGGAAAATTTTTCTTTTTCTAAAGCCAAATTTTCCCGGAAATGATCCGGACCGCCTGTTTTGAAGGATTCGGCAAACTCATGAAACAAGGCGCCGGGCGCCGGACGGGAACGGCGGCACAATCAGGAAAGGCGAGGTCATGGCAGACTCCGCCCTGGGTTTTTTTGGCCAACTTCTGATTGAAGATAGAAATCGTCATAATAATCGTGGTATAATTAAAATTGTTTAGAAGCCGCAATTACAAGGACGCCAGGCGGATAACCACTCATGGATGAGAGAGACACGGCCGGCCCGGAAGTTATCTGCGCGAAAAGACTTAAGATTACCGGAGTGGTGCAGGGGGTCGGCTTCCGGCCTTTTGTCTATCGCCTGGCCCGCTTGCACCGCCTGTCCGGCTGGGTCTGCAACACCTCCGCCGGCGTGGAAATCCTGGTGGAAGGCCCCGCCGAGGCCCTGGAGCAATTTGCGCAACAGCTCTCCAGCCAGGCGCCGGACCTGGCCCGGGTGGAGTCGGTGGAGGCCCTGGAGATCGAGCCCGAGGGGCACTCGAGTTTCACCATCCTGGAAAGCCGGCCCCAGGCGTTCACCGAGGCCCTGATTCCCGCCGACGTCGCCACCTGTGACGCCTGTTTTACCGAAATCCAGGACCCGAGTGACCGCCGCTACCACTATCCCTTCACCAACTGCACCGACTGCGGCCCCCGCTTCACCATTATCCGACAAGTTCCTTACGACCGCGGCCACACCACCATGACGGTCTTTCAGATGTGTGCGGCCTGTCGGAGCGAATATGTCAATCCGGAGAATCGGCGCTTTCATGCCGAGCCCATCGCCTGTCCCCATTGCGGCCCCCAGGTCTGGCTGGAGGGACCGGGCCGGGAGCGGCTGACCCGGGACGCCCTGGCAGCCGCGGCCAATCTGCTCCATGAGGGCAAGATCGTCGCAGTTAAGGGACTGGGGGGCTTTCACCTGGCCGCCGACGCCCGCCGGGAGGAGACGGTGGCCGACTTGCGCCGGCGCAAAGGCCGGGTGGCCAAACCCTTTGCGGTGATGGTGCGGGACCTGGCTGAAGCGGAACGGCTCTGCCACCTGGGAGAGGCGGAACGGCAAGCGCTGCTCTCCCGGGAACGCCCTGTTGTCCTGGCCCTGAAGCGCCCGGATTGCCCGCTGTCGGAACAGGCAGCCCCGGGGAACCGCCACCTGGGCCTGTTGTTGCCTTATACCCCCATGCACCAGCTCTTGCTGGCCCAGGCCCCCGCCGCCCTGGTGATGACCAGCGGCAATCTCAGTGAAGAGCCCCTGGTGTTCACCAATGAAGAGGCCCGGACCCGGCTGGCCGGCCTGGCGGACGCCTTCCTCATGCACAACCGGGACATTCAGGTTCCCTGCGATGACTCGGTGGTCCGCCCCCTGCGGCCGGATAAAGCCATTCCCCTCCGCCGGGCCCGGGGTTTCGTGCCCAATCCCATCTATCTGCCGGTCCACTCGCGGCCAATCTTAGGAGTGGGGGGCGAACAGAAGAACACCTTCTGTCTCTCCTGGGGCAACACCGCCATCCTCAGCCAGCACATCGGCGACCTGGATACGGTGGAGACCTTCGAATACTTCAGCCAGGCCGTCCAACATTTCAAGGCCCTGTGCCGCAAAGACCCGCAAGTGGTGGCCCACGATCTGCACCCGCTGTATCTCAGCACCCGCTATGCCCAGGGGCTCCCGGGGGTGAACCTGGTGGGAGTGCAGCACCATCATGCCCACATCGCCGCCTGTCTGGCCGAAAATCAAAGCCGGGAACAATGCCTGGGGCTGGCCCTGGACGGCACCGGCTACGGCCCCGACGGCACCATTTGGGGGGGGGAAATCCTCCTGGCCGACCTGGCCGGCTTCATCCGGGCCGGGCACCTGGCGCCGGTGCGGCTCCCCGGCGGCGAGGCCGCGGTACGGGATCCCCAGCGCATGGCCGTGTCTTACCTGTATCAAGTTTACGGCGAGGATGCCTTTATCGCTCTGGCCAAGGAATTGCACCTGGACTACCCTCCCCTGGAACGCCGCATCCTCTACCGGCAATTGGCCAGCGGCATCCATTCGCCCATGACCACCAGCGCCGGACGCCTCTTTGACGCCGTAGCCGCGGCCCTCAACATCTGCCGAAGCCGCACCTACGAGGGCCAGGCGGCCATTGAACTGGAAATGGCCGCCGACCCGGAGGAGGAGGGTTTCTATCCGGCCCCCCTGAGCCAGGAAAAAGATTTTCTCATCCTGGACACCCTCACCATTTTCCGCCGGGTTATTGAGGAGTACCGCCAGGGGCACGGACCCGATAAAATCGCCGCCCGCTTCCACAACTCCCTGGTGCGCCTGCTCACGGCAGCCTGCGAATTGGTCCGGGATCAAACCCGGCTGGAGACGGTGGCCCTGTCCGGCGGCGTCTTCCAGAACGGCCTGATCTTTGCCCGCCTGACCGAAGCCCTGGAGAAAAGGGGTTTCCGGCTGCTGACCCACCAACTGACCCCCCCCAATGACGGCTGCATTTCCTTGGGCCAGGCGGCCGTGGCTGCGGCTCGGCTGGAGAGAAGAACTGCCAGGTGAGTGGACGGGGGACGGGAAAGGATTGACCGTCCCCGGTCTCCGGTCTTTAAAAGAAAATCCCGCCCTCCGCACCTTTTTTCATATATAATGATTTGAAGGTAAGTTCAGAAATGACAGGAAGAATAAATGTGCCTCGCCATACCCATGCGCCTCATTGAGATCAACGGCGCCGCCGGGGTCGCCGAAGTGGACGGCGTCTCCCGCCAGGTGCGCCTGGACCTGCTGCCCGAAGCCGTTTTGGGGGACTACGTCCTGATCCACGCCGGCCTGGCCATCGCCCGGGTGGACCCGGAGCACGCCCAGGAGACCCTCTCCCTGCTGCGGAGCCTGGCCGATGAAGTATATTGACGAATTTCGCCAGCAGGACCTGGTGCAGGGCATCGTGCGCCGCCTGGGGCGGCTGGCCGGGGCCCCGGCCACCATCATGGAGGTCTGCGGCACCCACACCATGGCCGCGGCCCGCTTCGGCCTGAAGTCCCTTTTGCCGGAGTCGGTGCAGCTCATCTCCGGCCCCGGCTGTCCGGTGTGCGTCACGGCCCAGCAGGATATAGACGCCTTCCTGGCCCTGGGCGACGAGTCCCAGGCGCTCCTCACCTCTTTCGGCGACATGCTCCGGGTGCCCGGCAGCCAAAGCTCATTGGAACGCCGCCGGGCGCAAGGGACCGCGGTGCGGGTGGTCTATGCGCCCCTGGACGCGGTGGAACTGGCCCGACAGGAGCCGGCCAAACAGGTGGTCTTTTTCGGAGTGGGCTTCGAAACCACCATGCCCGCCATCGCCCTGGCCATCCGCCTGGCCGCGGAACAGGGGCTGGATAACTTCTCCGTGCTCTGCGTCCACAAGACCATGCCCGCGGCCCTGCGGGCTTTGCTGGCCGGCGGCGAACTTCGGGTTTCGGGGCTGCTCTGCCCGGGCCACGTCACCACCATCATCGGGGCCGGGGCCTACGACTTCATTCCCCGGGAATTCGGCGTCCCCTGCGCGGTCACCGGTTTCGAACCCGTGGACATGCTCCTGGGCCTTGAGGCCATCCTGCGCCAAGTTCAAGACGGCCGGGCCCGGGTGGACAACGTCTATACCCGGGCCGCCAAGGTAGAGGCCAACCCCCGGGCCCAAGCCCTGCTGGCTGAGGTTTTTGAGCCTGGCGACGCCGACTGGCGGGGCCTGGGGATCATCCCCGGCAGCGGCGTCCGGATTCGGGAGCCTTACGCCCGCTTCGACGCCCGTCGCCGCTTTCCCCAGGTCTGGGAACACTTGCCTGAGCCCACGGCCACGGCCTGCCGCTGCGGCGAGGTGCTGCGGGGGGTGCTGCGTCCCCCGGAATGTCCCCTGTTCCGCACCGCCTGCAACCCGGCCCAGCCGGTGGGGCCCTGCATGGTTTCCTCTGAGGGCGCCTGCGCCGCGGCCTTTAAATACGGGTTTTAGGTTTTAGGTTTTAGGTTTTGGCTTTTGGCTTTGAACTTTGATGGTCTCGTAAAAAGTAATTTTCACCCATTATCTGCTACTGATCTTTGGATGAAAGGGAAAATCTTTGAACCACCAAGACACCAAGG
>CAZOCQ010000116.1:0-9752 GCA_964578335.1 uncultured Desulfobacca sp.
CAACCCTTCGCCGATTCGCACCAGTGGGCGGGTGGGTGACGGGTTGCGAAAGCCGGCGCTGATAATATGCGAAAGGCTTTGAATTTCCGGGCGGTATAAAAGAACGTCTACGGCGTCCACTTTGAGTTGCCTCACGGCGTGCTCGGTCAGGATGTTGAGAATTACTCGCAGGTCGGTAGACGATGCGATGGCTGAATCGATATCCCGCAGGGTTGTCAGCCGGCGGATTTGCTCCTGTCCCTGTTCGAACAGTTCGGCGCGATGGATGGCGTTGCCGGTAATCTCGGCGAAGATGGTCAACAAGTTCAATTCTTCGGTAGTGATCTGGCGCTTTGAATCAATGAAGATGGATAACACCCCTACCGGCCCGGCGATGGATTGCACCGGTATGGCAACGCAACCCAGCCCGGGCTGTATGCTTTGGCGATTGCCCTCATGGGTTAAAGGGTCTTCTCTCACCTCGCGCGAAATATAATTTTTTCCTGACGAAAACGTCAAACCGATAATACCCTCGCTTGGCCGCAAGATTTTTTGAGGTATCCTTTCCTCGGCGCCTTTGGCGATCCGTTGAACGAGAAGATTATCGCTTTGGCTATACAGCCAGATCGCTCCATGGTTGGTTTCGATAACGTTCATCGTCTCGCCAAGAAGGATTGCCAGCATATCTTCAAGGGTTTGTGCGGTTCGCAGATACGTGGAAACCCGGTTGATGATTTCCAGTTCACGGACACGGCGCTGTTGCGCGTTGTGGAGGCGAATTCGTTCGATAGCGCTGCCCAAACCGTCTGCAAGAGTGACGAGGAATCGTTCGTCCCCGTCGTCAAATACATTGGAACTTTTGCTTTCGACATTCAATACGCCGATGATTTTTTCGTTGACGCGGATCGGCACGCATAACTCAGATTGAATTCCATCGGCAATGGCAATATACGTCGCTTCTTCCTGCACGTTCCCGACTCGAATGGCCGTCCCTAAGCGTACGCATTTTCCTGTAATTCCCTGCGCGATCGTATATCCTTTTTCCCAATTTGAAACCTCCGCGCCGCAATAGGACGGGTGAGGGATCAGCACCTCGCCGGAGGCGTCTAACAGAAGGATGCCGCAAACCTCCTTATAGACCTGATGGATGATGCCGGTGATCTTTTCGATCAAGACGTTTTCGGATGAGGCAATTTCCGTCTCCGCGGCTGACGCCATTTGCAGGATGGTCAATTCCTTGACCTGCCGCGCAAGCGAAACCTCCGCTTTTTTGATGGCGGTAAGATCGGTGACAACCGCAATGGCGCCTCGTCTCCCGGAATCTTTGTAGCGCGGCGCCCCGCTGATAATTACAGGGACCGTATGCCCCTGCTGGTGAATCAGCAGAGATTCATAGGCAGAAGTATACCCTTTGCGCCGTGATTCGATTTCGTTTGTGAGCGGTTCAAGGGCGGTTGGGTCGGTAAAATCAGAGGGCTTTTTGCCAATAATCTCCTCTTGCGTGCGCCCGATCATCCGGGCATAGGCGGGGTTAACATACTCAAACTTTCCCTCTTCATTGGTAAGGGTCAGTCCTTGCGCCATCGTATTCAGGATTTGCAGGGCGAAATCCCGTTCGCTTTGCAGGGCTGCCTGAATTTCGCGCTCCTTTGTGATATCGACGATAATGCCCTGCCAGTAGAGGGGGTTGGCTTTCTCGTCCTTGATGAGATGCGTGTGTTCCTTCACCCAGATAATCTTGCCGTCGCGTCGAACGATTCGATATTCCTCGAGAAACGAAGACCCGGATTTATGCGAGGTCTGATAAGCCTCCCTGATTCGAGACCGATCCTCTTCGTGGATTATGCCATCCCACAACTGCGCGTCTGCGAGCCATTCACTGGGAGCGTAGCCGGTTAATTCCTCCACGCGCGGGCTCATATAAATTCCCGTCTCGTTCTCATCTGCCTTGTCAAGGAACACCACCGCCGGCGTTTGCTCGACCAGGGTCTGGTACTTCACCTCCGCTTCCCTGAGCGCCGTCTGTTCCCGCGTCAGGCGGTTTTGCGCGATCGCATTATTGATGGCCACCGGCAGGCGGAGGAGATAATCGCTCTGTTTTACGATGTAATCGGTCGCTCCGCCCTTGAGGGCGGCAACGGCGTTTTCCTGGTCTCCCTGCCCGGTGACGAGCACCACCGGTGCCAGCGGCATGCGGAGCTTAACCTGTTTCAACAGATCCAACCCGGACCCATCCGGGAGGCGCAGGTCTGACAATATCAGGTCCACATCGGGATGGGCTTCGAGTAAAGCCATGGCGGAGGAGATCGTCTCGGCGTGAAGTAGGATAAACCCGCGTTGAAACGCCTCCTCGAGCGCGCGCTCGGTGAGTGCCACGTGTGCAAGGTCGTCTTCGGCGTACAATATTTTCATGCGAGAGTTCTTATTGGAAAGGCGTTCCCCTGCAAACAATGAATCTGGTTATGCATTCGGCAATTATAAGACCAAAACCCGTATACGTACCGGCAAAATCTCCGCGCAAAAATTCAGCGGCAACAAAAAACGCCTTGCGGCGTCAATCGTAAATCTACAACCGTAAATCTGTAATCGGGAGAGGCGTCGACGGGATTTGAACCCGTGGTGAGGGTTTTGCAGACCCTTGCCTTACCACTTGGCCACGACGCCATTTGAAAAACAAGAGCGGGCGATGGGATTCGAACCCACGACCTTCTCCTTGGCAAGGAGACGTACTACCACTGTACTACGCCCGCAATTCTTGGCTACCTTCCAGCCGAGAGTGCCGAGACCCAGGATCGAACTGGGGACACCGCGATTTTCAGTCGCGTGCTCTACCAACTGAGCTATCTCGGCCAGATGTATTCGGTTGTTAAGCGACGGGGATTTTACTTGGAGACTTGGGATATGTCAAGCAAGATAAAAATCGGCGCTCATTTTAGACCTCGAAGCGGGCGCGGCCTCCCTATCGTTGCGCGTCGCCCTCGCGAATCGCCCTCCACACCCTCTCCGGCGTGATTGGGTTCTCGTCCACATTGACTCCCACCGCGTCGAGGATCGCATTCCCCACCGCCGGCGCGACTCCGTCCATCGGAATTTCCGCCACAGCCTTGACCCCAAACGGGTGCGTCGGCTCGAACGTTTCCACGAAGATGGTTTCGAGTTCGGGCATCTCGTCCGCGCGGAAGATGTGATAGCGGTCGAAGTCGCGTTCGATGGCTTGACCTCGCGCGTCGTACCTCATCTCCTCACAGACCGCGTAACCGAGCGCTTGCGTCATCCCGCCCTCGATCTGACCTGACGCCGTGAGCGGATTCACGATCACGCCCGAGTCGACCGCCATCACCAGCCGGTCCACGGTGACCGCGCCGGTTTCCGTGTCCACCGTCACTTCAGCGAATTGCGCCGCGAACGGAGGGGGAGACGACGGCGACACATACGACGCGACTCCCATGATCTGTTCCTGTTCATTCTTGTGCAAGGTATCCAACGCGATCTCGGCGAGGGAGACGCTTCTGCCGTCAGGGGCGATTGCCTTCCTGTCGAATAGTCGAATAGTCTCATAGTCGAATAGTCCGAGCATTTTGGCCGCGCGGATTTTGATTCGCTCCGCGCAAATCTGCGCGGCCTTCGTTGCCGCCGTTCCCGAAATGTAAGTTGTTGAAGATGCGTACGCGCCTTTGTCGAACGGAGTGAAGTCTGTATCGGAGGAGTAGCAGATGATATCTTCGAGAGGTACGCCCAACACCTCCGCCGCCATTTGCGCGAGGACAGTATCCGAGCCGGTGCCAAGGTCGGTCGCGCCGACGAGTAGGTTAAACGAGCCGTCATCGTTCATCTTGATAGTTGCGCCGCCCATGTCGAGGTAGGGGATGGCTGTCCCTTGCATGACCATCGCGACGCCGATTCCACGGCGTTTGGTCGAAAGTCGAAAGTCGAAAGTCGCGTCCGACCTTTGACCTTCGACTTTTGACTCGAATTTGTGCCATGCCTCATTCCCAAACTTATCATCCCACCCAATCGCGGCGCGGCCTTGCGCCACGCATTGTTCGAGACCGACAGTGTGAATAATTTCTGGTCGCGGTTCGCGGCCTTCGTTCCATGCTGTTGAAAATGGATGATATTCGCCGGGCTGGATCGCGTTCTTCAAACGGAAGTCAATCGGGTCGAGATTCAACGCTCGCGCGATCTTTTCCATGTGACGATCCAGCGGCCAATAACCTTGCGGCACACCGTAACCGCGATACGCTCCTGCGGGCGGTGTGTTCGTGTAAACCACGTCCGCGTAAAAGCGGATGTTCGGGGATTTCCGATACTCACCATCGCCGACATACAACGCCATGGACTTGTGTCCCGTGTTGCCCGTCACGGTCAGCGCGTGACAGCCGTACGCGCCCGTATCAGAGAGAGCGTACATCTCGTTGGCGGTAATCGTCCCGTCGCGCTTCACGCCCGTCTTCATTCGCACGCGCATGGGATGACGCGAGCGCGCCGCGATAAATTCCTCCTCGCGCGTATATTCGTAGATGACAGGTCGCTTGGTGGCAATCGTGAGATGCGCGGCCACGTCTTCCATCAGCACTTCCTGTTTGCCGCCGAAGCCGCCGCCGATGCGCGGCTTGATGACGCGGATTCTTTTCACAGGCAGATCCAGCACGGGGGCAAGCATTCTTCGCACGTGGAAGGGCACCTGCGTGGATGTGCGAATCACGAGGCGGTCATCCTCGTCCCAATATGTGACCGCCACGTGCGGCTCGATGTGCGCCTGTTGCACTTTCGGCACGACGTACTCGGCTTCAAAGATTCGGTCGGCTTCGGCGAAACCTTTCTCGACATTGCCGATGTCAATGCGAATTTCGGCGGCGAGATTTTTCTCGGGATGTGAGTCCGCGAAGTTGACATACTCCGGCTCATCGTGAATCCGAATCGGGCTGGTCAACGCTTCGCGCGAATCCAGGATGGCGGGCAGGATTTCATATTCCACCTCGATCAGCGCGAGGGCTTTCTCCGCGATTTCAGGC
Organism: uncultured Desulfobacca sp.; assembly: GCA_964578335.1. Lineage (GTDB taxonomy): Bacteria > Desulfobacterota > Desulfobaccia > Desulfobaccales > 0-14-0-80-60-11 > JAPLJC01. The sequence continues at coordinate 4,995 of CAZOCQ010000116.1, forward strand.
GTCTCCGCCGCGACGAACGCGACGCGATCTCCCACGAAGCGGACCTTGTTATCCAACGAAAATGTGTCCAGCGGCCCGGGGATCGGGTCGGACTGCCCAGCGGTGGAGTAGACGACGCGCGGGATGTCCTGCCACGTCAGTACCGCCGCGACCCCTTCGAGGGCGCGCGCCGCGCTGGCGTCTATCCGCTTGATGCGCGCGTGTGCATGAGGCGAGTGCAACACTTTGGCGTGGAGCAGTCCGCGCTTTTCCAAATCCGCGGCGAAGGCGGGCTTGCCCTGCACCAGTTTCACCGCGTCCACTTTAATCTCCGGCTTGCCGACGGTCTGCCAGCCTTTTGTCTCTGGCGCGACGATGATCTTCGGCAATGTCCGAGTTTGCATGAGAGTGTCGCCATCGGGTTCGACAGGCGGAAACTCAATCGGCTCACCACTGATCACTGAAAACTGATCACTGATCACTTCCCCTCGCAACTCCGCCGCCGCCCGTAACACCGCCTGCACAGGTTTGAGATAGCCCGTGCAACGGCACAACACGCCAGCAATCGCTTCTCGGACTTCGGCTTCGGTGGGATTTGGATTTTTTTCGAGCAAGGCTTTCGCCGCGAGAATTTGGGCGGGCGTGCAATATCCGCACTGGATCGCGCCGTTTTCGACAAACGCGCGTTGAAGCGGATGCAAACCCTCGGTTTTCTTCCAGCCCTGTTCGGGATGCTCGCCGAGCGCCTCGATGGTGGCGATCTTGTGGCCTTTGGCCTGCGCGGCCAGCAACGACCCCGCGTTGACGGGGCGACCATCCAGCAAAATTGTGTCCGCGCCAGACAAGCCTTGCTCGTCGCCAAATTTGACGCCGTGAAAGCCCAGTCCGCGCAGGGCGGAGAGCAGGGTGGTGTGCGCTGGCGCGTCGAGGGCGTGGTCAATGCCGTTGATGTGGAGGGTGAGGTGCATGGGGAAGTCCTTTGTTGCCGAATAAGCAAAACCGAATGGGGCTAAAATTCGGTGAAGAAAACGATCTCGTCATCGAGTTTTTCCAAATCCAACAAAACCTTTCTCTTGCGAGGTCTCCCGTTTGAGTTTCTAAAGTCCGATTGAAACGAACCGCTTTTCACCAAAGTTTTATCCGTAATTTCGATGTATGAAATTTGCTTTAGTTCAAAAGAGACTTTTCTCAGTCGCGACCAGGCTCCGCGTTTTATTCTTTCGATTTCATAATCGGACAAACCTCCCTTGATGAGACTGTGCCACTTTTGAAACGATCTGTCAACATCGTTATATTCCACAATTCCCATCGCAAGAATTAATCCGACACTTCCATATTCCGAGATTCCCCTCGAGATTGCCAGGGAGTCGTTTACGATGATCTGATGGCTGCTTGTGTTCATTGCATGCGCTTTGAAATCCCATGGAATTTTGTAAAAACCATCAAATTCCACCTTGTCATACGTTACACCAGGAATTTGTAGAATTTGGGCAAGATGCTTTGTGCAAAGATATTGAAAGTAAAACCCAATCCATTCCATCTGTCGCCAATGGGAATATTCAGAGTCCCTCATTTCTGTAATAACGGATTTCCCATCCCAATGAACAGGGATATTGGTAAGACGGTTTGCAACCTTTTTTGCCGCGGATTTGAATTTCATTTTTTCTTTTCCTTCCTGATTTTCATCTTTGCCTTTTTCTCCAATAACCTTGCCTGGGCAGGTTGTTTTTCTCGATGTAAGGTTGCGGCTTTTATTTGGGATGCAGTAGGCTCATCTAGTTCAATCTTTTCGAACACGGCAATTAGCTGCTGCGGACGAACGCCCAAATATTCATTGACTCGCCTTTTGGACAGCTCAACATATTTTGCAATGATTTCGTAGCCAACGAATCTTCGGCCAAGAGACTTGGCTACTTTAAGCGTTTGCCCCGAACCGCTAAACGGATCAAGCACTAGCTCGTCAGGATATGAATACATTTTTATCAGGCGATAGGGAATTTCCTCTGGATATGGAGCGGGATGATCTATATAGTCGGGGGGGACTGGCGCTATATGCCAAATATTATTGGCGATATCCATTGTAAACAGCCGATTAATAGGATAAGCGGCTTTTTTCTTTTCATCCTCCGTTCTGGCTTGATAGATCGGATTTCCTGGTTTGCGAAACACTAATATATATTCGGTCATAATGTTTGGGTAAAAATATCCAGGATATGGTTTTTGAATGCTTACCCCAGCTCTTTTTACGCCAGCAGTACATTTGTGCCAGATTATATCTTGGTGAAATTCCCAGTTTCTTTTGGTTAATCGCGAAATCAAGTCGAACGGAACAGGAAAATGTTTCCCGTTCATTAACACCGTGCCAATTACAATCGCGCAAAACCCGCCAGGTTTTGTAACTCTGTATACCTCGTCGAAAATTATTTCCAGCCATTGAAAATATTCTTCGTACTCGACGAATCCCTCACTGTATTTTCTAGTTCGATAGTGCTGGTTCTTGTCATTTGCGTGAATGTCGTAATCAATAGCGTTCCAATAAGGAGGCGACGTAACGGTCAGGGCGACAGAATTATCCGGCAGCTCGTTCATTTGCTCGCTTGTGTGTGCGTAAATAGTGTTCATCTAAGAAAAGCCTCTTTGTTGATTTGTTTGAATTTTTCCGCATACTTTATGAGACGTTCCGCGCCATGCTCGTACGTTTCCAGCCAATTGATGACTCGTCCGCTCAAAACCTGATGGTGTTTCCCTAATCGTACAAGAGTCTCGTCGGGGTCTGCGCCAAACGAGAATCCCAACTTCTCTGAAAACATATCGGGCAGCCGAGTTTGCTCGCCAAAGACTTTGACCAAGCGTTCCCAGTATTTTTGTTGAAGAAGGATGGAGGCAGTGTAGTAAAAGCGAAGGTAAAGTTGATTCGATGATGATAGCCCTTCGTCTGCTTTCTCCGCTTCGCTTGAAAATTCAGGATGCCGTAAAAATAGCGGAATCAACGCCATCCGCACGCGCGCCTCCTCGCTCTGCGCCAGCGACTGGATGAGGGTCGCGGGGTCAAGCAATGGAGCGGGGCTGGTTTGTTCTCCCATCAAAAAGGGAACATCCCGCGCCCACAGTTCGGACACGAGCAGGTCGCCGGTGATTTCAAGCGGGGTGGTCATGGCTCTATTTTATATCACCTTACAGGGTCGAAGGTCAAAAGTCAAACGTCCGACCTTTGACCTTCGACTTTTGACTCTCCTACAGTACCTTCGTCACTTTCAACCCAACATTCGCATTCTCAAGCGCGGCCTGCGACCCAACCACCGCCACCGCCTCGGACTGCGCGACCTTTTCCAGCACTTCGCCGAACGCGATGAAGTCTTCGCCGTTGGCGGAGAGGACTTGGTCGCGCGTCTGCTGGCGGATCTCGTCGGTGCGGCCGGTGAGGCAGCGCAGCATGGAGGTGTAGCCCTTGGCGTCGGGGAGTTGGTAGGCGTCCAGGTCGCCGATGGCGGCGATGATGGCTTTGGTCAGTTCGTTGTCGGTGAGACGCGCGGAGTCGAGATGTTTCAGGAAGTCGGCGGCCTTGTCGTAACTTTCCAAGGTCGAGGCCACGTTGGGGTCGCGGTACGAAAGATAGGCGAAGTAGCCGCTACTGTCCTCGAAGGTGGCAAAGCCGCCATACGCGCCGCCCTGCACGCGCACTTTCTCCCACAGGTACGCCATTCGCAAATATCCCAGGATCACTTCGGCGGAGCCATCGTATTTGTAGCCCAGGTCATACAGGTTGGCGGCCTTGCCCACGTAGTTGACTTGCGCGGGGATGGCGAGACCTTCCTTGTCGGTCGAGGGTTGGAAGTCGAAGGTCGAAAGTCGCACATCCTTTGATGGGAGCGCGGCGAGGAACGCGTCGAGTTGCGGTTGGACGGTTTTCCAATTGGCCGCGTCCACGGTGACGTTGCACAGCATGACCTTGCGGTTGACGAGCGCCTCGCGCATGGCTTCCAACTTGGCGACCACCGACGGCCATTTTTTCTCGATGTCCGTCGCCAGGTCGCGCAGGGCGAACAGGTAACTCACGCCGCTGATCTGTTCCTGCGCCCAGCCCGCCTCGCTGAAGCGCGCTTTCAAGCGCTGGTTGGCGAACGCGTGTCCGCTCGAGGACAGCCCGGCCTCCATGCCGGATTTTTCCTCCAACACAATTTGCTTGAATCGTTCGCGGTCATCGAATTTGGCGGTGAGCAGGATTGCCTTAAGGATGTTCAGCAACTCGCCCGCTTGATTGACGGTGGACTTGCCGCGCAGCACGAACTTTAGAACGCTCTCGCGTGACCCGAGGCGGGTCGCGCTCACCGTGGATTGGCGGATTCCCCCGGTGCTTTTCCCGATCCTCTGCGAGAGTTTGACGTAGTCTTCAGTCGCGGTGCCCATCTCGAGCAGGGCGCGGCCAAAGATGTCCGTGAGCGGGAGCAGTTCCTTCGGCAACGCGTGGAGGTCGAAGGCGAGGTCGAGGTAGAGGATGCCGTTGGTGAAGAGGTCGTGATGGAGGGTGGTCACGCCTTGCGTCTCGCTGGCGGTGATGGGGATGGTTCGGCTTTGCTTCTCGAGGTCGGAGAGTTTGAGGAAGGGCAGGGAGGCGAGGGCTTCGGGCGAGTCGGGAGTCTCCTGGCGGAGTTTGAGGAGGTGTGTGTTCTCGGCGATGTCGCGGAGTTCGTCGGCGCTCAGGGTGGAACGGTACGCGGCCAGGCGGGCCGCTTCCTCCTCGTTTGAGCGGCGACCCAGTTCGGGGTCCGGGATGAAGCG
>CAZOCQ010000117.1:0-9610 GCA_964578335.1 uncultured Desulfobacca sp.
CGCCAATGTCGCTCTCCAGGCTGGCAAAACAACGCAGATGCTGGGCCGCGGGGTTGGGCGGCCGGACAAATCTCAGATGGTATTGGCTGATTAACATGGCAACCCCGGAGGATATTTTTAGGCTTGATTTATGTTAATATTCGCCTATCCTAAAAAATAAGTAAAATTCATTTATTTTATGATTTATATAAGAGAATCTTATGGAATGGCAGCAACTCCTCGGTTTCTATCAGGTGGCCCGGCTGGGCAGCTTCACCAAGGCCGCCGCCGCCACCTTCAGGACCCAGTCGGCCCTGAGCCAACAGGTCAAGGCCCTGGAAGAGGAGTTGGAATGTCCCTTACTGGAGCGCCTGGGCAAACGGCGGCTGCGCCTCACCCCGGCGGGGTCCAGGCTCCTGGAGTTCGCCCAGGCGGTGTTGGGCCGCTTTGAGGCCCTCAAGGAAGAACTGCACGAACTCAAGGGGGAAAACCGGGGAGTCCTGCGGCTGGCGGCGCCCTTCACCACGCTGTACCACCTGCTGCCCGAGGTCCTGCGGGCCTACCGCCGGGAGTTCCCCCAGGTGGACCTTATCCTGCTGGACCGCTCCCAGCCGGCGGTCATCGCCCTGGTGAAGGAAGGCGAGGTGGATTTCGGCCTGGCCCTGGAATCCTTGATACCCCGGGACCTGGCGGCCTTCAGGTGGCAGCCGGTGCACACCGTGCTCCTGACCCCCCGGGAGCATCCCTTAACGGCTTTAAAGCGCCTAAACCTCAGGCAGATAGCCGGCTATCCCCTGATTATGCCGCCCCTGGGACCCGAATATCCAGCCCGGCGAGTCCTGGACGAGCACTTCCAGCGGCTGGGTCTGGCCCCCCACATCGTCATGGAATCGGCCAACGTGGAGTTGAGCGCCCGCTACGTGGAGCTGGACCTGGGGGTGGCCTTCGCCACCCTGGCCCGGGACCTGCCCGCCGGATTCCGCCCCCAACTGGCCTTCCTGCCCCTGCCCCACTACTTCAAACCCGACCACCTGGCCCTGGTCCGCCGCCGGGAGCAGGCGCTCTCCTTTTATAAGAAGTCCTTTATTAATCTCCTCTTTGGGGATACAATTCTGACTTAAAGGCAGGGGGAAAAGGGGAAAGGGAAAAGAGTAAAAGGAAAAGGCAGAAAGTTAACAACCGCAGCTTTTCCTTTTCCCCCTTTCCCCTTTGCCCCTTTTCGACCTGGCTTGAAACCAGGGGCCAGCTCGAACAAGGCAATGTCTGTTGCTCTCGAAATAACCATCTTTAACAAGATTTTCGCCGCGCTGGCCGAAGAGATGGGCATCGTGCTGCGCAAGAGCGCCTTTTCCCCCAACATCAAGGAGCGCCGGGACTATTCCTGCGCCCTGTGCACCGCGGCCGGGGAGCTCCTGGCCCAGGCGGCCCATATTCCGGTGCACCTGGGGGCCTTGCCCCGGACCATGGCGAAAGTCTTGCCGGAATTCCCCCTGGCGCCGAGGGACATCCTGCTGCTCAACGACCCTTACTGGGGCGGCACCCACCTGCCGGACCTGACCCTGATCGCCCCGGTTTATTTGGAGGGGCGTCTGGCTTTTTACCTGGTGAACCGGGCCCACCACGCCGACGTGGGCGGCGCGGCGCCCGGCTCCATGCCCCTGGCCCGCGATCTGCGTGAAGAAGGGGTGATCATCCCGCCCAGCTACCTGTACCGCCAGGGGAAGCTTGCTAAAGACTTCTTGAACGACCTGCTCAGCCAGATGCGGGTCCCCGAGGAGCGCCGGGGCGACCTGGCGGCGCAACTGGCCGCCCTGCACCGGGGCCAGGAGCGCCTGCCGCACCTGGCGGCCCGCTACGGCCTGCACAAACTCCTGGAGATGAGCCGGGAGTTGCTGGACTACTCCGAGCGGGCCATGCAAACCCTGATCGCCGTCATCCCCGACGGCGTCTACCGCTTCACCGACTGCCTGGACGACGACGGCTATGGCCACGACGATCTTGCCGTCCGTCTCACCCTGACGATTGCGGGGGAGACGGCGCGCCTCGATTTCCGGGAGAGTTGCGGCCAGGCGGAGGGCGGGGTCAACGCGGTGCCGCCGGTGGTGGAGGCCGCGGCCTATTACGTCTTTCTCACCTTGCTGGCGGAGGATTACCCCATCAACCAGGGGTGTTTCCGGCCCATCGAGGTGCTCACCCGGCCCGGCAGCCTCCTGGACCCGGTCTTTCCGGCCCCGGTGGCCGCGGGCAACGTGGAGACCTCCCAGCGCCTGGTGGACGTAGTCTTCGGGGCCTTGGCCCAGGCCCTGCCCGAGACCGTCCCGGCGGCCTCCCAGGGCACCATGAACAACCTGGCCTTCGGGGGCGTCGCCGCCGGCGGCCGGGAGTTCACCTATTATGAGACCATGGCCGGGGGCATGGGCGGCCGGCCGGACCGCCCCGGCCTCTCCGGGGTCCACACCCACATGACCAACACCCAAAACACCCCGGTGGAGGTGCTGGAGCATGACTACCCGGTGCGCATCGAACGCTACGCCCTGCGGCCCGGCTCCGGCGGGACCGGGCGGTTCCCGGGCGGCGCCGGCCTGGTGCGGGAATTTCACTTTCTTAGCGAGGTTCAGGTGAGCCTGCTCAGCGAGCGGCGGCGCCGCGGTCCCTACGGCCTGCACGGCGGCGGGCCGGGGGCGCCGGGGGAGAACGTCTTATTGACTGAAAACGGGGAAGAAAAATTGCCCGGCAAGATCAACCTCACCCTGCCCGCGGGCAGCCGGCTGTCCATCCGGACGCCGGGCGGCGGCGGCTGGGGGTTAACTACAGGGGGAAAAGGGGAAAGGGCGAAAAGGGGAAAGGAGAAAGCCAATAGATGAACCAGGCTTTTCCTTTTCCCCCTTTAACCCAGAATAGACCTAAACCGCATGGATAACGATTATGAAAAGACGCATCTACTTGAGGATGAAGTCCTTGGAAGAGGCCCGGGAATTGTGGTTGGCCCGGTTTGATTTGAACGCCATGCTGGCCCCGGAGGAAATAGCCACCGTTGAAGCCCGGGGCCGGGTGACCGCGGCCCCGGTCATGGCCTTAAGGTCTTCGCCCTCGGCCCACCAGGCCGCCATGGACGGGTTCGCGGTGCACGCCGCGGCCACCTTCGGAGCTACTCCGGATAATCCCAAGCGGTTGCACCTGGACCGGGAGGCCTTCCCGGTCAACACCGGGCACCTGATGCCGCCGGGGACCGACGCGGTGATCATGGTGGAGCAGATCCCCGACCCGGAGGCCGACCCCATCGTCATCGAGGCCCCCATCTTCCCCTGGCAGCACGTGCGCCGGGTGGGGGAAGACCTGGTGAAGGGGGAAATGGTGCTCAGTGAGGGCGTCGAAATCAATCCCTGGGCCCAAGGGGCCTTGCTGGCCGCCGGGGTAACCAAAATCCTGGTGCGCCGCCGGCCCAAAGTGGCTATCATCCCCACCGGAAGCGAGTTGGTGCCCGCCGCGGAGTTGGACCAGGAGCCGGAATCCGGGCGGCTGCCGGAGTTCAATTCGGTCATCCTCTCCGGCCTGGTGGCGGAGGCGGGGGGGGTGCCGCAGGTTAAGCCCATCGTGTCGGATGACCCCGCCGCCCTCACGGCGGCCCTGCGGGAGGCCCTGGCGGGCGCCGACCTGGTGCTGATCAACGCCGGCTCTTCGGCCGGCACCGAGGATTACACCTATCAAGCCCTCTCGGCCCTGGGTAAAATCCTGGTGCACGGCGTGGCCATGATGCCGGGCAAGCCCACCCTGCTGGGGGTCGTGGCGGGCAAGCCGGTCATCGGCAATCCCGGCTACCCGGTGTCCGCGGTGCTCTCCTTCGAGCAGTTCGCCGCGCCCCTCATTGCCGGGATGGCCGGGAAGCGTCTCACGCCCCGGCCCACCCTGACGGTCCATCCGGCCCAGAACCTGCCCTCCAAGCCCGGCCTCAGCGAATTCATCCGGGTGACCCTGGGCCGGGTGGGAGACAAGGTCATGGCCACCCCACTGCCCCGAGGGGCCGGCGCCATCACCTCTTTGGTGCGGGCCGACGGCCTGCTCACCGTGCCCTCCCTGAGCGAGGGCCTGGAGGAGGACCGCCCGGTCACCGCCGAGCTCCTGGTGCCCCCGGAGGACATCGACGGCACCCTGGTGGTCCTGGGGAGCCACGACAACACCCTGGACCTGCTGGCCACCCTGCTGCGTCGCCGCGACCCGCGGCTGCGCCTCTCCTCCGGCCACGTGGGCAGCCTCGGGGGCCTCATGGCCCTGCGCCAGGGCCGGGCCCACCTGGGGGGCAGCCACCTGCTGGACCCGGAATCCAATACCTACAACGTGCCCTTCATTGAGCGCCACCTGGCCGGGATGCCCCTGAAACTCATCCACCTGGCCTGGCGCCAACAGGGCCTGATGCTGGCTCCGGGGAACCCCAAGGACCTCCGGGTCATCAAGGACCTAGCCCGCCCCGGAGTGCGCTTCATCAACCGGCAGCGGGGCGCGGGCACCCGGCTGCTGCTGGATTTTCTGCTCAAGGAACAGGGCCTGGCCGCCTCCGCCATCCAGGGTTACGAGCGGGAGGAGTACACCCACATGGCGGTGGCGGTGAACGTCTTTTCCGGCACCGCCGACGTGGGCCTGGGGATTATGGCGGCGGCTCAGGCCCTGGGGCTCGATTTTATCCCCCTGCTGCCGGAGCGCTACGACCTGGTGGTGCCGGAAAGCACCTTTAATGACCCCCGCTTCCAGGTGCTGCTGGCGGTCATCCGCTCCCCGGAATTTCAGGAGGCGGCCACGGCCCTGGGGGGCTATGACCTAAAAGACTGCGGCAAAATCCTTTGGGAGCAGTAGCCAGAAAAAGCGAGCCGAGACGAACCGTAGGGTGCGTCGTACGCACCAAAATACTTAAGTTCTGGTTTCGAAGCTCCGGCTTCGAAACCCAATTTTCTGGCAAAGCTCTGCTTTGCCGAAAACCGGCAAGCACCAAGTGAACCGATTATTTTGGCAACTTGAGCTTGGGAACAAGCAGAAAATGCTTAGAAAATCCAAAATCTCCCTAACCCTACTGACCTTGGCGGTTTTTGCTTGCCTGTCCGGCCTCGCCTATCTTCAGGCGGCCGAGGTTCAGCCGGTCAACATCTGCCTGTTCTGGACCAAAGGTTGTCCCCACTGCACCCTGGAAAAGGAATTTCTGGCGGAACTAGTCGAACGCGATAGGCAAATCAAGCTCTCCAGCCTGGTGGGCGGCGTCCTTATGCTGATCCTGGGACTGCTGCTCATCTTCCGCCTGCAAGCCTTGATGTTTGGCTGATTTTTCGCCCCAGCAGTCCGCCGCGGCTGGCAAAACCGCCGGCGATGGTTATCCTTGCTTAAGAACAGACGCTGATAAGGAGGTTTTCCATGCAACTGAAAGGCTCACAGACGGAAAAGAACCTGCTCATCGCCTTCGCCGGGGAATCCCAGGCCCGCAACCGCTACGCCTATTACGCCAGTGAGGCCCGGAAGGCCGGCTTCGAATACATCGCCGCGGTCTTCCAGGAGACCGCGGACAACGAAAAGGAGCACGCCAAGATCTTTTTCCAGCACCTGGGAGAGGGTACGGCCGAAATCTTTGCCGGCTATCCTTTTCACCTGGGAGACACGGCCAGCAATCTGGAGGCCGCGGCCGAAGGTGAAAAGTATGAGTGGACCACGCTCTACCAGAATTTTGCCGAGGAGGCCGACCGAGAGGGCTTCAAAGAGATCGCCGGGTCCTTCCGGGAGATCGCCAAGGTGGAGAAATTCCACGAGGCCCGCTACCGGGCTCTGCTGGAACACGTCAGGAACAACAGCATGTTCCACCGGGAGGAGACCACCACCTGGCACTGCCGCAATTGCGGCTATGTCGTCAGAGGCAAGAATGCTCCGGAGGTCTGCCCTTCCTGCCATCATCCCCGCTCCTATTACGAGGTGCTGGCGGAAAATTATCTCTGAGGTGCTTGCCGGCGGCGGGTCAGCCCGGCCGTCCTGAGGGGGAAGCTGCCGGGGGGCGGTGGAGAACTGCGGGCGGGTGAAATCTTTCCCCCATGCAGGGGTTGCCACCGTCTGTCGGACGGCCGGGAAGAATCAAGCATGGTTCCGCAGTTTCAGTTCCAGGGGGTGCGGCTGGAGATAAAATTGCTCCAGCAGATAGGGCTCCCGGTATTTGCGCACATAATGATTAATCAGGGTGACGGGCACGATCAAGGGCGCCTCGCTCCGGCGGTAGGAGCCGATGATTTCCAGCAATTCCTGCTTTTCATCGCCGCTCAACTGCTTCTTGAAATATCCCAGCAGATGATAGAGGACGTTGGCGTTCTTGCTGAGGGTGGCCTGCAAGCGCAGCGCGGTCAGGGCCAGATCCTGGTAGGCGGCCAGGACCTCCGGCCAGGGCAGCTCCCGGGCCTGGGCCGCCAGCCGCCCCAAGCGGCGGTAATATTCGGGGCTGTGGGCCAAAATCTGGAGTTTATGCCGGGTATGGAAGGCCACCAAATCCCCGAGGTCCGGCTTACTAGCCAATAACTCCCGCCAGCGCCGGTGGAAAAAAAGCCGCTCAATGAAATTCTCCCGAATCTCCGGGTCGTGAAGCCGCCCTTCGTCTTCCACCGGCAGCAGGGGGAAGCGCGCCGTGAAGACCCGGGCGAATAGCCCCACCCCCGTAGCCGAGGCGCCCCCTTGCTCATTATAGACCTTAACCCGGGCCAGGCCGCTGCTGGGAGACTTGGCCTTAAAGATAAAGCCGTCCAGGTGTTCCTGGGCCAACTCTTCCACCCTTTTTACGGCCCAACCCAGGAGGCGTTCAGTAAAGTCTTGTTTGGTGCGCACCGTCAACAGCCGGGGCGCTTCCGGCCGCCCCACCAGGCGCATGGCTTCCCGGGGCACCCCCAGGCCGCACTCCGCCTCCGGACACACCGTCACGAACTCCACATATGGCCCCAGGGTGTCGGTCAGGAAACGCTCCCGGCGGTGTCCCCCGTCGTAGCGCACCTTTTCTCCGGCCAGGCAGGCGCTGAGCCCTAATTTAATTTTCGACATTAAATTCTTTTCTCCTGAGTGGAAATATATAATAATCTGGGCTTAAGGGACAGATGAGAGGACGGTGGGATCGCCCGGATTTTAGGACGCCTAAGATTCTCGCCACTATTTGCACCTCCGCCAAAGTCTTGTCGGCAAATCAGCACTGGCCCTGAAAGCCTATGGAATCGCCACGGCCGCACAAATCCGCCCCGGAGCCGCTCCTGGCCGCCTGGATCAAGTGGATCATGGATTTTTGGGAAGATCTGGCCCAAATGGGTCCGGGTGTGGCGGGGGGAGGAGCCGCCCCGGACCAGGACGGCGACGAGGCTCCCTGCCTGGCGGCTTTAAACCTGTGGCAGGCCTTCTTCTCCTTAATGAGTGAACCGGGGACCGTAGCCGCGGTCTTCGAAGGGATCAAGGCGCCCTCCGAGATCATCCTGAAGATGGCCCAGGCGGGATGGCGGGGCTACTTCTTTCTGCACCAGCAATGGCTGGAAATCCTGGACCTGGAGTCTTTGCCGGGGGAGCCTTCCGGCTTCGAGAACCTGGACCAGGAAATCTTTAAGATCTGCACCGAGTTCTATGAAAAAGACTTCCAGGAGCTGCTGAACCTGCCCCAAATGACGCGCCTTTCCCAGGGAGGGCTCCAGCGGGCCATGGACAAGTTCGCCCGTTTCCAGAACGCCATGGCCGAATTCATCTACCTCCTCTTCCTGCCCTTGAAGAAGTCATTGCGGGATATGCGCGGCGTGCTGGAGGATGAGGGGCGTCCCCTGGAGGACTTTCGAGACTATTACCGCAAGTGGCTGCGGGTCCAGGAGGGCCATTACATGACCCTCTTCAAATCCCCGGAGTGCAGCCGCACCATGAGCCACGCCCTGAACGCCCTGGCAGACTTCAGCCTGGCCAAGCAGGCCCTCATGTCCGAGGCCCTGGCGGCCCTGTCCATCCCCAGCCAGCGGGATCTCGACGAACTTTACCGGGAGCTGTACCTGTTGAAGAAGCAGGTCAAATCCCTGTCCAGGAAACTGGCGGACCCTGTGCCGGCTGATTGATTTACCCCGGAGAATTTGCCTTGGACCGGCCCAAAATCCCCCTTGACCTGATTCGTGAGAAGGTGGCCGCCGAAGCGGAGCGGGCCAAACACCGGCTGGAGAAGGCCCGGGACATTCTCCTGGGGCCGCTGAATACCGAGATCGGCAGCACTCCCCACGAGATCGTCTATAGCGAAGACCGCATCCGGCTGAAGCACTATCTTCCCGAGACCGCCCCCCGTTTGCGCACCCCTCTGTTGTTGGTGCAGGCCCTGTTCAACCGGGAAACCATCCTGGACCTGCAGCCGGATCGGAGCGTGGTGCGCAACTTGCTTAAGGAGGGCCTCGAAGTTTACCTGATTGACTGGGGGGACCCCAGCCCGGTGGACCGTTACCTCACCCTGGATGACCACATTAACGGCTATCTGCATAATGTCATCGACTGCATCCGGAGCCGCCATGGTTGCGTCAGCCTCAACCTGATGGGGGTCTGTATGGGTGGGACCTTCTCACTGATGTATGCCGCCCTCCATCCCGAGAAAGTCAAAAACCTGATCACTACGGCAGCCCCCAGCAACTTCGACACCGACAAGGGCCTTTTGCACCTCTGGCTGAAGACCATCGACGTGGACCGCCTGGTGAACGCCTTCGGCAACGTTCCCGGCAATCTCCTGACCATCGGCTACCTGCTGCTCAATCCGGCCCGTATGCTCTTCGATAAGTACATCGGCTTTTTGGAGAATATGGATAACCGGGAGTTTGTGGAGAACTTCATCCGCATGGAGAAGTGGAGCTTCGACAGCCCGGCCATCCCCGGAGAGACCCTGCGCCAGTTGATCAAGGACCTTTATCAGGACAACCTGCTCATCCAGGGCCGCATGGAGTTGGGAGGCGTGCGCCTCGACCTGCAGCAGGTCTCCATGCCGGTATTGAACATCTACGCCCGCTACGACCATCTGGTGCCGCCGGAGGCCTGCCGGGACCTGAGCCAACGGGTGGGCAGCCGGGACACGGAAGATATCTGCCTGGACAGCGGCCATATCGGGATTTACCTGGGTTCCGGGTTTCAGAAAGAACTGGCCCCCAAGATTGCGGCCTGGCTGTTGGAGAGGGATTAGGTGAGTTTCGAGTTTCGAGTTTCGAGTTTCGGGTTAAAAGACCGAGTCCAATGAAGTCGAACTCATATAGAGATTTGGAAGTATGGAAAAAAGCCGTCCGGTTGGCTAAAATTATTTATGAGATTACTTCGCAATTTCCTGACAAAGAAAACTATGGCTTAACTCGTCAGATTCAACGCTCTGCGGTCTCGGTGTCAGCCGATATTGCAGAAGGCCAGGCCCGCAATTCTCGGAAGGAGTTCAGATATTTTCTGGGCATAAGTTTGGGTTCATTGGCCGAATTGGAGACCCTCTTAACCATTGCCCATGAAATATCTTATATTCCCACATCGATCTTGGATGAAGTTAATGGGCAAACGGATGAGATCACCCGAATGATCAAAGGTATCCTTAAACATCTTTCCAAAACAATATAGAGTTGGGTTTTTCAACTCGAAACTCGAAACT
>CAZOCQ010000118.1:0-9565 GCA_964578335.1 uncultured Desulfobacca sp.
ACGACCTGGCCTTCGTGGCCCGCCTCAAGGAGGAGAACATCCTGGCGGTGCCGGGCCGGGGTTTTGGGCGGGCGGGGTATTTCCGCCTGGCCTTCTGCGTGCCGGAGCAGGTGATCGAAGGGGCCGGCCCCGGCTTCGCCCGGGCCTTTAAAAGCATGGGGTAACACGGGGTAAAAGGGGAAAGGGGAAAGGGAAAGGAAAAAGCTCAAGGAAGCGGAATTCTTTTCCTTTTTCCCCTTTGCCCCTTTTTCCCCTGAGAAATCAGTTCGCAATCTCCAGATAATTATCGTTTACCCCACGGTTTAAAAATGACCAAACGCTCTCCCATAAAACGGCCGGTGGCCGTTAAAGCGGTGCTGGAGGAGCTGCTCAAGCCCGGTGACCGGGAGGCCCTGGAACTGCGCCGGCGCGTCCGCCAGGTCTGGGAAGCCGCGGTGCCGGCGGACTTGCGGGCCCAGGCCCGCCTGGCGGACCTGCGCCGCAAGGAACTCTGGGTGGAGGTTCCCGATCACGTCTGGGCCCAGGAATTACAGTTCCTCAAAGCCGTCATCCTGGAGGAGTTGGACCGGTCCCTGGGACCGGGAAAAATCAAGGACCTGCGTATCCGGGTGGGGGAGTTTTAATGGCAGGGGTCAGGGGTTAGGGGTTAGGGGTCAGGGTTGCAAAAAACGGGAGGGGGATTGGCCCCCTCCCGTTTTTTCAGTCAATGCGGATGTAAATCCAGGCCGCTACGGCCTTCGGCTCATTCACCCAGAAGCAGTTCCAGGGCGCCCAGGGCGCTGGTCCGGATCAGGTTTTGCCGGAGATACTGCTCCATGAACATCAGGAGGCCATCGTTGCCGTGGCCGGTGATGTCCTTGGTGGTGTTTTTGAAGGTATAATAAGCGTTCAGCCCCGTTTCCCCGCCGCTCAAGGCCCGGTACATATTGGCGGCGATCTCGGCCTGGCTCAAGGCCCGGCTCCACAGGCGCAACTCCGCCACATCCCAGATGCCATATAGGCCGGTGAAGAAAAGGCCGTCGCCGGTGGCCAGGTTGCCGGTGGCGGTCATTTGGCCGATGAGCAGGCCGTTCAGGTAGAGCTTGAAGTTGTTCTCACCGCCGGCGGCGTCATAGGTGAAGGCCAGGTGGCTCCAGACCCCGTCCGGCACCGGGGTCTGGGTGTTCAACCAGTAATTCCCGTCGATGGTTATGATCTCCGCCGCCGCCCGGCGCTGACCGCCGCCGTAAGTGCCCCAGGTTTGCAAGGCGTAAGAGCTGTAGTTTGTTTCCCTTTTTTGGAAGATGGGCTCCACTCCCAAGGTGGTGCCGGTGGTCACCCCGCCGGGAGAGGGCCGGACCCAGACCTCGCCGGTCATCTGGGAGGTAAAATTCAGGTAACTGCTGGGCAAGACCTGCATATTGTCATAGCGGTAATCGTTGTAATTGGTGACCAGGCTCAGGGCGTTGTTGGCGCCCCCCGGGGCCGGCGCCGGGCTGAGCGCCCGGTGGAAGATGTCCAGGTCTCCCCAGCCGCCAATATCTTTGGGATAGTAAAAATCGGCTTCCATGACAAAGTGCGGCCGGCCGTCGGGACCGACGGCCATTTGGGGACGATTGTTAGCCTGCATGGCAAACCTGGGGAAAATCTGCTGCGGCGCGCTGAAGGTGGCCCCGCCGTCAGTGGAATACACGTGAGCGCCGCCGTGCCAGAAGGAATGGACCGTGGCCCCGCTGGCGTCACTCGGGTCCAGGGCCAGCACCGGCCACCAGCCGCCGGACAGAGTGATGCCGCCGGCGTGGTGAGGAATGGTGTAGCTCAATTCCTGCAAGCCATGGAAGTTGGCCCCGCCGTCGTTAGAGCGTCGGAAGTAAACGTTGGACTCGGTGCTCAAGAAGGCGCAGTAAACATAACCCCCTTTGACCGCCACGGTTTCCTGGCCCGGCTGGATGACCCGGCCTTCCGGCATTCCCGAGCTGAAGTTCTGGGGACCGCTGAAGCTGCTGCCGCTGTCGGTGGAGCGGCGGTAAAAGACCGTGACCACGTCGTTTTCGTCCAGGCCGGCCCAGATGACCGAGAGGTTGTCGCCCACCCCGGCCATCTTGGGGACATAGTGATAATCCTGAAGCGACTGCGTCTTATGCTCGCCGTTTTTGGAAGGCACCGAGATCAACGTGGAAGTGAAGGTATCTCCGGCATTGCTGGAGGCCGCCAGGTAGAGCCGGCTGTAAACCATGCCATAGTAAAAATAACTGTGGGTATAGAGCACATAAATACGGTCCCCAACCCTCAGCAAATCCTCAACGGTCCAGCCGTTGCCGTTATCGCTGGAATCGAAGAAATCCACACCCCTGGTAAAGGTGGCGCCGTGATCGTCGCTGTTTAAGGTGATTCCCCAACTCCGGGGTGTATCCGAAGGGGAAGAATACCAGAGGTTGTCCACGAAGGAGATGGTCAGCTTACCGTCACTGCCGGCAATGTAGTGTCTCTTCAAATCATGCAAGCCCGCGGCGGCATAGAGACTCCTGGGGGCCTCAAAGGAAGCCCCGTTGTCGGTGGAGCGGAGGTAATACAGGTTATCCTGGTAAAGGTAGGCGATGTGCACATAGTTGCCTTCCACCACCATGTTCTTCAGAGTGTAAATGTAGCCCGCGTCAAAGCTGCTCCAATCGGTGGCGACGAGCAGCGTCTGTTTGGGCTCCCAGGTCCGGCCGCCGTCGGTGGAGCGGCGGTAATAGAGGGTGTAGTCTTCAGGATTATTCCTGATCCACAGGACATGGACAGTGTCGCCCACCACCGCGATCTCCGGGGACAAATCCGGTCTGGTGTTTTCCTCGGGGGCGGGGCTGGAGGAGAGGTTCTGGGTCCAGTAAGAGAGGTCAGGATTTCTCGCTTCAACGATCCCGGAAAACAGGAATAGAGAAACCATCGCCATGACGAGAACACCGATGGGTCTTGACACACCAGCCGCTTTCGGCATATTAACCTCCATAGGCTAAAAGGATGGCAATTGACCTGATCTTGCAGTGGCCTAGCGTGGAAATCCTTTCCCGGCGGACTCAGATGATTGGATGATTTTATCAATTAATGGTAATTTAACCAATAGGAAAAATGTAAATCATCATATAACCAATGATAATATTATATTTTTAAGTCCAAAAGGGAGCAGGTTTGATTGGGAAGAGACCAATGATCCTGTTAGTGGATGACGATCCCCTGATCCTGGAGTTGGGGCGGGAGTTGCTGGAGAACCTGGGATTCCGGGTGGCCGTCGCCGGGGGCGCCCCCCAGGCGCTGGCGGTTTTTCAAAGACTGCCGGCCGTGGACCTGGCCATCCTGGATTACCACCTGGCCGGGGCGGACGGCTTTCAACTTCTGGGGGAGTTGAGGACCCTGGACCCCGGATTGCGGGTGCTGATGGCTTCCGGTTTTCTGGCCCAAAGTGATGAGGCCCGTCTGAAGCAAGGCGGGGTCCAGGGGATTATTTATAAACCTTTTCGCCTGGCGGAGTTGCAGCAAAGCATCCAGGCGGCGTTGGCGCCCTGCCCTTAGCAGCTTCGGCGCCCGCGGTTTTCCGGAAGCAAAAGAGCGCCGCCCCTTTCTCCTGGTAACAGACGGTCTCCCGCCATTCAGGCCCTAAAAGTTTCCCGGCAAATTCCCGCATCTGGGCCAAATCCAGGATGTGAGAGGCGATGAGCCAGAGACGGCCGGAGTCGCCGCTCCCGGAATCCGGGCGCAGGCCGGTCTCGACGCAGGACTTGCCGATGCAGACGCGGCCCTGGGGTCCCTGGTAATAATATTGAAAGGGCCATTGGGCGAAGTAATAGACGTAGATTACGTCCTGGGGCTGAAGTTCCCGTTCCAGGCGGGTCACCAGGGGGCTGATCTCCTCCCGGTTCATTTCGGGGCGGAGGTTCTCCCGGATGTTGTCTAGGGGGTGCAGGGCGAGGATCAGTAGCCCGGTCAGACCCGCGGCCAGCCAGCGGCGGCGTCCCTGCCAGAGCCAGGCGAACACCAGCCCGACGCCGGCGGCCGTCACCAGATAGAGCAGGGGGGCGCTGAAGAGCATCAGGCGGTTGCCGCCGTAGTGGGCCATAAAGGGGTAGCGGTGCAGGGCGGCGGCCCCCAGGGCCAGCAGGAGGGGCACGCCCCAATAGGCCAGGACCCGGCCACAGCCTTGACGCCACAGGGCATAGGCCCCGGCCAGCGCCAGCGGCGGTCCCCAAAACACCCCCCATTCTCCCAGAAAATACCAGAAGTAACGGTACAGGGCGCCGCCCAGCCAGTGAATGAAAGGCCAAACCCCGGAAAAGTCCGGATAGTCCTGGGCCCAATAGGCCACCAGCTCCGGGTCCATGGTGCGGCGGAAAAACAGAAAGTAATAAACCGCGAAGGCCGCCACCCAGCAGGCGCCCAGCAGGGCCAGGCGGCCCCGGGCCGCGGGCAGAACGAGCCAGAGGACGAGAAGCACCGCGGGCAGGGCGAAGACCAGGGGATGGGAAAAGCCCAGCCCCACCGCGCCGGCGGCGGCCAGGGCCAGCCAGACGCCGGGGCCGCCGCCGGCCCTCAGGCGCTCCGCCAGGTAAACCACCAGGACGGCGAAAAAGGCGTCGCCGCTGTATTGCTTCAGTTCCTTGGAGTAATAAACCATCACCGGGGAGCAGGCCGCCGCGGCCAGGGCCAGCAGGGCCACGGGCCGGGAGGTCAGCCGCCGGGCCAACAGCCAGAGCAACAGCAGGGCGCCGACTCCAAAGGCGAAAGACAGGAGGCGGAGGACCCACTCCTGGCCGCCCAGGAGCTGGACCAGGGACCAAACGGTGAGGAGATAAAAGGGCGGGGTGGATTGGCCCGCAATCAGGGCCGCGCCGGGGGTGGCTTTGAGGGCCGCTAGGGCCACCCAGGCCTCGTCGGTCCACAAGTCCCGGGCCGCCAGGTCGCTGAGGCGGAAGAGCACCGCCAGGACGCAGATCAGGCCCAGGGCCAGGGGCGCCAGTGCGGCGGGGTGGTAGAGCCGCCGCGCCAGGTTTTGAAAAGCGGCAATAATCATGGCAACCGGTTGAATTATAATTATAATAAATAAAACGCCGGGCCGTAAGAGATTATTTATGGGCGGGCGCCGGCAGAGGGGGCAGGTTTTCGCCGAGGCGGGGTAAATCCGCTAAGGATGGACGATGGCCGCTGATTATCAGGATAGGAGAGGGGAGGGGACCAGGTTCGGCCAGGAGGACGACCCTTTAGAGCCATCCCTTTCTCCGGAGGCTTACCGCTGGCCGCCGCCGGTGCGGCCGGGGGAGACCATCGCCCTGGCGGCCCCGGCCAGTT
Organism: uncultured Desulfobacca sp.; assembly: GCA_964578335.1. GTDB lineage: Bacteria > Desulfobacterota > Desulfobaccia > Desulfobaccales > 0-14-0-80-60-11 > JAPLJC01. The sequence goes on from CAZOCQ010000118.1 coordinate 5,302, forward strand.
GCATCAGCCGGCGGGACTGGGAGGCCGGCGTCAGGGTCCTGGAGGATTGGGGCTTTGGAGTAAAGTGCGGCCCGGAGGTCTTCTACGCCCGGCCTTTGGGACAGGACGCCGACCGCTTGCTGGCCCGGCGCTTCCAGGAACTCTGGCTCGACCCGGAAGTCAAGGCGATCATGGGGGTCCGGGGCGGCTACGGCTCCCTGAAGCTCCTGCCCCACCTGGACCTGGCCCCCCTGGGGGCCATCCCCAAGAGACTGGTGGGTTTCAGCGATCTCACCAACCTCCTCTGGAACCTGCACCGCAGCCTGGAATTGGTGACCTTTCACGGCCCCACCGTGGCCCAGTTGGGAGAACTGACCGCGGCGGCCCGGCAGAGCCTATACGACTGGCTCACCGCCCCCGGGCCCCGGCCGGTGGCTTACCGGGATTTGGCCGTCCTCCACCCCGGCGCGGCCAGCGGCCCCTTGGCGGGCGGCAATCTCACCACCCTGTGCCATCTGGTGGGCACCCCCTTTGCTCCGCAGTTTGCCGGCTACCTGCTGTTCCTGGAGGACCACCGCGAGGCCCCCTACCGCCTGGACCGCATGCTCCATCACCTGCTGCTGGCCGGGGTAATGGAGGGGGTCCGGGGGGTGGTTTTGGGGTCTTTTCGGGGTTGCGGCGCCGAAGAAGGGGCGTTGGAGGTCTTCAGCGCCGCCCTGGCGCCCCTTCAGGCGCCGGTGTTGGCCGGACTGTCGGTGGGGCACCAACCGGAGAACCATACCCTGCCCCTCGGGACTTATGCCCGCCTGGATGCGGGGACCGCCAGCCTCACCCTGATTCCTTGAGAGGACGCGGGGGGTGATTTTTTCCCTACAGGCGCACCGGCGGGGCGAGTCGGGCGCGGGCTTCAGGCGCTGCCGTGCAAGCCTGTCTCCCGGCCAAATTTGATCAGATGCGGCCGGGTTTTGATGTTTAACTTCTTTTTAATCCTGAAAATATGGCCCCGCAAAGTCAGCAGCGAGATGTTAAGGGCGGCGGCAATCTCCTCATCGCTTTTGAATTGAGAAATGAGCGACATTATCCGGAGCTCCTGGGCGCTCAAGCTTTCCTCCGGCTTCTGCTGCAGGGAAGATTCGGTCATCACCCCCAATAATCGGGGAGAAATATAGACCTGACCGCTCCTGATGGTCTTGATCGCGGAGATGAGGTTCGCGAAGGCATCCTCCTTCAGCAGATAACCATTAACGCCTAGGGAGAGGGCGCCCTTCAAGCAACTTAGCGATTTGTGCATGGTCAAAACCAATATTTTTAACTGGGGGTAATCCTGCACAATTTCTTTGGCGGCCTCCAGGCCCGCCAGGTTGGGCATGGTTAAATCGAGGATAACCATATCGGGGACAGATTTTTTCAAATCTTCCAGGAGTTCGTGACCGTCACTCACCCCCCCGACGACTTCCAACCCGTTGGTTTCATTAATAGCCTTGCTGATGGCCTCGCGAAACAAAACGTGGTCATCGGCCAGCAGTATGCGATAAGGGGACACTTGCCTCTCCCTCCCCCGGAATGGTAATAATTATTTTGGTGCCTGATCCCTTCTGACTTTCCAGCTTGAGTACGCCCCCCAGCAACCGGACCCGTTCGTTCATGGTATTAAGGCCAAACTTTCTGGTTTTATGGGAGTTGCTCAGGGCCTCCGGCACGTCGAAGCCCCGGCCGTCATCGGCAATCTCCAGGAAAATCTGGCCGTTCTGCTGGCGCAGGACGGATGATAAGTGCCTGGCCTTAGCGTGTTTGCCGATATTGGTGAGCGCTTCCTGGAAGATCCGATAGAGATTCAGTTGGGCCGTCGGCGACAACAGGTGATCCACCTCTTCAAGATCAACGGCAGATTCGATCCCCAAGCTCTTGCTGATTTCTTCAATCAAGAAGCCCACCGCCGCCACCAGGCCGAGGTTTTCCAGGGGCACCGGACTCAAATCCTCGGTAAGGCGCCGCAGATTCTCTATGGTATCTTCCAGGTATTCCAACATGGGCTTAAGATCGCGTCGTAACGAGTTGTCCTGCAATTTCTCATAAATGGCATTTAACTGGAATTGCAGCAACATCATGGCTTGTCCCAGTTCGTCGTGCAACTCTTTGGAGATGCGGCTCCGCTCATTTTCCTGGATGGTGATAAGTTGGGCCGCCAGCCGGCTCAGCCTTTGCTCCGACTCCTGGAGTTTGGCCTCCGACTGTTCAATGTGGGCGATATAGCGAGCAATACTGAATCCGAAGAAAATAAAAGCAAACAGGGTGATAGCTCGCGTAATAAATTCTTCCCTGGGAATATCAAATATTAATAAATCATAAAAACTTTTATTGTGAAAATATACATCAGTTTCAAAATACTCTAATAACGCATTTAAAAACCAGGTTGCTACGCCCAGCAGTGTGGCGACCCCAATGATTTTATATTTATGTTTGCTCATGGTAATCCGACTTTTAGAAATTTTAATAATTATTGATAAAGTAATCAAGAAATTTAATTTTCCTGATCACCCCCCCTAGGGGAGGGAAAATACCCCGAGCTCCTGTATTGACACGGTTTTTTTGGAACTTATTTTAGGTATAAAACCACTTTGGGAGGCGAACATGGCTAAGAAAGTCTATACCTGTCAGACCTGCGGCGCCCTGGCCGAAGAGCCCGGCCACCTCTGCAACCCCAATATGGACCCCATGACCTGCGCCTTTTGCGGCGAAAAGGCGCCCCACACCAAGCATTATTGCAAGGGCAAGCTGGAAGACATCAAGTATGTCTGCAACAAATGCGGCCGCTTATCCACCTCTGAAGATTTACTCTGCGAACCCACCAAAGTGCCGGCCTCCTGATCCCCGTTATGCGGCAAGGATCAGCCGGCCGGTTCCACCCCGGTTCCGGCCGGCTGACAAACACCAGGCGACCCCGAAAGGGTCGCTTTTTTTTGGATTAGGCCAGGTGGCGCCGGGGTGGTCCCGAGAAGCCGGGGCGCTTTGTAATCAGGTCAGGTAAGAGTGCAGGCCGGAGAGCAGGAAGCTCACTCCGAAGTAGGTGAAGAGCACCGCCATGAAACCCAGGATGGACAGCCAGGCGATGCGGCGGCCGTGCCAGCCTTTCAGCAGGCGGGCGTGCAGCAGCGCGGCGTAAATGAGCCAGGTGATCAGCGACCAGGTCTCCTTGGGGTCCCAGCTCCAGTAGCGCCCCCAGGCGGATTCGGCCCAGACCGCGCCGGTGAGGATGCCCAAGGTGAGCAGGAGAAAACCGAGCATGACGGCCCGGTAGAGCAGACGGTCGAGTTGGGGCAGAGCCGGCAACGTCGGCCGAGGGCGCTTCTCCTGCAACAGGTAAAGGAGGCCGGCGCCGAAAGCCACGGCAAAGGCGGAGTAGCCCAGGAAACAGGTGACTACGTGGATGAGCAGCCAGTTGCTCTTCAAGGCCGGCATCAGGGGCTTGAGACTGGCGTCCACCCCGCCGAAAGAAGCATAGGCCAGGAGCAGGCAGGAGATGGTGGCCGCCAGGGCCCCGAGGTATCCCTGGAAGTTGCGCCGGAAGGCCAGCAGACCGAGGGCCGGCAGGCACCAGGAGAAAAAGATCAGGGACTCGTAGAAATTGGACAGCGGCGCCTGGATAATCACCAGACTCAACCTTTGCAGCCAGGCCTGGGGCGGGGTGTGGCTCGCCGCCAACTCATAGGAGGAATACCAGCGCCCCAGCAAGGCCCCGGTCTGCAAGGCCAGGCCGCCCCACAGGAGCCATTGGCCGCTCCGCTGGATGCGGGAGGAGAGGGACAACTCGGCCAGGACAAAAATGATGGCCACGGCCAAATAGACCAACATCACAATGCCGAAGATCTGACTCATGACGGCGTCACCTTCTTTATTTCTTCCCAAAGTCGGCTCTGCCGGACTTCGAAATCCTCCCGGGCCCTGGGGCTAGCTCCCAAGAGCCGCACTTTCCAGCCTCCTTGGGGGGATTGTTCCAGGACCAGGGCCCAACGCTGATGCGGCCGGAAGAAGGCCAGGTAGAAGCCGGGCAGGAACAGGAGAAAGCCGGCGTAAACCCACCAGACCCCCGGATCGTGTTTCACCTGAAACACCGAGTAAAATTGGTAAGGCAGCGACTCCACCGCAAAGCGGTAAGGACCGGGAGATTGCTGCATCTCCGGATGATCCTGGAAGAGCATGAGAACCTTGGGATGCCCGGGGCCGCTCTTTAAAGCCAACTGGACCGCGGGACCGAGCCCTTGAAAATTTCCCTCAACCTTCAGGG
>CAZOCQ010000119.1:0-9512 GCA_964578335.1 uncultured Desulfobacca sp.
TAGCCGGTCATGGCGGTGTTGAACACCACTTCGCCGGCGCACTCGCCTTCGCCGGTAAAGGACCGGCCCCTAAGCACCAAACCGTCTTCCAGCGCCAATAATGCCTTCAAAGGGATAACCTCGAATCGCTAAGGATTTCTGTTAAATATAACATATCTGCGGCCGACGCAGCCTAAATTTTATCGGTTAAATGGAGCCGGAGAAAATCAATAATTGACTCTCTTAAAAATTTCTATTTTAATAAGGACAAATATTAAGGGCGCCAAGATCGATCAGAAACAGTCAGAGAAGTCCGGAAATGGAGTGCGAAGGCCCATATCCGGACAGGCGGAGGTAACATGCGACGCAGAAATTTGGGGTTAATGATCGGAGTGGTCCTGTTTTCAACTTTTCTGGCGGGAATTTGCCAGGCCGCGGTCTTATTGGACACGGGGCCGGGGCCCAGCAGCGGTGACGCCTGGTTCCTGGACAGCATCCATCGCGGCCTGGCCGGCAAATTCACCACCACCCAGACCTGGACCATCGGCAGCCTGGAGGCCTGGATCAAGGTGGACGCGGCCGGGCCGGTGCGGGCCGCCATTTATAACCATGACGCCGCCAGCGACCTCCCCGGCTCGGTGCGCTTCTCCCAAACCTTTACGCCCGCCACCAGCGCCGCGGCCGGCTGGCAGGGAGTCTCCGGCCTCAACTGGTCTCTGCCGCCCGGCACTTACTGGGTCGGTTTGGAGGTGCAGGCCATCGGTTTTCAAGGTATCCTGTATTATCCCGCCGCTCATCCTCTGTCGAGATACGCTTTTTACGTAATGGAAAACCCCTGGGACCAATTTTTCGTGGATTTGGGTTTTCGTCTCCAGACGCCCAGCCAAGCCCCACCCGCCCTCAACGCCATTGATTTGCTGCTCGGTGATTAACCGGGGAATCAGCGGCAGAAACCACGCTAATCAACCTTTAAAGGCAGGCCCCACAGGGCCCTGCCTTTTTTCTCGACCGGGGCGAAAAAGCGACCGCATCTAAAGCCCGTGGCGGGGCGATTTGGGGGGAGGCAAGGGGCTGGGAAAGGACTGAGGACTGAGGACTGAGGACTGAGGACTGAGTTAAGAAAAACGGCCTCCAAGCTCAGTCCTCAGGACTCCGTCCTCAGTCCTGAATTTACCGCTTTGCTTCTGCCAGAGTGCCGCGATCAGTTCCGCCTGGCGGCGGGCGGCGCCCTGGTGGGGGATCAGGGCGGCTCGGGCCTGAGCGCCAAGTTCCCGCCGTTTTTCCGGCTGCGCCAGCAGGTCCGCGGCCGCGGCTCCCAGGGAGGCGGCGTCGCTTACGGTTAGTCTGGCTCCGGCCTCCGCCAGGATTTCCTCGGCCCAACGAAAGTTTTCCAAGTGAGGGCCGCAGAGAGGGGCCAGGCCCCAGGCGGCAGGCTCCAGGAGGTTTTGCCCGCCGTGGGGGATAAGGCTGCCGCCCACAAAGGCCAGGTCCGCGGCGCCGTAGAGGCTGAAGAGGTCGCCGATGGTGTCCACCACCACCACGGCGCGGCTGAGTTGTTCCTGCCCGGACTTGAGCCGGCTCCATAGTTGGCCGGGAAGCTGGCGCCGGGACAGCAATTCCAGGAGGGCCGAGGCCCGTTCCGGGTGCCGGGGGGCCAGTACCAGCAACAGAGCAGGGTAGGGGACCCGGAGCTTTTCGTAAGCGTCCAACACCACCTCTTCTTCGCCGGGGTGGGTGGAGGCGGCCAGCCAGACCGGCTCCGCCTGCGAAGCCGCGGCTGTCCCAGCGTGCAGCAGGCGCCGGAATTCGTGAGCCTGGGCCTCATCCCGGTCCTGGAGGAGGCGGTCGCACTTCAGGTTGCCGGTGAGATATAGTTTTGCCGAGGAATACCCCAACTCTTGCAGGCGTTGATAATCCTGCCGGGTGCCGGCGGCAATCAGGTCATATTTATTAATTAAATTATCTAGATACTTAATATATCTAAGGTATCTTCTGAAGCTTTGATCCGACAGGCGGGCGTTCAACAGGGCCAGAGAAACGCCCTGCTGGCTGGCTAAGTCAAGGAAATTAGGCCAGATTTCGGATTCCAGGGTGATGGCCAGATGGGGCTCCAATCTTTCCAGATAACGCTGCACCGTCCAGGGGATATCCAGGGGAAAATAGCAGACTAAAGCCCCCATGGGCGCAAAATGCTGGCGGGCCACGGCCTGGCCGGTTTCGGTGCCGGTGGTCACCACCAGGGACATGTCGGGGAGCAATTTCCACAACTCCCGCACCAAGGGGACGCCGGCCAGGATTTCTCCCACCGAGACGCCGTGCAGCCAGAGGCGGGGAGAGCCTCGGGGCGGTTCCGGCGGGAGTTTCAGCCCCAGGCGGGGCCGAAAGCTTTCGCCTTGCCGCCGGGATTTCAAGTGCCAGTAAAACCAGGGCCAGCCAACCAATCCGCTCACGGTGCTTATAGCACGATATACTTTTAATAATAATAGGTTATGATTCATATCTAAGAAGTTATCTTAATTTTTGCCAGCCATTGGGGCCGGACTTTGAGGTAATCCGCCAGGATTTGACCGTGGTCGAAGGCCAGGGCCTTAGGCAGTTCGGCGGGGCGAAAAATCCGCAGACTGCGGGCGTCGTCCGCAGCCCGGGGCTCGCCCTCCGCCCAGGCCACGAACACGGTGCTGATATTGTGCTGTCGAGGATCGCGCTGGGGATCGGAGTAGGTGTGAAATTGACCTAATAAGATAACTTCCAGGCTGGTTTCCTCCAGGGCCTCCCGGCGGGCGGCGTCTTCCAGGGATTCCCCATAGTCCACGTAGCCCCCGGGCAAGGCCCAGCCCAGCGGCGGCTTGGCCCTTTGAATCAGCACCAATCCCCGGTCCGGCATCTCGATGATAATATCCACCGTGGGCACCGGATTCCGAGGTCTGGCCATCACCTGGCCGCATTGGGGGCATTTGTTTTTTACTGACATTGTAGTTTACATAATATATATTATCAGACGTTCTCTCAGGACCCCCGGAATTCCCGCCGGGCGAATTTTTTCAAATCCTGGTAATTAACCCCCACGATTTGCCAGACTCCCGTTTGCGGCTGGCGCTGCATCCGGAAGCGCAACATGTCTTTGGTCTTGGGATCCACCAAGGTCACCTGGGCCTCCTCCCCGTTGACTTCGATTCCGGCGGTGGTGGCCGCCGCGGCGATGGCCAGAATCTTGGTATTATCCAGGGAGGAAAGTTGCCGTTCCAGGACCCCCCGGATCTCTTTTTCGAGGCTTTCGAAGAGCTTGGGCAGCAGGAACCGGGTGAATTTGCGCCCCAACTGCCGGCTCAGGCGGGTCCACTCGTCGTCCTGCTCACCTTCGGGTGCGGCCAGGTCTTGTTCGGAGGACTCGATGAGATTATTGACCACAGCTTTTAAGTCCACGTAATTAAAGAACTTTTGCATATCCCTGGTCTGCAGCGCCAGGGCCATTTGCTGCAGGGCGTAGCGAGGCGAATTAAGCCAGCGCCAGTAGAGACCGCCGCCCACTGCGGCGGCCGCCACCACGACGGCCACGATGATCACCAAATTACGACGGCGCAAGGAAACCTCCTGGGGGCTGCTTGGCTTTACCACCATTTTAAGGTAGATATACTACAACTTAACGATAGAATCGAGGCCATGAAACCGGAAAAATTGTTTTCAAGTCATCCTCTGGCCAACGGCTTAACCCTGGAATTTTGGGACCTGTCCCGGCCCATGCTGGGCGACCGCTGGCAGGTGATCCTGGAAGCCCGCCTGGTCATCCCCGTGAATGCCGACACTCTGCCCGCCGACTTGGTGGCCGCGGAGAGCGAAATTCGCCGCGGCCTGGGGCCGGAAATCGTCTTTACCCAGCGGGACGAACGCACCTTTATCGCCAACGGCGAATTATCCGAGACGCTCAAGGAAATGGAAGCCCGACTGCTCACTCTGGCTCCCACTTATTTCGGGCACCCGGAGTTCGCCGGCCGCTTGATTCGGAAGCGATACGCCGAATACCTGCAAAAACGGAGCTGGGCTACTTAGAAAACCCAGTAATGGTGCGGCTCTCCGAGGCCGGGTGCATATAAAGCCCGTAGAGCGGCGATTTTGGGGCGTTGAAGGGTTTGATATGGGTTCTCAGCTCTGTTATGGATTTTCGATAAACGGGTCGAGGGAAAATGGCAAATTGGTCCAACGGGATAAGAAATCTTCCGGAGGTGCGGATAAGCGCCAAAGGTGTACGTTGGCAGCGCACCGGCCACCCCTGGCTGTACCGGGACGACCTGGCCGGCGAAGTTAAGCTGGCCTCCGGCGAACTGGCGGCGGTGCTGGGACCCGGGGACCGTTTTCTGGGCCAGGCCTTTTACAGCGCTAAGTCCCGCATTGCCCTGCGGTTCGTCACTCATAACGAGGCGTCGGTGGACCTGGCTTTATGGGAGGCCCGGCTGCTCCAGGCCCTGGCCTACCGCCGCCGGGTGGTGCAGGACACCGACGCCTTCCGGGTCATCTATGGCGAAGCCGACGGTTTCCCGGGACTGGTGGCGGACTCCTACGCCGGCCACCTGGTCCTCCAGAGCCTGCATCCGGGGATGGAGCGCCGCTTGCCGGAAATTCTTGAACTCCTGGAGCGGCATTTACAGCCGCAGTCCATCACCCTGCGCCATGACGCCGAAGTGCGCCAACTGGAGGGCCTGCCCCGGGAGATTAAGACCGTGGCCGGAGAACTTCCGGAGCGGGTGGAGGTGCGGATGAACGGGGTGCGTCTGCTGGCGGACTTGCGGGGCGGCCAGAAGACCGGGCTGTTCCTGGACCAGCGGGAGAACCGGGCCGCGGCCGCCGGCCTGGCCCGGGGCCGGGTCCTGGACGCCTTCGCCTACCAGGGGGGCTTTGGCCTGCACCTGGCCCACCGGGCCCAGCAGGTCACCCTGGTGGAGAGTTCCGCCGCCGCCCTGGAGATGGCCCGGGAAAACGCCATTCTCAATAACCTGGATAATTTCGAATACGTGCGGGACAACGTCTTTGTCTATTTGAAGGCGGCCCTGGCCGAGGGCCGGCGCTTCGACGGCATCGTCCTGGACCCGCCGGCCTTTGCCAAAAGCCGCCAGGATAAGGCCGCGGCGGTCAAGGGCTACCGGGAGATCAACCGCCGGGCCTTCCAGCTCCTCAACCCCGGCGGCGTGCTGGTCACCTGCTCCTGCTCCTACAACCTCAGCGAGCCGGAATTTCTGGGGCTAGTCCGGGAGGCCGCAGCCGCGGCCGGGCGCCAGGCCCGCCTCATCGAACGCCGGGGCGCGGCCCGGGACCACCCTGCCCTGCTCTCCCTGCCCGAGAGCCTGTATTTGAAGTGTTTTATCCTGGAGGCGATCTGAGAAGGAAACAAACCATGAGGACCACCATTAACCTCGACGAAGAATTGCTGGCCAAGGCGGCGGAGTTGACCGGCGTTAAGGAGAAGACCTCTCTGATAAGAATGGCTCTGGAGGCCCTGATCGCCCGGGAAAGCGCCAGGAGGCTGACCGCCCTGGGAGGCAGCGAAAGGCACTTGAAGTTGATCCCTCGCCGCCGGTTGGCCGAAACCTGATATGGTCCGGTGGACTATGGAGCTATTCTCTCATCGCTAACATCCAGATTTTATTGATTAAAATGACGAAAGTTATTCTATTTATTATGGTTTTTTTGGGGGTTAGCGCCACTAATGTTTTCGTTATGCCCGCTGCTTCTGCTGATTTTATGCAAAAATACCATAAACTGATTTTAATAAACCAATCTAGGCAAACCGGGGCGGCCTATCAGGGCGGAGAAAAGCTGTGGGAATTTCCGGTCCTGACCGGCGATGACGAGACCGCCACCAATCCGGGAACTTATGTCATCAGGATGAAGGATGACAGCTATTATTCCCGCAAATACCAGACCTGGATGCCTTATTCGCTCTTCTTTGATCTGAGGGACCGCAAAGCCATCCACGCCGGCGAACTCCCGCCGCTGCCGGCCAGGAAGGAATACGCCACCCACGGCTGCATCCAGGTGGAATCGCCGTACATTGAACGGCTCTACGATTGGGCCGAGGTAGGCCGGACGGTGGTGGTGATTGAAGGCCGGCGGGACGGGGATTGATGGATTATGAAAAGGCCGCAGCACTGGCCCGTGCCCGCCGGATGCGGCGGCCGCGGGCCGCCATTCATCCTTTGAACCCTTCCGCCCTGCCCTTCCCGGCCCTCAATTTAACAAGATAGCCTCAAACACCTTGGCGGTAATGGGACCCCGGATGGCCATACTGGCCTCCGGGGTGTCGCCGTAAACCCCCATGTTGGTCCGGGAGCCGTGGGGCATGGGCTCCCGGCTGAAGTCCGAGCCGGGATTGCCCGCGTCAATGCATTCGCTTTGCCAGGGGTCCGCCACCCAGGAGGAGGCGCCCGGGTCCCAGCGCCCCCGCTGGGATTGCAGATGGTAGTCGTCCGTGGCCACATTGGCGAAGAGCGGGTCCACCGCGAGGTTCCCGACCCCGGGCCAAACCTGGGAATTGGAATAGGTCATGTTTAAGGTTCCGCCGGGGTGGACAAAAAGCTGGTCGCCGGTGTTGAAGTAAATAATGGAGTTGCTCACCTGGGCGGCGGCGGTCTCTCGCACCGTCAGCCCGCTGCCTTCGGCGCCGCCGCCGGCATTGGCCGCGATGGTGCAATGGTCTATGGTGACGTTGGCCCCCGGCATCAGGTAAACCCCGGCGCTGCTGCAGTCCGCAATGGTGACCTGGTTCCGGTAAATCAATTCATGGCGCAGCGCCACCGTGCTGTTATGGGCGATCAAAATCCCGCCCCCCTGGGATTTGGCGCTATTAAGGGAGTAGATATTGCGGTTCAGTTCCACCGGGCCGCCGTTGACAAACAAGCCGCCGCCATAGCCATAAGTGGAGAGGACGTTGGCTTGATTGCTTTGGACTATATTCCAGGTGAACAATCCCGTCCCGTTGAGGATGGCCCCGCCGCCGAAGTCGTCGCCCCCGCTGTTGTTTTCAATGACATTGCCCTGGACCAGAAAGGGGTTGGGGCCGGCAATATAAAGGCCGCCGCCCCAGCCGGATTGGTTTACGGCAATCAGGTTGTTTAAGACCGCCAGGTTGGCCCCATCCCCCAGAATCCCCCCGCCGGTGTCGCCGGCGCCGATGGTCGCCGTGCCGTTGCCGGTGATGAGGTTTTGGGAGATATAGAAGTAAACCTGGCCGCTGCAATTCAGGCGGATCCCATGGTTGCCGCCGGTAATGGTAAAGCCGTCCACCGCATAGGTCAGGGGATTTTCCGGGTTCCAGGTCCCCAGGTCAACCACCGGGGTGGTGTCGGTGGGGCTTTGAATGGTGGTGATCCGGCTGACGTGGTCCGTGCTCCGGGTGACGAAGTCGCCCGGCTGGTTGAGGGCGTAATTGGCGGCGCTGTTCCCCTGGAAGCCGCCCAGCAGCAAGACGCCGGACAGCCAGGGCAGGACCGCGTTTTCGACATAGGTCCCCTGGGCCACCTTGATGGTGTCGCCGTCCACGGCATTATTAAGGGCAGTCTGAATGGTACGGTAAGGATGCAGCGCGCTGCCGTCTTCGATGCCGCCGTTATTGTGGTCCACGTGGAGGGCGTCGCTGCCGGCGGAGACCATGACCTGCGCCGTGCCGGAAAAATAGGGGGCTTCGACGCTGGCGGCCTTGATGGTGGCCAGCCCGGTGAAGGTGGGCGCCGAGATGAACAACCCGGTGGGACTGAGGGTCCCGGCTTCGGTCGGACTCAGGGTCCAGGTCACCCGGTGGTCGTAGTCGCCGGTTCCCAGCACCGCGGCCTTGGCATAAACCGCATCTCCTGACAGCACGCTTTTGCTGATTCTGACCGAAACGGTCACCCCGGTGATGGGAGAATAGGCCAGGGCCGGCGTGGCAACAGCCGCCAGATTAACAAACAAAAAAGCGCTGCTAAACAGCGCCATCAAAACCCGGAAACGAATGCCAAAAGGAAAGCCGTGGTGAGTCATTTTGCTCCCTCCATTTGCCAGGGGTTCGTCAGGTGGGAGATAGACCGCGATTTCAGGCGCGCCCTGACGCGCCGGGCGCCCTGATTTTTCGCCGATGAAATTTTATCCGCTTATTTGCTTATTCTTTTACATGGCCTAAATTAGCACAAATGACGCTTTAGATGCAACTTCTAATGTAAGGCCGGGTCTCGGGGTTTTAATAATACCTATTTTGAATGAATGCCCCTTCTGCCCTCTCCTGCCATTTCTGGCCGCCGCCTTGACCGGAGCCGCCGATTCCAATAGAATGAGGCCATGCCCAGAACCACCTCCGTCCGGGGCCGCCTGGCGGCCCTGGTCTTGTGTTTATTCCTGGGGGCCTTAGTCCCGGCGGCCGCCGCCCCGCCCCCTCCCCCTCCCCAAATCCTGGAGTCCACCCTGGCCCCCCAGGCCGCGCGCATCATGCGCCGGGCGGCCCTGGCCTATGAACCCGGCATGACTGAAACGGCGCGGGAGCGGGACATGCTCCAGAAAATCGCCCTGGCCAAGCGCCTGCTGGACCTGCGCCGACCGGTGGAACTCCGCCGGGAAACCCTGGCCCTGGTCCCGGCGGGCCTGGAACCCTCCTGGGAAAGCCTGCGCCTCCGCCGCCTGGCCAACGGCGACCGGGTGGGGGTCACCCTGAGCGTGCCGGTCTGGGTGCCGGCGGGGGCCAAAAAAATCCCGACCTATGGCGCCTTTGAAAAGCGCTGGCAGACCGTGGCCCAGTCCGGCGGCCGGCCGTCGGGCTACGTCTGGTTCTCCACCAAGATGTCCGACATCAATAATAAGGCGGCTTACCGGGCCGAGACCATCCAGTTTGAGATCAACAGCAAGTTCGCCCCGCTGGCGGGCCTGCTGCTGGAATACATCTTCCGGGAGGGTTACTACGATCCCGGCAAACGGCTGCCGCTCCTGGTGGCCCGGGGCGGGGAGGACACTTATGCGGCAAGCGCCCGGGGCGGGCCGGTGACCGCCGAGTGCCTCAGCTTTCCCGATAACAATGGCGACTCGCTGGCGGCCAGCGTGGCCCTGTGCCATTTTCAAAATATGGCGGAGCTTTACCACGGGCGGCACGCCCCCGGCTCCAACCACCGCCTGGGTCTGGCCCTGGACCTGAACGACTTCAACTATAAAGGGGTGGTGGACGGCCCCCCCAATCCCATCAGCGGCGCCGCCCGGCAATACAACCGGGACGGCATGCACCGACTGGACGCCCGCAACCTGCCGGCCTGGTATTTCCGGGCCGCCAAGTGGCTGGGCCTGCGCCTGCCCCAGGAGTGGGTCTATTACGGCTATAACACCGACTGGCAGCACGTGGACGTGGGCACGAAGTGAGGCAGTAGCCAGTGGCCAGTAGTCAGTAGTCAGTTTATAGGGCGGCCTGTGGCCGCCGAAATTAGTGGGCATGATTATCCGGTTTTAGGGTTCAGGTAGTAGGTCTAATGGTAGGGCGGCCGTTTCCGGTGGGGCAGGCGTCTCGCCTGCCGTCCTTTAAATCTTTGGTA
>CAZOCQ010000120.1:0-9494 GCA_964578335.1 uncultured Desulfobacca sp.
CGGATGCGCTCCCCTTTGTGGTAAATCTCCCGGGGGACCTGTTCCGACGGCGGCAGCAGGGCTTCGGTGCGTCCCAGGTTGACGATGATGCCTTCCGGATCCACCCGCTGCACGATGCCGTTGATGATCTCGCCTTTGCGGTCCTTGAAGTCCTCAAACACCAGGTCCCGCTCGGCGTCCTTCATGCGCTGCATGATCACCTGTTTGGCCGACTGGGCCGCAATGCGTCCGAAGGCGGAGGCGTCCATCCTGATTCCCAGGCTGTCCCCCACTTCGCATTCCGGGTCCAGTTTGCGGCCTTCGACCAGGTTGATCTGCTGGCCGGGGTCGGTTACTTCTTCCACCACTTCCTTATATTGAAAGACCTCAATCACCCCGGTATCGTCGTTGTACTCCACCTCGATTTCCAACTTGGGGCCGTACTTCTTCTTGGCCGCCGACCGGATGGCATCTTTGATGGCGCCGATCAACAGTTCTTTGTCAATGCCTTTGTCGCGACTGACCTGATCGATGATCCGTCGTAATTCTAGGTTCATTTGAGGCGCTGGTCCTCCTTGGATGAATTTTTGATCTCCAGATCCAGCCGGGCCTTGGCGATTTCCTGCAGGGGGAGGCGCACCATCTTCCCCTCTTCCTCCAGGCAAACCACTTCACCTTCCAATCCCCGCAGGATGCCCCGGTGCACCTGGCGGCCTCCCCAGGGGACGCGGGTGGTGAGGCGCGCCAGCCGGCCGGCGTAGCGCCGGTAATCCTCCGGCTTCTTCAAGGCCCGGGTCAGGCCCGGCGAGGAGACCTCCAGGTTGTAGGAGCCCGGTATCAGATCGTGTACGTCCAGCAGTTCGCTCACCACCCGGCTGAGGCGGCTGAGGATTTCCAGGGTGATGCCGCCGTGCTGCTCCAGGAACAGCCGCAAAGTGGCCCGCCCCCGCCGCGGCCGGTGATATTCCAGGTCCACCAGCTCCACCCCCTGGGCCTCTAAAAGGGGTTGAACCAAGTCCGTTATTTTGGAGATAATTTCTGCTTTTTCCGGCATCAGCTTAAAAAAGTTCGAAGTTCAAGGTTCAAAGTTCAAAGTTCAAAGTTGGGGGGCCGCCGACATCCTGACCCGACCACCGCAAACCCGTTCTAAACCTGACAACCGCAGCCCTTGCGCTTTAATATCCGCACCTGTTCGGCCGGTGAATCCTTGTATTCTTCCTGAATATCCATCCCCGTGGCCCGGGCCGCCGGCAGCGGCGTAGCGTGACGATAACCCCGCCGGCCCATCTCGGCCACCAGGGCTTCATGCCGCCGGTAGAGGGCCTTGAGCTTGCCCCGCCAGCGGGCCGTCTCGGGGTGCCGGGCGAAGCCCTGTCTGTTCTCCGTCAAAATCACCCAGAGGCCGTGCAGTTCCCGGTGTTCTCCCAATAAGTGCTGCCGGCACAGCCGCTCCGGCTCAAGATCCCAGATGCGCATAATCAACGTCGGATAATTTCAATCGCCCGATCAATAACCCTATTTATAACTACCACATCCCCTTTTACAAATTTTGCCACGCTTCATCCTCTTCCGGCAGCAGCCAATCTTTCTTTAATGAAGATTCACTCGCCAACGCGGTGTCCCGGCGGTCCGAAATAATTTTACTCTTCAAAAAATTTACGAAATCCAGCACCTCGTCCAACCAAGGCTCAGGAAATTGCTCCACTTCGTTTATCAGAATCTCTATTTTATTCACAAGTTAATCCCCGCCAGGGATCGCCAGACCTCCCGCTCCAGAAAGCTCCCCGGCACGTTGGCTTCCATCTCCAGCAGCATCTTCCAGGGCACCGAAAAAGAGAGGCAATCCTGGTCGATAATTTTGCGCAAATACCGGCGGGCCGCGAGGTCATTCAGACCAACCACCGCCCGGGGATTATCGGCATTGGCCTCCCGGTAGGCATAAATGCCGATGGACTGGCAGGCCGCCACTGACGGGAACACCACGTTGTGGGCGCCCGGCCGCTCGTAGTTGGCCAGGATCACCAAAGCCGAAAGCTGGTTCGGATTGGCCAGGAAAGTCACCGCGACCGGGGTCTCCTTCTCCGGGTCCACCTGCTCCAAAGGCTTGGCCACCGTGTAGGCGGCGGGTATCTCCATGAAGGGCAGGGACTTGACCAATTGGCGCACCAACTCCGGGTCTTTCTTGAAGCCCCCCCCTTCGGTGAAATTCTGAAAAAACTGCTCCGAAGCCACCTCCTTCATTTCCTCGGCGGCCGCCCGGCCGTGTTCCCACTGGTTGTTGCCGGTGGAAAGAAAATAATAAAAACACTCGATGCCGCCGGGAAAGTGGAGGTAATGGTTGCCGAACCCCAGCCCCACGGCGCCGCCGTCGCAGCCGATGCGGTCCCGGTCGAAGGCCGCCACGCCGCCTTTGGCGGCGTGGGCCACCAGATACATGATGCAGCCCCGCTTGCCTTCCTGGAACTGGCGGGCCTCCGCCGGCGCTTCCTCGGCCCACAGCAAGGCGACGGGGTGATACTTAAGATTCAAGGCCGCGGCGATTTGGCTGTGCATATTTTCATCTATTCCTTTGAAAAACCATCTTGTCATTCTAAGGCCCAGAGGTGCTACCCCTCCGGCTCCACTCTGGGTAATAAGGCGTCAGATCAGCTATTATCTATATGCATCCCGCCTGTGTCTTACTTGGGTGACTTTGTGGGCAGGGCACGAAATTCATGGGCGGCTGAGGTTACGAACTTTATCAGATAATCACCCAGCCTGAGCCTCCTCCTCCTGCGCCATTTCAGCCTTCAATTCTTCCCAATCCACCGTGGGTTCGTCCTGCCGTGAGCGGGCAACCAACACATCATAAATATCTTCCCAGGTTTGACCCCACTCCTCTAAATCGATCAGAACCGCCTTTTTTCTTCCCTGTTCGTCAATGACAAATTGAATTCCTTTCATAATTCCCCTCTCATAAAAAACCCTCAAATAAAAAAGCGGGCCTTAGCCCACTTCCGGGAAAATCCAAGATAAATGTTTAATCTCGGGGCGCCCCAGAGCTTACTACTCATCTCCGCCCGCAAAGTCTCCGGCTTTTCTGCCCCTCACTGCCGGCCACCTCGCTGGGGGAAGCGGGTCTCCCCGGCCGGCCCGGCGCTCCCGGCGAATTTTTCGCCTTTCGCGCCTTCTCGCCCCCGGGGCTGGAGCGGGCAACGGGATTCGAACCCGCGACACCAAGCTTGGGAAGCTTGTACTCTACCAGCTGAGCTATGCCCGCTCAATGTTATTATGTATAAAATTTCGCCCCATAAGTCAAGGGCTATTTACCACGGCCGCCACCCAAACGGCCTGGCGTTGTTGCCTCTATACAATGCAGACAACCCAGTTTTAAGCTTTGGCTGAAAGCTAAAAGCTGAAAGCTGAAAGCTATTCAAATGCAGCCGCCGCAGAGGCCGTCAATGTCCCCGGCGTGGAAGACGCAGAAGTCCCCGTCGCACTTGGTGCAGCGGTCAATATTCGGCTCCAGGCAGCTGTCGCACTGCCGTTGGACGATGAGCTGATAATCCGCCGGCTCCCGGACCTCGTCCCGGCCGTGGGCTTCCTGAAGATGCCGAAGGATTTCCTTGCGGCTCTCTTCTGGCTCCCGGCGCCAGCCCGAGGCCTGGCCGCAAATATGACAGATGGTCCGATGCCGCCACATTTCTGTTTCTTTGAACTTTGAACTTTGAACCTTGAACTTTGAACTATTTTTCCGCGGCCAACACCTGCCGGGCTGCGGCGATATCGGCATGAATCTGGGCCGCCAGGGCCTCGATGGAGGGAAAGCGCCGCTCTTCCCGGAGGCGGGCGACGAAATCCACCGCCAGGTCCTCGCCGTAGAGCTCCCCGTTGAACCCCAGCAGGTGCACCTCCAGGGAGCATTCGGAGTTTTCGAAGGTGGGACAGGTGCCGATGTTGGCCACCCCGGGCAGGATTTCGGCCCCCCGGTGGAGCCGCACGGCGTAAATGCCCTGGGCCGGCAGCAGTTCGTTCACCGGGCGGATATTGGCGGTGGGCACGCCCAGGAGTTTGGCCCCCCGGCCCTTGCCCCGCACCACCCGGCCCGCCACCCCGTAAGGGTGTCCCAGCAGGCGGCCGGCTTCGGCCACCTTGCCCAGGCGCAGCAGGGCCCGGATCAGGGAGCTGCTGACCACCGCGCCGTCGGCCTCCACCGCCCACACCACCTGGACGGTGAAGCCGTAGGCCGCGCCCATCTCTTTCAACAGGTCAATGTTGCCCTCCCGGCCCCGGCCGAAACAGTAGTCATGGCCGATCACCACTTCCCGCACCTTAAGCCGTTCATGGAAATAAGTGGTGACGAACTCCCGGGCCGGCAGGGCGGCAAACTTCCGGGTAAAGGGGAGCACCACCGCGGCGTCCAGGCCGCAGGCCGCCAGGAGGTCCAATTTTTGTTCGGGGGTAGTCAGGAGCGGCAGGTTCATGTCGGGCCGCAACAGCTTCAAAGGATGCGGATCAAAGGTGACGGCCACCGACTGCGCCTCCAATTGCCGCGCCCGTTGCACCACCCGGCTCAGAATGGCCCGGTGGCCCAGATGCACTCCGTCAAAATTGCCGATGGTGATCACCGTCCGGAAGAAGGGCGACTCCCCCGGCGGCAGATCAGAAAATATCCTCAACCCGGACACCTTTCCCTGAGTTCTGTTGCCAAGCGTTAACCTGCAAAAAATATGGCCTAAAAATCCCTACCGGCCATGCGCTTCCGTCCACCTGACCGAATCAGGGCGGCCAACGCTTGACAACCATATTGGCATATTATAAATTAACAAATTGAAAATTGCCAGGTTGCTGGCGTTTGGCCGAAGTGGCGGAACTGGTAGACGCGCTGGGTTCAGGGTCCAGTGGGGGTGTCCCCGTCGGGGTTCAAATCCCCGCTTCGGCACCATTTGATTAAATGAGGCGTAATCCTAAGGGGTTACGCCTCTTCTCTTGGTGGCCTCATTCAAGGTGCGCCTGCTGCTCACCGCTAACTTTCTCACTGCTTACTGCTCACTGACTACTGGCTCCCTGCCTTCCGGGTCTTGCGCACCGGCCCCCCGGCCCGGGCCATCTCCTTCTTAACCGGCCGCCCGCCCGCGGTCTCGGCTACGCTCCGCTCCAGGGCCTCCATCAGGTTGATGACCTTGCGCCGCTCCACCCGGGGTTCGGCCTTGAGCTCCTGGCCTGCGGCCTTGGCCTTGATGAGTTCCTGTAAGGTGCGACTGTATTCATCGTGGTATTGCTCCGGGGCGAAATCGCCGCTCAGTTGCTCCACGATGGCCCGGGCCATCTGCAGGTTGCCCTGGTCCACCGGAACCTGGGCGAGGCCGGCGGCGTCTTCGATCTCCCGCACCGGCCTGATCTCTTCGGCGTAGTGCAGGGTGAAGGCGGCAAAGGCGCCGCCGTAAGGCCGGAGGTTGAAGAGGTGCTCCCGTTGGCGGATCACCGCCCGGGCCAGGGCGGTCTTGCCGCTCTCCTCCATGGCCCGGTAAAACAGAGCGAAGGCCTCGGCCCCCACCTGGCCGTCCGGGGCCAGATAATGGACCTCGGAATAGTAAATCGGCTCGATCTGCCGGGCCTCCACGAACTTGAGGATCTCGATGGTGTCGCTGGACTCCCGCCGGGCCCGGCGCAAATCCTCGTCGGTGATAACTACGTGGAGGTCTTTGCCGTATTGGTAGCCCCGCACCACTTCGTCGGGGGCCAGGGGGCGCTGGTGCACCGGACAGACCATCTCCTGGCGGATGCGGCTGCCGCAGTCCCGGTGATAGAGGTGGAATTGCAGGGCGCTCGGGGAGATGGCGTTGTACATCTTAATGGGGATGGTCACCAGGCTGCACTTCAGGTAACCTTTCCAGATGGCCTTCATGGGCGCCTCCGGGATGCAGCGTAACTGACGATAATTTTAAATATTTTTAATATAGGCACGGTCCGGGCGGCAGGCAAGGGACGGTGGCCGCGGCGAGAAAAACCCTGGGGCGGTTCGAGAACCGCCCCTACGCTCGCTACTCCTCGTTTCTTTGGCCGAAAACCGAAAACTGAAAACCGCAAACCGTCTTTAAAACGCCATTTCCGGGGACCAGATCTCGCAGACCTTGCCCACCAGTTCCTCGCCGGGTTTCAGGGCCTTCTTGCCCGGCTCCCAGCCCGCCGGGGTGGCTTCGCCGACATTTTCCCGGACGTACTGGCAGGCCTTGATCTGGCGGATCATCTCGGCCACGTTGCGGCCCACCGCCGGGGCCAGCACCTCCATGGCCTGGAGGATGCCGTCTGGGTCAATGAGAAAGCGGCCCCGGATGTCCACCCCGTTGTCCTGGTCATAAACCCCGTAAAGCTCGCCGATGCGGCCTCCCTGGTCTGACAACATGGGATAGGGCAGGCCCCCGGCGACGATCTTGGACAACTCGCCTTCCTGCCAGACCTTATGGGTGAAGGGGCTGTCGATGCTGATGGCCAGCACTTCGGCGCCCAGAGATTTGATTTCCTCATACCTGGCGGCAACTGCCGTCAGCTCCGTGGGTCACACAAAGGTGAAATCCCCCGGGTAAAAATAGAGCATGACCCAACGGCCCCGATAATCCGACAGTTTGACGGTTTTGATTTCCCCGTTGAGGTAGCCCTTGGCTTCGAATTCGGGAGCCTGTTTCCCTACCTGTACAGTCATGTGGAAACCTCCTTCGTGGACTCAGATCCACTTTCTCTTTTTGAAATAGAGGAGCATGGCGCCCGCCAACAAGGCCATGAAGCCCAGCACCGCAAAGTAACCATAGCGCCACTGCAGCTCCGGCATGTACTTGAAGTTCATGCCGTAGACCCCCGCCAGAAAGGTGAGGGGCATGAAGATGGTGGCGATGATGGTCAACACCTTCATGATCTCGTTCAAGCGGTTGCTGACGCTGGAAAGATAAATATCCAGCAGGCCCGATAATATATCACGATAAGTCTCCACCGTATCGATGGCAATGATGGTGTGGTCATAAACGTCTTTAAAATATATCGCGGTGGCGGGCTGAATCAGCGGCGACTCCCGGCGCTCCAGGCGAGCCACCACCTCCCTCAGGGGCCACAGGGAGCGGCGCAGCAGAATCATTTGGGTTTTCTGGTGATGCACCGCCTGCAGGGTGGCCGGCACCGGCCGGCTCACCACCTGGTCCTCCAGGATTTCCACCTCTTCGCCGAATTGTTCCAGGGTGACAAAATATTGGTCAACGATATAGTCCATCAGCGCATAAGCCAGGTAATCGGCCCCGCCCTTGCGGATGCGTCCCTTGCCCGTGACGAGGCGCTCCAGGATGGGCTGGAACAGGTCGTGGCTGTTCTCATGTAACGACAGCACGTAGTTGGGGCCCAGAATCAGGCTGATCTGGTCCGCCACGATGGCCCTGATCTCCGGTTTAGTGGCGATGGCCTTAAAGACGATATAGAGGTAGCCCTCGTAGTCTTCCGTTTTAGGGCGCTGATCCACATTGAGGATGTCTTCCAGGACCAGGGGGTGGAGTTTAAAACATTCCCCCAACGTTTCCAGATTCCCCACATGGGAAATACCGTTGACATCGATCCAGGTCACCCCGGGGCGGTTTTCCATGGTCGGGCATTCGGCCCAAGAGGCGATTTCCCTGGTCTGCGCCCCCTGTTCGTCATATTCAACTATTACAATGCGAGGCTGTACCACCTCTCGATCTCCGGTATACACCAGGGACCCGGGGGGCAGGCCCGCTTTTTGAGACCTTTTCTTAATCATCCGGTGCATTATTAGACCCTTCCTGCTCTTTCACCAATCTCCATCTTCTCCCCTTTGAGCCGAGGTGCTCCTCCCCCGGTCAGGCCCCTGATGGGGGTAATTTCTCCGGGGTCCCCAGTTTCGCCTCCAGATCGGTCAAACGCTTCTTCAATTCCTGTTCCCGCTGCCGGCGCGCCGTGACCTCCCGGATGATGGCCGCGGCGCCCAGGATTTGACCTTCATCTTCCCGCACCAGGGTGATGGTGAATTCCAGAGAGAGCCTCCGGCCCTCCCTGTTCAAACCCGGCACCGCCAGCAGGTCTTGGCTGTATTGACTGGTCCCGGTGGCCATGACCCGGCGATAGCCTTCACAATGCCGGGCTTGCAGGTTCTCCGGGATAATCAACTCCAGGGGACGGCCCCAGGCCTCTTCTCCCCCCCAGCCGAACATCTCGGCGGCGCCGCGGTTCCAGAGACGGATGATCCCGTCCCGGTCCGCAAACACCACGGCGTCCCGGCTGTCTTCGACAATCTTCCGGCACAGCCATCCGCGGGTGAAACGAGTCATGGTTTCCTCTCCTGGCCGTTCTCCCGCCAAGATATCAATATCTTATGGAATTTTCAGCAAAATATTTTGCCCCGTAACGCCCTTCCTGATATTTGATTTTTTGCCCGGCTTGTTATAACTTCACTTTTAATATCTCAAGCAAGGCGAGGGCTATTTCCTGGTCGCCTTTGCCTTTTCTTGGTTTGGCCGATTGCTGATAGCTGACTGCCGACAGCTTCAAAGGATTCCGCCATTTTTAACACCATAGTCCTGGCCACCGACCTGTCCCCTGCCTGGAACGAAATCGTCTCTTGCGGCGGCGAATTACGCTCCCTGGGATGCTCCCGGGCGATCCTGACCCACGTGCTCACTCCGGGGCGTTGGTCGGAACCCCAGGCGGAGACCAGGTTGGCCGCCGAATCCTATCTGAAGGTCCAGTCCCGGCAGTTGCAGGAGCAAGGGCTGGAAGTGGTCCTGGAAACTCCCATCGGCCTGCCCGCCCAGTCCCTGAACCAGGTGGCCCGGAAGCACGACGCCTCCCTGGTGATTCTGGGCTCCCACGGCAAGTCCCTGTGGCGGGAGGGCATTCTGGGGTCCTTTTCCAGCGCCCTGCTGCACCAGGCCCGCTATCCCACCCTGTTGCTGCCGGTGCGAGTCTCTCCGGAGCGCCAGGTTAATCACTGTCTCTGGCGCTGCACCGAACTCCTGCGCCACGTCCTGTGCCCCACCGACTTCTCCGAAATCGCCGCCGAGGCCCTGATGGCCCTGGAACTGCTGGCCCCTAAAGGAGTGGCCCGGGTCACTCTGCTGCACGCCCTCAAGCCCCACCTGAGTGAGATCTTTGCCGGGGCTCCCCAGGCAGTGTCCGGGGCTCCGGAAGATAATTCCCTCGAAATCCTGCGGCATCGCCTGGAGGCCGCCGGGGTGCCGCAGGTCGCGACCCGGTTGATTCCGGGCCATCCCTTCAGCGTCATCCTGGACGCCGTCAGAAGCCTGGACATCTCCCTCATCGTCATGGGCACCCAGGGGCGGGGCTTCATCGAGGAGCTCTTTCTGGGCAGCGTGGCCCACAACATCTCCCGGGTGGTGGACTGTCCCTTGATGTTAGTTCCCTGGATTCGCCGCTAGCGCTTGATTCGGCCGGGGGAAAATTCTTGGGGGCCCGTCTGCCCGCCCAGACGCGCCAAGCCCCTCCAGCCAGGCTGCAGGGGCTTGGGATGATAAGTCGCC
>CAZOCQ010000121.1:0-9493 GCA_964578335.1 uncultured Desulfobacca sp.
GAGAGCTGGGCCGGATAATGGTGCTGCCGGTCGCTTAGGCCCACCAGCTCCAGGACCAGCTCCACGTGTTCCCGTCTCGCCCGGCGGTGCAGTTGAGTGAGAAGCAAGGGCAGCTCCACGTTTTCAAAGGCGGTGAGCACCGGGATCAGGTGGTAGAACTGAAAGACGAAGCCCACGTTGTGGGCCCGCCAATCGGCCATCTGCGATTCGCTCAGCCCGGTCAGATCAAGGCCCTGCACCAGCAGTCGGCCCTCGTCGGGGCGGTCCAGGCCGGCGATGAGATTCAGCAGGGTGGTCTTGCCGGAGCCCGAGGGACCCATGAGGGCCAGGAATTCCCCGGCCCTGATATTCAAGGAGATGTCTTGCAGGACCGGCAGGATTTGGCTGCCCCGGCGGTAGGACTTATAGAGGTGGGCGATCTCCACCACCAGGGGGGCGGGGGCCTGGGGCTCGCCGCTCATGATTCCTTGACCTTCACCCGGGCGCGGTCGCCCAGGCCGGCGGGGGGCTGGAGCACCACCCGGTCGCCTTCCTTCAGGCCGTCCTTCAAGGCCGCCAGGTCGCCCAGCTTTTCCTCCACCGTGACCGGGACCAGCCGCGCCTCATGGTCCTTCACCAAATAAACATAGGTCCGGTCCTGCCGGGTCACCAGGGCCGCCTGGGGGATGGTGAGCCGCGCCTGGCGCTCGTCGGCTTTCAGGGGCCGGGAGAGAAAAGCCACCTTGGCGCTCATTTCCGGCAGGATACGGTCGTCGAATTCCAGGAATTTCACCTTGGTGAGCACCGTGGCCTTGGTGCGGTCGGCGGTGGGCACGATCATGTGGACTTCCCCGGCGAAACGCCGGCCGGGAATGGCGTCCAGGCTGATTTCACAGGGCTGTTTGAGATGCACCTTGCCCAGGTTGGATTCGGCCACGTCGGCCTCCACCATCAGGGAGTTGAGGTCGGCCATGGTGACCACCGCGGCCCGGGCGTTGACCGCGGCCCCGAAGGGGGCCACCACTTCGCCCACTTCGGCGTACTTGGTGGTCACCACGCCGTCGAAGGGGCTGCGAATATAGCTGTATTCCAGGGAGGCCTGGGCGCTGGCCTCGGCCGCCTTGGCCACCTTGATGTGCGCCTGGGCGCTGGCCACCCCGGCCTGGGCCTTTTTATAGCGGGCCACCGCGGTGTCAAAGTCCTGGCGGGCCACCAGGTCTTTTTCCACCAGGGTCTTGTAGCGCTGGTGCTGGAGCTCGGCGTCCGCCAACTCCGCCTGGGCGGTGGCGAGCCCGGCTTCGGCTTCTTTGACCCCGGCCGCCGCCTGGTTGCGGGCCGCCACCAGGTCTTCGTTTTCCAGGGTGGCCAGAACCTCGCCTTTCTTCAGGCGGCTGCCTTCCTCCACTCCCAGGTAGGCCAGGCGGCCGGTGCTCTTGGAGGAAACCGCGGCCTTGCGCTGGGCCACCACGTAGCCGCTGGCGTTGAGGACGGTGAAGGCCTGGGCCGGGTAGAGGCGGGAGGCCACGGCCACCGCCACTTCCTGGGCCGGTCGCAGGGGACCCCAAAAATACAAAGCCAGCAGAATAAGAAGGAGAAGCCCGGCCAGTCCCAGCCAGAGGCGGGTCCGGGTGGCGGGCCCGGGCTGGTATTTCTCTTCGGAGCGCTGGATGCGGAGTCGGTCGAGGTCAGCAGGCACGTGAATGTCCTAGAGATTTGGTGCCTGCCGACCCCGAGCCGACAGGCAGTTAGAGCTTACCAAATCTTGTGGAACGCGGCAATCTTCCCGGAATTATATCCAGTTATCCGGTCAAGCCCTGGCGATCCCATCCTTGGTTATGGTCACGTAATGGAATGGACCGCCGACGTATTCGTCCTGGCCGGCCAGCTTCTCCATCCCGGACTTGGCGGTTTCCACCAGCTTGGCCAGTGGAGCCTTCTCCTTGATGAGCTGATTGAGCTTGAATTCGAGACCCATGCGCCGGGGCAGGCTGAAGACGTCGGTCACCTGGTTGTATTCGATCTTGGGAGGCTGGGGCCGGTCCCAAATGACGAATAAATGGCCGGCGCCGGCGGCATAGCCCGCCAGGACCAGATACATGTTGACGATGGGGTCCGGCGGCGCCTTTTCGCACATCTTCCGGAGGAGTTCATCATAACGGCTGGCGAAGAAGGGAATGGCCGCCTCAATGAGGGCGTTCAGGTCCGTCAGGCCCTCTTCTTTGGCAAAGGCGGCGAAGTCCCGGCAGAGGTCGTGGGCCTCGATGGCCCCGGCCGAGGCCAGGACCACGTGGGAGGTGAGGGGGAGCAGCCGGTCCAGGGTAATAAAGCGTTCCTCCCCGAAGGGTTCGAAAAACACGGCCCGGCTGTCAACGGCCAGGAGAACTCCATCCGCCGCGGCGCCAGCGATCAATTGTCCCATATTATCCTCCATAAATAAGGGAATGGTATTCTGGTTGATAAGTTCTAAGATAATACGGGGTTAGTTTGAGGCAAGGGGAAGTCGGGCAGGAAATCGCCCGGGGGCTTCAGGGCCTCGGGAGAGGGAGGTGGTGCGGCGAGGGGGATAAACTGGCGGCCCCGGTCCCTCTCCCAAGTTCTTGATAAAGGCTTATCAGTGCAGCAGGCGGGAAGGGAAATCGGGCCAGACGAACTCGGTTTCAGAGGGTTCGGCCGCAGTAGAGCCGGCCGGAGAATTAGCCTGCGGTTGCGGCAAATTCCGATGAACTTCCCTGAGGGTGTCGCGCAGACGCTCCAATTCCTGCCATAAGGCGTCCATGACCAGGACCAGGGCTTCCCGCACATGGCCCAGGTCAAGCAGTTGTTTCGCCTGCTCGACCTGCAGGGTTAAATCCGCTTCTTTCGGTTTATCCTTCATTCTGTTGACCTCGCGCCGGCTATGGCGTCTCCCCCGGAAAAACAGCTATCAAGGTTGGCGTGTTCAGGCAAATTATCCTTTGAGACTAAACAGGAACCAGCAAAGTTCGTACCAAATGATAACAAATTATAATTCTTTTAATAAATATATATAGTTATGCTACTAAATCGATCATCTTCCATAGAAAAATAGTTAAGGCAAGTAAACATCAAGGCTACTAATTTGAACGTAGGCCATAAAACAAATCTTCCTTTGCCAGCGCAAAGGTCTTCAGGGGACTTCGCCGGAACCACCGGGGCTTGTGCGGTCTGCCCGGTTTGCAAATGGCCCCGGAATATGCTACGTTTTGCATATATTTTCGGACTCTTACCGGCCAGGCCCAACCGGGTCATGATTGTCACCAGAGGCGCGCCCGGCAGTGGGGGCCGGAACCTGGGGTTCGATATTACCGCGGGAAAATCAATAAGGACGGCCTCATGACTGAATCTGACACCACCTGGGAGCAGCAAAACGAAACCGACGAGGAGATGGCTCAGCGCCTCCGGCCCCTGGTCAACGACATCCTGGAGACTTTCAACCAGCAACAGATCTCCCCGGCGGAAGCCGGCATGGTGATCATGTCTCTAACTTACCGCCTGCTGGATGTTCTGAAGGAAGCCCCGGAGGCCCGGCGCCACTTCATTGTCACTTTGATCAACCTGATCAATAATTTTCTGAACGATGAACTGGGAACCGATCCGGCGGCTAAATGCGGGATGATGGTGCAGGAAGACCTTTAAGTCAGCTAAATCTTCTTAATCTTATTTGGATCTTAGCCATGGAAGGAAAGGCAGCGAATATCCTGGAACTGATCGGCCGCACCCCCATGGTGCGCCTGAACCGTCTCAACCCCAACCCCCGGGTGCAGGTTTACGTCAAGCTGGAATATTTTAACCCCGGGGGCTCCGTCAAGGACCGCCCGGCCCTGGCCATGATCGAGGCGGCCGAGGCCAGTGGCGAGCTCACCCCCGATAAGACGGTGCTGGAGGCCACCAGCGGCAACACCGGCATCGGCCTGGCCCTGGTCTGCGCCGTCAAGGGCTACCGGCTGCTGCTGGCCATGCCCGAATCCGCCTCTACGGAACGCAAAAAAATACTTAAGGCCATGGGAGCCGAACTGCTCCTGACCCCGGCCCACCAGGGCACCGACGGCTCCATTGAAGAGGTCTATCGCCTGACCCGGGAAAACCCGGAGAAATACTTCCTGGCGGACCAATTCAATAACCCGGACAACCCCGCCGCCCACCGGACCACGGCCCGGGAGATCTGGGAGCAGACCGGCGGCCAGGTCACCATGGTGGTGGCCACCCTGGGGACCAGCGGCACGGCCATGGGGCTGTACCGCTACCTGAAGGAGTTCAATCCCGCCATCCGGATGGTGGCGGTGGAACCTTTTCTGGGCCATGCCATTCAGGGCCTGAAAAACATGAAGGAGTCCTATAAGCCGGGGATCTTCGATAAAGGCATGACCGATGAGATCGTCAATATCGAAGACGAAGAGGCCTATGAGACGGCCCGGCGCCTGGCCCGGCAGGAGGGCCTGTTTCTGGGCATGAGTTCCGGGGCGGCGGTGGCCGCGGCCCTGCGCCAGGCCCGCCAAATGACCGACGGCCTCATCGTGGTCATCGCCCCGGACGGCGGCGAGCGTTACCTCTCCACCTCCCTGTTCGTGGAAAAGGAGGTCCCCAGCCTCTGCTTTTATAATACCCTGGCCCGGGCCAAGGAGGCCTTCCAACCCCGGCGGGCCGGGGAAGCGGCCATCTTTGCCGACGGCCCGGCCCTTTACACCAACCTGTCGCTGGGAGTGGCCCGGCGCCTGGTGACGGCCGATCTCCTGAACCGCTACCTCTCCTCCCGCGGCCTCAAAGTGCGCCAGGTGGTGAGCCTCATTGACCTGGACGACCGGGCCATCGCCGGGGCCGACGCCGCAGGCCAGGATTTGCCCGTCTTCACCGGACGCTACCAGAAGGAATTCTTTGCGGACCTGCGGGCCTTGCGCATTAAAGAAGGGGTCCTCTATCCCCTGGCCTCGGAGCACATCGACGAGATGGTCGGCCTCACCCGCAAACTTCTGGAGCGGGGTTATGCCTACGAGAAACTGCGCTCGGTCTATTTCGACATCTCCCGGTTCAAGGACTACGGCCGCCTCTCCGGGGTTGACCTCAGCAAGATCCGGGTGGGGAAAACCGTGGACCTGGATGAGTACGCCAAAGAGAATCCCCGGGACTTCACCCTGCTGAAGCGGGCCAAGCTCTCGGAATTGAAGAAGGGCCTCTATTATTCCACCCCCTGGGGCCAGGTGCGCCCCAGTTGGCACCTGGAAAGCGCCGCCATGGCCCTGAAACACTTGAAGGAGCCGGTGGACTTTCACCTGGGCGGGGTGGAATCCCTCTTCCCCCACGACGAGAACGAGAACGCCCTGTTCGCCGCGGCCAGCGGCAAACCCCTGGCGAACGCCTGGCTCCATTGCGAGCGGGTGCTCAAGGAGGGCCGGCCCTTAAAAGACGAGCCCACGGTCCGGGACCTCACCGGCCAGGGTTTTAATGGCGCCGACCTGCGCTTCTTTCTGCTGGCCACCCACTACCGCAAGCCCCTGGCCTTCAGTCCCGATAACCTCAGGGCCGCGGCCCAGGCCCGGGCCAGGTTGGACCACTTCCTGGAACGCCTCAGCCAGGCGGCCGGCGGCGGCGCCGACGACGGCGCCATCGAAGAGCGCCTCTTTCGGATGAAAAAAGAGTTTGTCACCGCCCTGGACGACGACCTCAACATCTCCCGGGTGCTCTCCGCCCTTTTTGCCGCAGTGGGCGAGTTTAATACTGAACTGGACCGGGGCCGGCTCGGCCGCGACGCCGCCGGCCACATCCTGAGCCGCTTCCAGGAACTGGATGAAATTCTGGGAGTGATGAACCCGCCCCGGGCCGCCGGGGCCCCTGACGCCGAAATCGAGGCCCAGGTGCAGGCCCGGGAAGAGGCGCGGCAGCGCCGGGACTGGACCGCGGCCGATCAGATCAGGAAAGAATTGGCCGACCGGGGCGTCGAGCTCACCGACACCCCCGCCGGCCCCCGCTGGCGGCGGCTGGGGTGATACCAGTAGCCAGTGGTCAGTAGCCAGTAATTACAGACAACAATAAAATAAATTTGCGTTTCGGGAACTCAAACCGGGCGCGCTGGACTCGCGTCAAGATGGGGGGTGGGGACTGCCCACCAAATACCGAATTTTATGGGAGCTATCTTTTTCTCGTTCCCAAGCTCTGCTTGGCCCTATGCCGGCATTAGAACTGAATAGCCTTGTTAGACTTCTCAAAGCAATCGCTTGCATAAGAAGTGGGTTCCCAAGCAGGAGATTGGAACCATGAAAACAGAATTATTACTCAGGCCATAAAATTGTTCCCACTATCATCAACCGAAGCCCCCACTAATTAATTTTGGGCTCCGCAGGAATGGGAACCATTAATTGACCTCAGTAATAATTTCAAGAAACTCAGCCATGCGACTGATAGCGAAATGACCGAGAATGATATTATCATCCGTTATGAAGGAGAAGAAATCATCGGTTTGACTGTGCTACATGCCAGTAAACGCTAATGTGGGGAAATTTCGATAGCGCCCCCTCAATTCCGGCTGATCCGCCGCCGTCCCTCAACGCCGCGGGAACCACTCCCTGACGATGATCTCGGCAATTTTGCGGGAATCGATTACATAGACCCCCCGTTCGATGGCCTCCTTCAATGCCGCCACCTTTTTCGGGCGGACCTCCGGGGTTCGATAAACGACCTCTCTGGCCTTACTGAGCAAAGGGGAGTCCTCTTCTGAAGAATCGGGGCATACCTGTATCTTTGCGCGCCGGTGGGGAGGTTTTCCCCTGGCTTTGGCTCCGGATTGATGTCTGTTGTTTCCGCTCATTAATTACGGCCCAACGACCTTCTTATGATGCTTATCGGATTACTGGCCCAAACCTTGAATTATTGGGGATTGGCCTCCGAAATTAACTGCCCCCAAACGGTCCGGTTGGCCTGAACGCATCCGAGTCTTCCCCCGGATGGCCGCCATCAAGTCTCTCCGGCCAGCCAGAGATACAGAAACTGGGGTCCGGTCACCTCCAATTCCGGCAACATGGAATAGATGGTGGGGCGGTAGCTGCCCGGGCGGTAGTAACGGATCACCTTGGCCTCCTTGGGCAGGCCCGCCAGCTTCTTGGCCAGGTCCAGGGCCTCGTCCAGATAGCCGATCTGGTCCACCAGCCGCAGGTCCCGGGCCTGGGGCGCGGTGAAGATGCGGCCGTCGGCCACCTTTTTGACCTCCGACGGGCTCATTTGCCGGCCTTCGGCCACCACCTTGACAAAGTTCCGGTAAAATTCCTCGATGACCTGCTGCATCATCTCCTTTTCCTGGGGGCTGGCAGCCCGGAAGGGCGACCAGAAGTCCTTCCAGCGCCCGGTCTGCACCACGTCGGTGTCCAGCCCCACCTTGTCCATCAGGCCCCGGAAGTTGAATTTCATGGCGATGACCCCGATGGAGCCGGTGATGCAGGTGGGATAGGCCATGATGGTGTCGCCGGCCTGGGCCACGTAATAGCCTCCCGAGGCCGCCAGACCCTGCAGACAGACCACCACCGGAACGTTGTGGTCGGCCTTGAAGCTCTTTAACTCATGGAGGATCACGTCCGCCGCGGTCACCGTGCCCCCGGGAGAGTTGATGGACAGGACCACGGCCTTGATCTGGCGGTCCCGGCCGGCTTTTTCCAACTCCTCCTTCACCCGGCTGGGGGTGGTGACCCCCTTGAAGAGGCCCAGGAGGCGATGGGGTCCCTCCAGGATCATGCCGTGCACGTCCAGGAGCAGGACCTTGCCCCGGCCGTAACCGGAGATGGTCTTCTCTTTCAGGGGCTTGGGCTCCTCGAAGAGGCTCACCTTGACGGTGACGCAGCCGGCTGCCAACAGCAGCAGGAGGCCGACAAACGCCAGATAGTTCATCGCTTTGCGAGGCATAAGCCGCCTTTCCGGGCGATATTTCCATCCTGGGGGCGGTTCGAGCACCGCCCCTCCACCCCCTTATAAATGAAGTGCAACGCCGTTGCAATCTCTGATTTTCGGTTACGCAGGACCGCATACCTGAAAGAAAAAACCGCTTGACACTTCCAAAATAAATGATAAACAATAACCGTTTCAGAACTATCACCTGATCGCCCTCATCATTCTTCTTTAATCGACACGGACGCGAGAAACGCTAAGGGGGACGAGGTTGCAGCGATAGGTGTCATCTGACCACGGGAGGAGGCGAGGATGGATGCCCGGCGTCAGGGTAAAACCCAACGAACCTTTCGAGGTTGCCTTAAAGCGCTTTAAAAAGCAATGCGAAAAGGCCGGGATTCTCTCTGAGATTCGCAAGCGGGAACATTACGAAAAGCCCAGCATTAAGCGGAAGAAGAAGATTTTGGCGGCCAAAAAGCGGGCTTTGAAGAAGCTGCGGAAGATCGAGGGCTCATGAGCTCCCTTTATCAGCAGCTGGATCAGGCCTTCAAACAGGCCATCAAAGGACAACAGCCGGTGGCGGCGTCCACCTTGCGGCTGCTGAAAAGCGCCATTCGCTATCGGGAGGTGGAGTTGAAACGCAGCCTTGCCGAAGACGAACTGCTCGCCGTGGTCGCCACCCAGGCCAAACAACGTCGGGAAGCCGTAGCCGAATACACCAAGGCCGGGCGGCCCGACCTAGCCCAAAAAGAAGAGGAGGAGCTGAGCATCCTCCTCTCTTTTTTGCCGAAGCAGCTTAGTAACGCCGAATGTGAAGCGGAAGTATCCGGGATCATTGCAGAACTGGGGGCGTCGGGGCCCAAGGACCTGGGCCGGGTGATGAAGGCCGCCATGGCCCGCCTGGCCGGCCGGGCCGACGGCAAGGTGATCCAGGAGATAGCGCGGCGGCGCTTGACTTCGTAATCTCTCCAACCTGTCATTTAGACCTGGAGCGCTATGGCAGAGCAATCCTTGAGCGCCCTGGAGTTTCCAGGGCTCATCCGGGTCCTGCAGCAGTACGCCGTCGCGCCCCTGGGACGTCGATTTCTCGATTCGGTCCGGCCCCTGAATGATTTAGGCCGGATTCAGCTCATTTTCCAGCAGATCCGGGAATGGCAGGAGCTGGAGAACCGAGAGGGCGCCTCGCCCCTGGCGGAGTTCTCCGACTTGGCGGCCTGGCTGGGCAAGGCCACGGTGCGCGGCAGCCTCCTGCCCCCCGAAGCCTTCAACGACATCCTCCAGGTATTGCGGCTGGCCGATCACCTGAAGACCTATCTCAAATCCAACGCAGCCCTGACCCCGCAGTTGGTGGCCCTGGCCGCCGGACTCCGGGACCTCTCCCGCCTCAAAGAAGCCATCCGGCAGTGCATCAGCCCCCATAATTTCATCCTGGACCAGGCCAGCCCGGCCCTGGCCCAGGTGCGCCGGGAGCTCACCGAAACCCGGGAGCGGGTCAACCGGGAAATCAAGCAAAACTTCTTCCGGCCGGAATACCAAAGCGCCCTGCAAAACCCCATCATCTCCCAGCGCCACGGGCGCTACGTCATCCCCATCAAGGCCGACCACAAGGGGGCCATTCCCGGCATCATTC
>CAZOCQ010000122.1:0-9483 GCA_964578335.1 uncultured Desulfobacca sp.
GAGCGTTGGTCTCCGGAACCAAAGGTCGGGCGTTCGAGTCGCCCATCGCCCGCCAAATTATTTCAACAAGTTAAGGCCCCCAAGCGGGCCTTTTTTTTTGCCCTTGCTGACCGGGGCCGGTCCACAGCCCGGAGCCCGCGGTCAGCCGAAGTCTTAATACCCCGTCCGAGGCCGCCGGAGAATTTTTGCTTTCCTAAGAATTGCCCGCCTTTTTCTGTTGACAAGCCAAATGAAATATATTTCAATTGGTGCAAATTGAGCAAAGCACCCTATGCTCTCTTTGCACAAATGGCACAGACCAGGTCTGAGGATGCCAAACCAACAATTTTGACTTTGGACGGATTCTCAGGGCCTTTGAGACAGAAGCCCAGGGGACCGCAGGCCCCGGGGAGAGGAGACGATTCATGATTATGGTGCACATGCTGGCTTTGGCCAGGGAAATCGGGGTTCACCGGAATACCATCCGCAACTGGGTCAAGACCGGCCGCATCAAGGCCAACCCGGGCCCCGGCAAGGGCCTGTTGTTTACCCCGGAGGATTTCCAGGCCTTGTGCCGGGAGTTCCAGTTGCAGCCCGAGCAACTCCAGGTCAGGGAATTGACCAGACAACCTGCGGCGGCCGGCCTCCAGGCGGCTCATTCCCGCGCCGCGGGAGAGGAACCGCTTGCTCCCGGAGTTATCGGCTCGGTCATGGTAGTCGGCGGCGGCATCGCCGGCATCCAGGCCTCTTTGGATCTGGCCGACCAGGGTTATTACGTCTATCTGGTGGAAAAGAGCGCCGGCATCGGCGGCAAGATGTCGCAACTGGACAAGACCTACCCCACCAACGACTGCGCCATGTGAATTATCTCGCCCAAGTTGGTTGAGTGCGGTCGGCACTTAAACATCGAGCTTCTCACGCTCTCCGAAGTTTCCGAGATTTCCGGCAACCAGGGCAATTTCACGGTCACCGTGGCCGCGCAGCCGCGCTACGTGGATCTGGACAAGTGCATCGCCTGCGGCCTCTGCGCCCAGAAATGCCCCAAGAAGGTGGCGGACCCCTACAACATGGGGATCGGCCAGCGCAAGGCCATCTACCTGTCCTACAGCCAGACGGTGCCGCTGAAATACGCCATTGACGACAGCTGTCTTTACCTCACCAAGGGCAAATGCCAGGCCTGCGTCAAGTTCTGCCCCACCGGAGCCGTCAACTTCGAGGATAAGGGCGCCAGCCGCACCCTGCAGGTGGGGGCGGTGATCCTGGCCCCGGGCTATCAGCCCTTCGATCCCGGCCCCGCCGCGGCCTTCGGCTACGGCCGGATTGCCGACGTGGTCACCGGCCTGGAGTATGAGCGGCTGCTGTCGGCCGGGGGGCCTTTCCTGGGCCACCTGGTGCGGCCCTCGGATCATACCGAGCCCCGGAAGGTGGCCTGGATCCAATGCGTCGGTTCCCGGAACACCACCGCCGGGGGCCACAGCTACTGCTCCACGGTCTGCTGCATGTACGCCGTCAAGCAGAGCCTGGTCACGGCCGAGCACTTGAGCGGCGAGGGCCTGAGCCAGACCATTTTTTACATGGATTTGCGGAGCCATAACAAGGAATTCGAGCGCTACTACCAGGGGGCCAAGGCCCAGGGGGTCAGGTTCATCAAAAGCCGCCCGCACACGGTGCGGCCCGGCCCCAATAATAAAGGGGTCAAAGTGGGCTACGTGACCCTGGACGGCGAGAAAGTGGAGGAAGACTTCGACCTGCTGGTGCTGTCGGTGGGTCTGGAGGCCCAGGCGGGCGCCCCGGCTCTGGCCGGGAAATTCGGCCTCAGCCTCAATCCTCACTGCTTTGTCCAGACCGGCAGTTTCACCCCGGTGGCCACCAGCCGCGCCGGCGTCTATGTCTGCGGCGCCGCCCACGCCCCCATGGCCATCCCCCGGTCGGTCACTGAGGCTTCGGCCGCGGCGGAGGAGGCGGCCCGGCTGCTGTCGGAAGCCCGGGGCACGCTGACCCGGGAAAAGACCTATCCGCCGGAAAGGGACGTCGCTCTTGAGGAGGTGCGCATCGGGGTCTTTGTCTGCTCCTGCGGCATCAACATCGCCGGGGTGGTGGACGTGCAGTCCCTGGCGGCATACGCCGGCAGCCTGCCGGGGGTGGCGGCGGTGGAGAACAATCTCTTCACCTGCTCCACCGACACCCAGGAACTCATCGCCAAAAAGATCAAGGAACTTAACCTCAACCGTATCGTCATCGCGGCCTGCACCCCCCGGACCCATGAACCGCTGTTCCAGGACACCCTGCGGGAGGCGGGCCTGAACGCCTATCTGCTGGAGATGGCCAACATCCGGAACCAGAACTCCTGGGTGCACCAGAAGGAGCCGGAGGCGGCCACGGCCAAGGCCAAGGACCAGGTGCGCATGGCCGTGGCCAAGGTGGCCCGGGATTATGCCCTGGAGCGAGGTTCGGTAAAGGTGGTGCAAAAGGCCCTGGTGCTGGGGGGCGGCCTGGCCGGCCTCACCGCCGCCCTGGAACTGGCGGAGAGGGGCTATGACGCCATCCTGGTGGAGAAGGGCGCCAAGCTGGGCGGCAATGCCTGGAACCTGAACAAGACCTGGAAGGGTGAGGAAGTCCGGCCTTATTTGCTGGACCTGATCGCCCGGGTGGAGAACCATCCCCGGATTACCGTCATGAAGAACGCCGTCCTGAAGACGGTCCAGGGTTCAGTGGGCAACTTCAGCAGTCAGGTGGAGGTGGCCGGCGTCCCGACGCTGGTGGAGTATGGCATCGCGGTGTTGGCCACCGGCGGCCGGGAGTATCAGCCCACCGAATATCTCTACGGCCACGACCCCCGGGTGCTGACCCAGACGCAGTTCGACGCCGAGTTGCGGGAGCGGGCCGCGGCCGTGCAAAAGGCTGACACCGTGGTCTTTATCCAGTGCGTGGGCTCCCGGGAGCCGGAGCGCCCCTATTGCAGCCGGGTCTGCTGCGCCCGCTCGGTGCAGGAGGCCATCAAGGTGAAGGAGCTTAATCCCGACCTGAGCGTCTATGTGCTCTACCGGGATATGCGCACCTACGGCCTACGGGAAGAGCTCTACACCCGGGCCCGGGACCTGGGGGTGATATTCATCAAATACTTCCGCGCCGCCAAGCCCCAGGTCTCCAATGTAGGCAACGACTTGCAGGTGGAGGTGGTCGATCCCATCCTGCAGCTGCCGGTCCGGCTGCGGCCGGACTACCTGGTGCTGGCCGCGGCCATTGTGCCCAACGACACCCAGGACCTGGTGGAGCTGTTTAAAGCCAGCGTCAACGCCGAGGGCTTCTTCAACGAGGCCCATCCCAAGCTGCGGCCGGTGGACGCCATGGTGGACGGCCTGTTTATCGCCGGTCTCTGCCATTCTCCCAAGCCGCTGGACGAGGCGGTGTCCCAGGCCCAGGCCGCGGTCTCCCGGGCCGGGGTCATCCTGGCCCAGGAGGTGATGCAGCTGGACGCCGTCAAGTCGCAGGTCACCGAGAAGTGCGACGGCTGCGCCCTCTGCCTGGACGTCTGCCCCTACCAGGCATTGAAGCTGGAGGAATACCGGGACAACGGCCGAGCCCACCGCCGGGTCGTCACGGATAAGGCGCTCTGCAAGGGCTGCGGCCTCTGTGAAGCCACCTGCCCCAAGGAGGGCGTCACCGTTCACCACTTCACCATGGACCAGTTGAAGGCCCAGGTGGACGCGGTGATTGAGAGTTTGAATTAGGAGGTTATGCCGATGTCGGAAAATTTCGAACCAGTAATTCTGGGCTTCCTCTGCAATTGGTGCGCCTATGCCGGGGCTGACCTGGCCGGCGTCTCCCGGCTGCAATATCCCGCCAATATGCGGGTCATCCGGGTGAACTGCTCCGGCATGGTGCATCCCGATCTGGTGGTGCATGCCCTGCACAAGGGGGTGGACGGCGTCCTGGTCATGGGGTGACACTTGGGCGACTGCCATTACCTGGAAGGTAATCACAAAGCCGCGGCCAGGGTAGGAGCCACCAAGACGGTGTTGGAAATCCAGGGAATCGCCCCGGAGCGCTTCGCCATCGAATGGGTGTCGTCGGCGGAAGCTCCGCGGTTTGCCGAACTCGTCAACCGCTTCATCGGCCGGATCAGGGAACTGGGCCCCAATCCCTTGCGGCCCGTTAAGGCCCAGGCGGCCTGAAGGAGGGGGAGATGAAGACCTTTTTCAACCTGATCCAGGAAGTCCAGAAGCCGGGGCTCTGTCATCACTGCGGCGGCTGCGTGACCTTTTGCACCGCCATCAACTACGGGGCCCTGGAGTTGGGGGAGGATGGCCGGCCCCGCTACAAAGACATCGAAAAGTGCATTGAATGCGGCCTGTGCTACTCCATCTGCCCGGAGATCGGCGAACTGGACGAAGAGACCAAGCGCCGGGTGGCCTGGAGCGGACCCATGGGGCGCATCCTCGAAACCGCCATCGCCCGGGCCGCCAGCCCGGAAGTCAGGGCCCGGGCCACGGACGGCGGCGTGGTCACCAGCCTGCTGCTCCACCTCTTTGATTTGGGGCGCATTGACGGCGCCGTGGTCAGCCGGCCGGTGGGCACCTTCCGACGGCAGCCCTGGCTGGCCACCAGCCGGGAGGAAATCCTCGAGGCCGCGGGGTTCCACTTCGACACCTCCGCCGGCATGTCCCTCTTTTCCGAGGTCTATTCCACCTACTCCCCTTCCATCGTCGAACTGGAGGACATCAACCGGCGCCACCTGAACCGGGTGGCCTTCGTGGGCACCCCCTGCCAGATCAATTCCCTGCGGCGCATGGAAGTCCTGGGGATCGTGCCGGCCGGGGCCATCAAGTTCCACCTGGGCCTCTTCTGCACCGGCAACTTCCACTTCGGCCCGGAACAACGGAAGCGCCTGGAAGAAATCGGCGCCTTCAAATGGGAAGAGGTGCGCAAGGTCAATGTCAAAGAAGAGCTGCTGATTCATCTGCACCATAACGAGGTGCGCCGCATCCCCTTGGACCGGCTGGACTTCATGAAGCGCTTCGCCTGCCGTTACTGCGACGACTATTCCGCCGAATTCGCTGATCTTTCCTTTGGCGGCATCGGGGCGCCGGAGGGCTGGACCACGGTGATGGCCCGCTCGCCTCTGGGCCGGGCCGTCCTGGCCGATGCCAGGGGAACGGTCCTGGAGCAGTACAATCTCAAGGATAATCCTCAACTGGCCCGGCAGGCCCTGGCCACCGTGCTGGAATGGTCCGGGAAGAAAAAGCAATACGCCCGGGAAAGGCACCGGGAGCTGGAAAAGCCGGTGCAGGTGAAGGGCTAGGAGGTATCTCGTGCCGGTCAAAGTCGCATCGGAATGGCTCAATTCCTGTTCGGGGTGCGAGATCGCCATCCTGAACCTGGGCGAGACCCTGCTGGAGGTCTTACCCCAACTAGAATTTGTCCACATCCCGGTCCTGATGGACCATAAATATTTCGGGCAAACCGGCGAAGGCGATCTCCACCACCTGGAGATTCCCCCGGCGGTGGTGGGCCTGGTCAGCGGCGGCATCCGCAACCGGGAGCACCTGGAGGTGGCCGAGGCCATGCGCCGGAGCTGCCAGGTGATCATCGCCCTGGGGACCTGCGCCACCCACGGCGGCATCCCCTCGCTGATCAACGGCTTCACCAACGAAGCCTTGTTCGAGCGCTATTACCGCGGCTGCGAGACCACCGACCCGGCCGCCGATCCGGCTGATCCGGCGCTGCCGCCCCTGCTGGACCGGACTTACGCCCTGGACGAAAAGATCAAGGTGGACCTCTATCTGCCGGGCTGCCCGCCGCACCCGGATCAAATCGGCGAGGCCATCCTCGCCCTGCTGGAGGGCCGCGCCCCCGTTCTCCCCACCAAGAGCGTCTGCGACACCTGCCCCACCATCCGGGAAGGCAAGGGGCGGCTGAAAAAGTTGCGGCGTTTCACGGAAAACGCCCATTTCGAGCCGGGCCGGCCGTTAAGCGAAATGCACTGCCTGCTGGAGCAGGGCTACCTCTGCCTGGGTCCGGTGACCCGGGCCGGCTGCGCCGGGGCCAATGGCCAGGCCCCTCGCTGCCTGGCGGCCCGGGTGCCCTGCCGGGGCTGCTTCGGACCGGTGCAGCACGAGGGCAACCAGCTCCTGGATATGCTCAACGCCCTGGCCAGCAACGGCATTGACTGCGACTCGGTGACTGACCTCGCTTCGTTGCTGCGCTTTTCCGGGGCCCACGGCTTGGTGCGCGCGAAGTAGGGGCAAACCTTGTTTTCGCCCACCATGTGCGCACTGCGCACCAATAGTAAGTTTTGGTAGCGCAGGCTTCCAGCCTGTGACGAACGAAGAGGAAAACCATGGAACCGAAAACCATTGAGACCAACGCGGAGCAGGCCTTTGTCCACGGGTCCTGTTCCAAGAAGAGGGTCATCAACATCCAGCCCATCACCCGCATCGAAGGGCATGCCCGCATCGCCATCCAGTTGGACGACGAGGGCAACGTGGCCGACACCCGGCTGAACGTCATGGCCCTGCGGGGTTTCGAGAAGTTCATCGAGGGCCGGCCGGCGGAAGAGGTGCCCCGCATCGTCAACCGCATCTGCGGCATTTGCCCCTGGATGCACCACACCGCCTCCAACAAGGCGGTGGACGGCTGCTTCGGGGCCGAGGTGCCGCCCGCGGCCGCCAAGCTCCGGGAACTGATGCAGGTCATGGCCCAGATTAATGACAAGATTCTGCACTTCTTCTTCCTGGCGGCCCCGGACTTCGTCCTGGGGCCGGGGGCCGACTACTCGGTGCGCAACGTCCTGGGCATCGTCCAGGCCGCCCCGGACCTGGCCAGGCAGGTGGTGAAGATGCGCCAGGCCGGGCAGATGATGATCGAAAAGTTCGCCGGCAAGGTCATCCACCCGGTGGTGGTGGTGCCCGGCGGCTTCGCCAAGTCCATGAGCGAGGCCGAGCGCCGGGAACTCCTGGAGCAGAGCCGGGAGCAACTGGAGTTCGCCCGCTTCTGCATTGATTTCGCCAAAAAGAACATCTTCTATAAACTCGATCCCGAAACGGTGGGCCTGGGGCAGATCACCACGGGCTTCCTGGGCACAGTGAAGCCGGAAGACGGCGCCCTCACTCTGTTCGACGGGGTGCTGCGCCTGATGAAGGCCGACGGCTCCCACCGGGATTTCACTTACGTGCAGTACGCCGATTTTCTGGGGGAGCACGTGGAGGACTGGTCCTATTCCAAGATGCCCTACGCCCGGGCCTGGGATGAGGGCTTTTCCATGGACCTCAAGGAGCCCAAAGGCATCTACCGGGTCAACACCCTGGCCCGCCTCAACGTCTGCGAAAAAATCAATACGCCCCTGGCCCAGGCGGAGCTGGAGGAATTCCGCTCCCGGTTTGGGCGGCCGGCCCAATCCACCATGCTCTACCATTGGGCCCGGCTGATCGAGTTGGTCTATGCCTGCGAACGGGTCTTGGAACTGCTGGAGGACCCGGAAATCACCGACACCCGGGTGCGGGGCGCGGTCACCCCTGGCGCCGGCCGGGGCGTGGGCTGCGTGGAGGCCCCCCGGGGCACGCTGATCCACGACTACCACACCGACGACAACGGCTGCATCTCCCGGGCCAACATCATCGTGGGCACCACCCACAACGTGGCCCCCATGAACATGTCCATCCGGGCGGTGGCCGACAGCGTCATCCGGCAGGGGCAGGTGAGCGAAGAGGCCCTGAACAAAGTGGAGATGGCGGTCCGGGCCTACGACCCGTGACTGAGTTGCGCCACCCACCGCCTGGACGGCGGCCGCACCGTGGAAATCGAGGTCTTCGACGCCAAGGGGGTTTTGCTGACTCAGGCCCGATGATAGTCGCCGCCTTTGGCCGGCGTGTCCAAATTGCAGTTTTCTCTATGCTTGTGGTATCATGGATTTATGAACGGCGAATCTACCGCCCCCGAAGATTTCATCGGCGTTAATCTGCGGTTAAAATAGACTATGCGCCTCCAAGCCCAACGCGCCAAAGGTTTGCTCACCGCCACCCGGCTCTATTTGGTGCGCCACGGCCGGGTGGCCGACGGCCACACCGACCGCTACCACGGCCACAATGACGTCGGCCTCTCGCCCCAGGGGGTCCAACAGTTTGAAGACCTGGCGGCCCAACTGGCCGTCACCCCCCTGGCGGGGGTCTATTCCTCCGACCTCAGCCGCACCATCACCGGCGCCGAGATCATCAGCCGGGGCCGGGACCTGACCCCCCAGGCCCTCCACGAATTCCGGGAGGTCAACTTCGGCTCCTGGGAGGGGCTCACCTTCGCCGAGATCATGGCCCAATACCCCGCCGAACTGGAGGAGCGCTTCAAAGATCTCACCAACTTCCGCATCCCCGGCGGCGAAAGCCTCAAGGACGTCAAGGCCAGGGCCCTGCCGAAGCTCCAGGAATTGCTCAACCGCCACGCCAATGAGGCCTTCCTGCTGGTGGCCCACGCCGGCCTCAACCGGGTCATCCTGAGCGAAGCCCTGGGCCTGCCCCTGGACCACCTCTTCCGGCTGGACCAGAACTACGGCTGCCTCAACATCATCGATTACTTCCCGGACCTGGCGGTGGTGAGGCTGATGAATGGCGGGGTGAACGGGGCGGCCTGGCAGGGGAAATAATTCAGTAATCAATAATCAGAAGTCAGCAGGTCGAGGCCCTGGCCAGCTCAGTCCAGACAGGTGCCATCATGACCTCCGGGGATGGGGTGCTGGTCCAGCAGGGCCAAAAGGCTCAGGAGAATCCGGGCGGTGGCGCCCCAGATAACTTCCCGGTTGAGGCGCCAGTGGCAAACCCGGGTGGTGCGCCCTTTATA
Source organism: uncultured Desulfobacca sp. (assembly GCA_964578335.1). GTDB lineage: Bacteria > Desulfobacterota > Desulfobaccia > Desulfobaccales > 0-14-0-80-60-11 > JAPLJC01. The sequence continues at coordinate 8,809 of CAZOCQ010000122.1, forward strand.
ATGATAAAGGCTGCTGCTCCAGCGCTCGGAAGGAAAAAAGCCATCCAGGGCCAGCAGCAGCAGCCTCCTGACCTCCAGGGGGTTGGGGTGAAAGTCGTAAGGGTGCGGGATCAGGCCCACCAAGGGGGTGATGCAGTAGCCGGTGATGGTGGCCACCGGCGGCAAGGCCCCCAGGACCTCCACCATCTGCGGCTCGAGGCCGATCTCTTCCTGGGTTTCCCGCAGGGCGGTGGCCTTAAGGTCCGGGTCCCCGGACTGGCGCACCCCGCCGGGGAAGGAAATCTGCCCCCGGTGGTCCTTCAGGGTGAAGGTGCGCTGGGTAAAGAGCAGATGGGCCTCTTCGTCCTTAAAAAACAAGGGGACCAATACCGCGGCGGTGGTCAGGTCCGGCGGCGGCGGCGCTTCCGTCGGCGGCAGGGACAGCCGGGATTTGAGCACCAGGAACAGCGGTGGAGCCATGGGTCATTATTACCACGGAATTACCGCAGAGACAAGCAGGCAGCCGGGAGTCCGGGCGATTATCAGACCTGTCCCCGGCCCTTCGGGTGGCAATCCCGTAGCCGCGCAGAATTGACAAGGGGACCTGGCAGCTTTATGTTTGCATAAAGCCAAGAATACACCTAAAGAATCACCAAAGAGAGCGAGGCGCCATGAAAGTCCAGGAATACATGCTCC
>CAZOCQ010000123.1:0-4913 GCA_964578335.1 uncultured Desulfobacca sp.
GAGCAATTGCAGGCCGTGGCAGATGGCGGCAATGGGCTTGGGGGCGGCATCGAAGTGAGCCACCAGTTGCACCACCCGGTCATTTAAGCGCAGGTATTCCGGGGCCCGGCCGCCGGGGATGACCAGGCCGTCGTAGTCCTCCGGGCGGACGGCGTCGAAGTCGGCGTTCAGGGTAAAATTATGACCAGGCTTCTCGCTGTAGGTCTGGTCGCCCTCGAAGTCGTGCACCGCGGTGCGCACGAAGTCGCCGGGCTTTTTGCCGGGGCAGACGGCGTGCACCGTGTGCCCCACCATGAGGAGCATCTGGAAGGGGACCATGGCTTCGTAGTCTTCGACATAGTCCCCGACGATCATCAGGATTTTTTTGGCCGCCATGGGGTCCTCCTGAGAAAGTTGCCAGTTGCCAGTAGTCAGTTGCCAGTAAAAATCAACCAAGGCGTAATGCAGGGTGCGTCTTACGCACCATAATTAAGCAGTATCTCAGCAATTTATAGCCATATATGGCGGGTGCAGCCAACCTGACTGAATGATGACGCCACCCCCTCCCCAACCCTCCCCCCTCAAGGGGGAGGGAGTTAAACCGCTATGGTTTGAGGGACTTCCAATTTTAGGGCTTCTTTTCTTTGGGCGGCGCTTCCCCCACCGGCTTGGCTTTGAGGGTCAGGTCCCGGGTGAATTCCAGGCAGTGCTGGCCGGTGAAGGAGAACTTCTTGACGCAGTTTTCCCGCCAGGCGCAGACCAGGCAGATGCTGGCTTCCTGGGTGTCGGGTTTTCGGTCCACCATTTCAGGCTCCGCGGTAGCGCCGCAGGTTGGCCGCGCCCAAGGCGCAAAAGACTTCGTAGCTGATGGTGTCGGCCCAGGCGGCCAATTCCTCGGCGGAGAGGCGTTCACCGCCGTTGGCACCCACCAGGGTGACCGGCTCTCCTTCGGCGACGTCGGGGATGCCGGTGACCTCCACTATGGTGAGGTTCATGCAGACCCGGCCCCGGATGGGGGCCCGGCGGCCCCTGATGAGAACCTGGCCCCGGTTGGAGAGCAGGCGGCTGTAGCCGTTGCAGTAACCCACCGGCAGCACCGCCAGGTCGCACCAATCCGGGGTGGTGTAGGTGCGGCCGTAGCTGACGCTGCTTCCCGGCGGCAGGCGCTTCACCTGGAGGACCTCGGAGGTGAGGGTCATCACCGGTTTGAGCTCCAGCGGCGGCGGGCGGTCAGGGGCCGGGGGCGAGCCGTAGAGCATCAGCCCGGGCCGCACCAGGGCAAGGTGAGCCTCCTTGAACTCATACAGCGCGGCGCTGTTGCTGATATGGCTCAGGGGCAAGGCCCAGCCCCGGGCCCGGAGCGCGGCCAGCAGCTCGTTGAACTCCCGCAACTGTTGTAAAGTATATGCTTTATCTTCCTGGTCCGCCACTGCCAGGTGGGAAATGATGCCCATAATTTCCAGTTGGCGGAATTCCCTCAGACCTTCCAGGAACTCCGGGACCTCGGCGGGGAGCAGGCCCAGACGGCCCATGCCGGTGTCCACCTTGAGGTGGACCTTGGCCTTCTTCACCTGGGTCCGGGCGGCGGCGGCCAGGGCCAGGGCCACGTCCCGGCGGAAGAGGGCCACCTCCAGGTCGGCGGCCACAGCCGGCTCGGCCTCCCGGGGGGGGAGGCCCAGGAGCAGCAGGATGGGCAGGGTCAGCCCGGCCTGCCGCAGGGTGAGGCCCTCTTCCAGGGAGCCGACCCCCAGGTAGTCCGCCCCGGCCCGGGCCAGCCGCCGGGCCACCGGCAGCAGCCCATGGCCGTAGGCATCGGCCTTGACCACCGCCAGCATCTTGACCTGGGGCCGGCAGAGGCTGCGCAACTGGCGGTAGTTGTGCTCCAGGGCCCCGAGGTCAATGCTCAGTTCCACCAATGAGGACAGCACCATGATTTGATACCGTTTTCGGTTTTCGGTTTTCGGTTGGGCCGCTCAAATTCAGTTTTCAAGAAAATTGTCATTATGAGGGAGAGAAGCGACCGTAGAATCTATGCCACCCCCTCCCTAACCCTCCCCCCTCAAGGGGGAGGGAATTTAAAAGCTGAAAAATTGTAATTTAATCATGGGACGTAATGCGTCGTTGGCCAAGGATGACAACAAAACCGATTTTACCAGAAAATTATTAATTTCGATCATCCAGGTGGTCCGGGTGCGGCGACGGGACACCGGATTACTGTTTGGGCCGGTATTCAGCGGGGAGCTGCTCCGCCTGGCGGTTCACCTGGTCGGCCAAATCCTGTTTATGCTGCGTCAGCACTTCCTGGAGGCGGGGGTCGTTCAGGGCCAGGATCTGGGCGGCGAAGACCGCGGCGTTTTGGGCGCCGGCCCTGCCGATGGCCATGGTGGCCACCGGCACCCCGGCGGGCATCTGCACGGTGGAGAGCAGGCTGTCCAACCCCCGGAGGGGGGAGCCGGCCATGGGCACCCCGATGACCGGCAGGGTGGTCTCGGCGGCCAGGACCCCGGCCAGGTGGGCCGCCATGCCGGCCGCGGCGATGATGACCTTCAGGCCCCGGCCGGCGGCCTTTTGCGCGTAGTCTTGGACCTTCTGCGGGGCGCGGTGGGCCGAAGCCACCGTCACCTCGAAAGCGACGCCCCATTTCTGCAACAGTTGCGCCGCGGGCTCCACTTCGGGCCAATCCGAGGCGCTGCCCAGGACGATTCCCACCGAAACAGTCATGTTTGTCCCCATTATTAGGTGAACCGAGAGCGGCTCTCATGGGCCTGCGACCCAGCCACACATCACGAAAAGCCTTTCCCCCCTCACCCCAACCCTCTCCCCCGTTGGGGGAGAGGGAGTAAGTGGTTTAGTTTCATTGGGTTTTGCTGGCCACTGACCACTGGCAACTTTCAGGAACGGTATTCAATGTCCCATATCGGAAGCTGTGCTGCTGACCGCCTATCACCCAAAACCCACTGGCTGCTGGCTCAATAGCGGTTGGCCAGGGTGAGCACCGTGTCCACGTAAGCGTCGGAGTGATTATAGCTGTAAACGGCCCGGCGCCAGGTGGCCCGGTTTTGGCGCTGGAAGCCGCTCTTGTGCAGATAGCAGGCGATGCTGAAGATGGCGTCGTCGTGGGTGAAGAGGTCCACCGGGCCCTTGCCGGAGGCCGAGACGCCGCATCTTTGCAGGCTGGAAGGCAGGAACTGGCAGAAGCCCATGGCCCCGGCCCAGGAGCCGCAATAAGTGAAGGGGTCCAGGCGGTGGGCGGCGCAGTATTTCAGGTAGGTCTGCAACTCCCGCCGGGCCCAGGAAGCCTTCCTTTTGAGGCGGTCCCGGCCGGCGGACTCCAGGCTGAGCTCCCGGATGATCTCCGGGGAGTCCATTACCGACAGGGAAGCAAAGACGTTGAAGACCGGGTACTTGCCGGTGTTGCTGCCCAGACCGGACTCCACCGTGAGGATGGCCACTATGACTTCCGGGGCCACGTGGTATTCGGCCGCGGCCCGGCTCAGAGTGGTGCGGTGCTCCTGGATATAGGCCCGGCCCTGGGCCGCCACCGCAGAGGTCAGGAATTTCGAATAGATGTCTTTGGTTTCTCTCTTGAGGAAGGCGATCTTGCGCACCACGTCGGGCATGAAGCTGTTGCGGGAGTCGTCGAAGGTGCGGAAGACGTAATCTTTGTTGAGGCCCTGGCGCACCAGCTCGTATTTTAATTTCACATAGGCCACCGGCGGGGCCTCGGCCCGGACCGGGGCCGCCCAGCCCCACAGGACGGCCAGCACCAAGCCGGCCGCCAAGCCCCAAAACCGCGTCTGCAACATACCATCCCCCCTGAATAATTGGGCATACGGTACCCGTTTCCGGGGTGATTGTCAAGGCGGGCAAGGGCCGCCGGAAGGCTGGGAAATCAGGATTTTTCGCCTCAGCTCCGGGATAATGAGGGATACTGCATTGATTTTCGCCGGATTTGCCATTAAAGTTTGATATCCGTGATGAATCTTGTTTGAAGGAGGAAAGCCATGGCCGTGTTGGATAATGGTTTGAAGGGTTCGGTGCCCAGCATTCTGGTGGTGCTGGGGGTGGCCCTGGCGGCGCCCATCGTGCTCCCGGCGGTGGCGGCGGTATCTCGACCTTTGGCCAAGACCTTAATCAAAGGCTATTTGACCTTGTCGGACATGGCCAAGGAGTTCGCCGCCGAAGCCGGTGAACAGATCAGCGACCTGGTGGCGGAAGTCAAGGCCGAGCGGGAGAGCGCGGCGGCCATGACGGCCGAATCAGAAGTTAAAACGGCCGGTTGACGGCTCCCGGAGCAGGAGATGGCAAGCGAGGGCCTGCAAGTGGTTCATGCCCTGCCCGGCCGGGTGCGCCTCAAGGTGGCGGGGATTAAAGGGAATCCGGCCCTGGCCCGGCGGGTCCAGCAGCAGCTGGCCCAGGTGCCGGGCATCAAGGAGGCGGCGGCCCAAGCCGCCACGGGCAGTCTGTTGATTTATTACGACCTGGCGCAGTTATGCTCCCCGGACTCCCTGGAAAGGCTGTCGGGGACCTGGAAGGAGCTGTTCCCGGAGATTGAGGCAGGGGATTGGGCCGCTGAGCTGGCCTGCCTGGCGGGAAATCCCGCCCCCGGGGCCGGGGCGCCGGCGGCCGGGGCGCCGGCGGCCGCGGCCCTCAGCGGCGCTCTCCAGGCCGTCAATACCAGGGTGGCGCAGCTTACCGGGGGGCTCGACCTGAAGCTGCTGGCGCCGCTTACCTTGATATTTTTGGGTTTGCGGCGGCTGTGGGTCTCCGAAAAGGTGACCTTCCCCACCTGGTCCGATTATCTATGGTTCGGGTTCAGCACCTTTGTCATGTTGAACCGGGGTCTGGTGGAGGGCGGCAGGGGGGCCGGGGGTGAGGCCCAGGGCGCTTTGACTGAGAAGGGGGCGGCGGAGGGGCCGGGTTAGAGGCGGGAA
>CAZOCQ010000123.1:5013-9350 GCA_964578335.1 uncultured Desulfobacca sp.
ATGAAAAGGTCGTAGCGGCGGGCGTCTCCCTGCTTGCCGAATCAGTAACAGGCTGGAAGCCTGCGCTACCGGAAGCACCGAAGGAATTGGCGGGCAGGTGAACAATTATATCTTGGTATCCGGCGGCGCTAAATTAAGGCGCTGACCAGGCGGGTCAAGGCCAGTTCCATCAGGCTGGCGGCCACGGTGGAAGTCACTTTTTCCACCAGGCCCTGGGGGTTGGCCGGGTTGTTGGCCGCGGCTGCGGCTTCCCGGCCGGACGGCGACAGGTAACCCGACTCCCGGAGGGCGGAAACCAGGTCCTCCTGCTGCCGGAGGCGGGGATTATAAAGGATCAGCACGCTCCCGGTGAGGGGATTGGCGGAGACATATTCCACCCCGGTCACCTGCAGCAGCAGGCGCTCCACGGCGCGGGCCTGCTCCGCGGCGCCTTTGACCCGGGGTATTCTGAGGCGCAGCCTCCCTTCCAGGGCGTGAACGTATAAGGCTTCTACATTCATGGCGATCATTCTCCCATCAGCCTGTGTTTTCTGGGTATATTTTTAATCCCGAAAGTTATGATTTAATATTTTTAAGATTAAAATTTGGTTAAATCCGCCTAAGACCCTAGTCTGGCAGGATTTGTCGTCTCCTGACCGACTTGGCCTCCTCCTGGAAAACCCTTTCCAAAACCGCCCGTCTATGACAAACTAAGGACGTGCCCCCCAGTCTGTTAGGGCCTCCTGCTGCTGCTTCTTTCCGCAGCGACCCTTAACCTGCCATCGAGGAGGGGTGAAATGAAAAAGACCTATATCCTGGATACCAACGTACTGTTGCACGATCCGGAATCGTTGTTCGCCTTCGAAGAAAACTCCATCGTCCTGCCGCTGTCGGTCATTGAAGAATTGGATCGGATTAAGAGGAGAGGGGATGAAGTGGGCCGCAATGCCCGGGACGCCTCCCGCAAGTTGGATGATTTGCGGCTGAGCGGACGTCTGTCCGAAGGGGTGGCGCTCCCCGGCGGCGGTTCCATCCGCATCGAATTGAACGGGGTCAAGACTTATGAGCTGTTGAACGGGGTGGATCTCAACAATATTGATAATAGGATCCTGGCCCTGGCCTATTATTTGATGAAGCAGGAAAACCATCCGGTGGTCCTGGTGACCAAAGATTTAAACCTGAGGATCAAAGCCGATGTCTTGGGAATCGCCACCGAGGATTTCTACAGCGATAAGGTGGACTATTATAAATTATATAAGGGGGTGCAGGAGTTATTCGTTTCCCGGGAAGAAATAGACCGGTTTTATCAGGAAGGTTCTCTGGAGATTAATGGGGAAAAGCTTTTCCCCCACCAATTTTGTATTCTCAAGTTTCATGAAAATCCTTCGGTTTCGGCCCTGGGCCGGTACGCGGATCACAGGCTGCATAAGCTGGCCCACGAAGGCAAGACCGTGTACGGCATCAAGGCCTTGAACAAGGAGCAGAAATTCGCCCTGGACCTGCTGCTGGACGACCAGGTGAAGATCGTCACCCTGGTGGGCAAGGCCGGCACCGGCAAGACCATCCTGGCCCTGGCCGCGGGGCTGGACAAGGTCTTCGAGGACGGCGGCAAATACAACCGGCTGCTCATCACCCGCCCCATCGTGCCCTTGGGCAACGACCTGGGCTACCTGCCCGGGGACAAGGAAGACAAGATCAGGCCCTGGATGCAGCCCATCTATGACAACCTGGAGTTTCTCTGCAACGAGCACATCCGTCCCAACGGCTCCACCGATTATCTGCTGAGCAACGGCAAGATCGAGTTGGAAGCCCTGACCTATATCCGGGGGCGGAGCATCCCCCGGCAATTCATCATTTGCGACGAAAGCCAGAATCTCAGCCCGCACGTCATCAAGACCATCCTGACCCGGGTGGGCCGGGGCAGCAAGATCGTCTTCACCGGCGACCCGGAGCAGATTGACCATCCTTATCTGGACGCCTCTTCCAACGGCTTAAGCTATCTGGTGGAAAGAATTAAGGAAGAGGGGATTTCCGGCCATATCACCCTGGTCAAGGGGGAAAGGTCCGGGGTCGCCGAATTGGGCGCCAGATTATTATAGCTTGGCCAGGGGTAGCTCAGCCCGCCCCCGCTCGATTCTCGCCGCCAGGTCGGGGCGCATATTTTCGCTTGCCATTAAACCATCGCTTGCCGATATATATCGCGACAGCATCATTGAATAATTTAAAGTGCATAACTATATTTAACTTTTCAGGTGAGATCTGCACCTGGGGAGGCGGCCTTTGGACGGTATTGAAATCATCGAATCCCAGCCGGGGCGATTGAGCCTGGCGGTCAGCCGATTGAAGGGTAATGAACCCCTGGCGCGGGAGGTGGAGCACCGTTTTGCGGTGATTAACGGGATACAACAGGTGGAGGCGGACCACGGCCGGGGTACGGTGTTGATCGCCTATAACCGGCGACAATTATTCTCCCTGGGTTCCCTCCTGGAACTGAAGGCGACCTTTGCCAGGTTTTTTCCGGAAATTGATGTCTTCAAGTTGGCCACCTGGCTGAACCGGAATATTTGAATCACAATAAAACGCCTGGAGGTTGTATGGCTAAGGAAGAAACCAAGGAAAGCGGCGAGGGCAAAGGTCTGGGAGGCTTCTTGGGTGAGGCCGGCGCCACGGTGAAAGAGGGCGTCGTTGACAGCCTCAAGGGGCTGGGGGAGATCGAATCCCAGATCGTCAACCTGGCCCGCCAGACCGCGGCCGACGTCCTCAAGACCACGGGGAGCGTGGCCGAGGACACCATCAAGGTCAGCGCCGACGTTTTTAAAGGCGCGCTCAAGGCCGCCGAGGAAGTGGGCACCGGTCTGCTGGTCACCACCAAGGACGTGGCCAAGGGCCTGCTCCTGGGGGTGGCTGACGTGGGCGGGGACGTGGAACAGGCCGCCAGCCACCTGGTGAAAGGGGCGGTCAAGGGGGCGGCGGAAATCGGCGGGGACGTGGGTCAGGTGGCCAAAAGCGCGGTGACCGGGGTCATCGAGGCCGCCTCGGAGATCGGGGGCAACGTGGGCGGGGCCGCCAAGGCCGCGGTGGGCGGGGCCATCGACGCGGCTGGGGACCTGGGGCAGTCGGCCGTCAAGGCGGTGAGCGGCCTCCTGGTGGGCGCGGTGTCGGGCGTCAAGGAAGTGGCCTGCGCCGCCTGGCCGAAGTCCAAAGAAGCACCAGCAGCCCCGGCGGCCCAGCCGGCTCCCGAAGCTCCGCCGGAAAAGAAGGCGCCCAGGGGCAAAGAATAAGACGCACCCGGCTTCGGGACACCCGTAAAGGGTGAAGCGGAGGTGGCAGGTTTCAATCTGTGCCTGAACAGCCGAGGGCGGCTGTTCCACATAGACTTACAGAACGAAGTAGATGGTTGAAGCGATTCACACTGCGGTGACGGGAAGGGCCAGGTTTAAGGTCGAGGGCCTGTACCGCTCCAAGACCCTGGAGAAGCTGCTGGAGTCCAGGCTGGCCCGGCTCCGGGACATTACCCTGGCCTCGGCCAACGCCCTGACCGGCAATATCCTGGTCTGCTACAATTCGGGGAACACTCCGGCAAGCATCGCCTCCCTGATCGAAGGCATCGTCTTCGAATACCGGAACCAGGCCCCGCCAGACTCTCCTCCGCCTGTCCCTAAACCCGCCGCCGAAGTCCCGGAGAAGCCGGAGCCGGCCGGCCTTCTGGACCGGGTCGGGAGCTTGACGGACCTGTTTTATTATCCGGAAGCGCAGCCGCCGGAGGCCTGGCACCGGCGGGAAGCCCAGACGGCGCTGGACAAATGGCGGACTTCCAGGGAAAGTGGTCTGCCCCTCCAGACCGTCCGGAAGAATCAATATAAATACGGGGCCAATATCCTGCCGGAAGCCGAGCCTCGCTCCGGCTGGTCCATCTTTGCCGACCAGTTCAAGTCGCTGCCGGTGGCCCTGTTGGGGGCCGCGGCCGGCCTTTCCGTGGTTACCGGCGGTCTCAGCGACGCCCTGCTGATTATGGGCGTGGTGGCGCTCAACGCCTTTATCGGCTACAAGACCGAAAGCGAAGCCGAAAAGACCATCCGCTCTCTGCAAACCCTGGTGCGCCCCTCGGCCCTGGTCATCCGGGCCGGCGCGATGAGAGAGATTCCCTCCGAGGAGGTGACCCTGGGCGACCTCCTGGTGCTGCGTCCGGGCAGTTACGTGGCGGCCGACGGGCGCCTGGTGGAGGCGAGCCACCTCTCCGTGGACGAGTCGGCCCTCACCGGGGAAAGTCTGCCGGTGAGCAAGAATCCGCAGGTGCTGGACCGGCAGCAGATTCCCCTGGGGGACCGGGTCAACCTGGTTTTCATGGGGACCCTGGT
>CAZOCQ010000124.1:0-9278 GCA_964578335.1 uncultured Desulfobacca sp.
ATTCATAATGTTAAATTAATTTCTTCTATGATTAACCCTTAATTCAACAGCATTGTCCCCAACCCTCCCCCCTCAAGGGGGAGGGAGTTAAACCCTATGAATTATGAGGGTTACGAGCTAAGGTACCAGGCATTTTCAGAGCAGCTCCTCATGGACCTGCGGCCCACCCGCAAGTCATGAAAGGGATTGGTAGAGCGGGCCTCCGGGCCCGCCAAACCCGGGACACAGGCTGGAAGCCTGCGCTACCGGAAGTAACTTTTCGAAGACAGAAAAATTGGAGGCTGAACGGCGGCCGGCCCCCCGCCCTACAGCACACTGATTACTGACTACTGCCCATGCGCCGCTTTTACGCCCCGCCCGAAGGCTTCCAGGAAGACACCGTCCGGCTCGACCCCGAAGAGACCCGGCACCTGGCCCGGGTCCTGCGTCTAAGGGTGGGGGAGGTGGTGGAGGTCTGCGACGGCGCCGGGCGCCAGGTGGAGGCCCGGGTGGCGGAACTGGACCCCAGAGGGGCGCGGCTGCAAGTGCTCAGGACGCTGGCCGCCTGGGGGGAGTCGCCCCTGCGCCTGGTGCTGGGCCTCGGCCTGGCCAAAGGCGAGGCCCTGGACGGGGTGATGCGCCAGGCCACCGAAATGGGAGTGCAGCGGATTATCCCCTTCCTGTCGGAGCGCTCGGAGCGCCTGACCCCGGAGCGGGCCCGGCGGCGGCTGAGCCGCTGGCAGCGCCTCAGCCGAGAGACCCTTAAATCCTGTCAGCGCGCCCGGCTCCCGGAGATTGAGGCGGTGCAGGAATTTGAAGCAGTGGTATCGGGGCCCGAAGAGGTGAAGCTCCTCTTTTGGGAAGAGGAGCGGGGCGGCGGGCTGCAAGCCTGCCTCGGCCGCCCCCGGCCTGCGGCCGCCCGGATCCTCATCGGTCCCGAAGGCGGCTTCTCCGCCGGGGAAGTGGAGCGGGCCGGGGCGGCGGGATTTGTGGCGGTTAGCCTGGGTCCCCGGCGTCTCAAGGTGGAGACCGCGGCCCTGGCGGCCCTCACCCTGCTGCAATACGCCTGGGGGGACCTGGCTTGAGTTCGGGGCTGCCTTATCTGGACCTCAACACCCACCTGAAAAAACGCTTCGGGACGCGGGTGCAGAAAATCACTCTGGACGCCGGCCTCACCTGTCCCAACCGGGACGGCCGGGTGGGAGTCGGGGGCTGTCTCTATTGCAACGCCCGGGGTTCGGGCACCGGCGCTGCGGCCCGGGGTCTGAGCCTGGCCGACCAGTTGCAGGAAGGCGTCTCCCGGCTGGCGCGGCGCTACGGAGCCAGCCGCTTCATCGCCTACTTTCAGAGCTTCAGCAACACCTACGCCCCGGTGGCGCGGCTGCGCGCCCTTTATGACGAAGCCCTGGCCTTTCCGGAGGTGGTGGGCCTGAGCATCGGCACCCGCCCGGACTGCCTGGACGATGAGGTGCTGGACCTGCTGGCCGAGTATGCCCGGCGGCGGCTGGTGTGGCTCGAGCTGGGTCTACAGTCGGCCCATGATAAGACTTTGCGGGCCCTCAACCGGGGCCATGACGTAGCCTGTTTCACGAGGGCGGTGGAGCAGACTGCGGCCCGGGGGCTGGAGGTGGTGGCCCACGTGATCCTGGGGCTGCCCGGGGAGGGTCCCCGGGAAACCGCGGCCACTGCAGCCTATCTGTCCCGCCTGCCTTTGCAGGGGGTCAAAATTCATCTGCTTTACGTGGCCCAGGGTTCCGGCCTGGCCCGGCTTCATCAGGAAGGGGCCTATACCTGCCTCACGGAGGAGGAATACGTCCGTCAGGCGGTGGATTTTGTGGAGCTTCTCCCACCCGAATTCGTGATTCACCGTCTCACCGGGGATCCGCACCGGGAGGAACTCCTGGCCCCGGCCTGGTGTTTGGACAAGTCCAGGGTGCTGGGCCGCCTCCGGGAGGAGTTCAGCCGCCGGGGCAGCCGGCAGGGGAGCCGGCCTTCTTTGAGCTGCGATTTCAGGGGCCTGGAGGATTAACCGAGAAAAAGACTTGGCCCCGCCCCCGGCTTCCGGCTATATTTATTCACCACAAAGGCACAGAGGCCACCAAGCAAAAACACAGAGAAAGACTTTTGCAAGAGGCTCGCAGTAATTGAATTTATTGACAGGCAAACCGAAATTGAGGTAAGCGCCGGATGAGGAAACGAGAGGTTAATGACGGAACTGCCCCATAATTCCCCCAAGCCTCAGGCCGGGGCGACCCCTCCGGCTTACCGGGCGCCGGGGGCGGAGGTGCTGCGGCGCTATTGGTTCATCTGGGCGGCCGCCGGCTTGGCGGTGGTGGCGCTGTTGGCATATTTGGCCAGGTGCGCCGCCTGCAACAGCGGCTGGTGGGAATGGGCCTGCCGTTTTTACTATCTCCTGGACGATAAGGAGAAAGTGACGGCCTTCCTGAAGAAGGCCGGGCCGGCGGCGCCCCTGACCTTCATCGTCACCCAGATTCTCCAGGTGATCTTCGCCCCCATCCCGGGGGAGGCCACCGGCTTCATCGGCGGCTACCTGTTCGGCGTGCCCCTGGGGATGCTTTACTCCACCATCGGCCTGACCATCGGCTCGCTGCTGGCCTTTGTCCTGGGACGCTGGCTGGAAATCAAGTTTGTGGCCCGGGTGGTAAGCAAAGAAACCATAGATAAATTCGACTTCTTGATGGAGCGCCAGGGGGCCTTGATCGCCTTTTTTTTATTTGTGGTTCCGGGCTTCCCCAAAGACTACCTCTGCTTCATCCTGGGTCTGAGCAACATGTCCTGGAAGCTCTTTCTCCTCCTGGCGACCGTGGGGCGGCTGCCCGGCACCCTGATGCTCACCTTGCAGGGAGCCCAGGTCTATGAAGGCAACTATCTGATCACCGCCTTGCTGCTGGGCCTTTGTCTGCTGCTGGCAGGGGCTCTTTTCTATTTTCGGGAGCGGCTCTACCTGTGGCTCCGCACCTGGCATGAGAACCGGGTGAACCAAGTTTAGCATAGTTTATATTTCGGTTCGCGGATCGGCGGGCAAAACAAAGAGGGGAGGGCCGGTCTTCATGCCGCCCCTCCCCTCGGTGACTCCGAGGGTCCTCATGACCTTGGGAGCCTGACCCCGTCAACCGGGTTGGGGAGAATCGCCCGCTTGACAGTGAGTGCAAAAATCTGCAGAATTTTTTCTCTAGTTTGACCGGCTCGCCTCGGCTCACTTCCCTGGGCCCCAAGCTATCCGGCCGGATTAACTCACCCTCCTCCACCAAGGCGGCGCCGGCCAGGGTTTCCGGTTGAAGCTGCGGGTCCTGGTCCTGACCCGGCTCGACGGCCCCCGGAAGAACCTCCCGGCTGGCAGGAGAGACGATTTATTTAACCATATCTTTTAGTTGTTTCCCCGGTTTGAATTTCACTACCTTGGTCGCCGGAATCTTGATGGGCTTGCCGGTCTGCGGATTGCGACCTTCCCGGGCCTTGCGCTCGGACACGGCGAAAGTGCCGAACCCCGCCAGGGCCAGACGTCCCTGGCTCTTCAAGGTCTCGGACACTATCCGGATAAGGCTGTTGATGGCTTTTTCCGCGTCCACTTTCCTGACTTGGGCCTCTCCCGCGACTTGCGCAATCAATTCTGCTTTGGTCATAGTCTTTTCTCCCTTTCTCCTGGTTTGCGTTTGACTACAATTCCCCAATAGCCACGGCCGATTTCTTGGAAAATGGGATTTCCGACGCCCATCCCCCCCCTTATAATAAATTATTTTAAATCCCCAGGGCTCACTTCGCCGGCTGCCGCATATCCAGAGGCCCCCAAGCATGACAGCTTCCCTTTGATAGCACAAAATATCGGAAGATGACAATAAAAAATTAGGCGAATTCCTTTTATTCATCATATTTTCCTGGCTCTTCGCCGGCCTCGACGGCAAACAACCCGGCAACGGCCAACCGAGAGGGAACGCCTAATTGATTAACCTATTTAAATTGTTATCAATATTGATAAAAAGGCATTTTTCCGGAATCTCCGGACCTAATAAGGGAACTTGGTCTAAACCGGCAAGGGGCGGGAAAAGCAGATGAGACTAAAACCCTGGCGGAGGCCGGTTAACGGGTCACCTGGCGCATGAGACTCAGGGCCACCACACCGAAGATCAGGTGGGGGAAGCTGACCGCCACCAGGGGCGGCCAACTTCCGGCCTGGCCGAAGGAGGCGCAAAAGCCGAAAAAGAGCCAATAGCCGAACATCAGGCCCAACCCGAGAGCCACGATGGACGTGAGGTGAATCTGGTTATAGCGCAGGACCAGCCCCAGGCCGATGAGGACCAGCAGCACCGGGGTCAGCGCCAGGGACAGGCGGCCGTACAGGTCCACCCGGTAAGGAGTGGACTTGTAGCCGTCCCGCTCCAGTCGTTGCACATAGCGGTAGAGCTCGGGAAAGTCCATCGAGTTGACCTTCTTGTCCAGGTCGGCGAAGTCTTTGGGCCGTTCGGTCAAAACAATATCCCGCTGCTGGAATTTTTCCCCCGAGAGGATGCCGGTGGGCCCCAATCTCTGGATTTGCCCCTGGTAAAAACGCCAGTGGTCCCCCTGAAACTGGGCGCGGGAGGCGGCGATAATCTGCACCAGGTGGAACTGGCGATCGAACAGATAGATCTTGACTCCCTCCATGGTCTGGATATCTTTGCGGAAGAGGATGATATTATAGATCGCCTGGTCGCCTTTGTACCAGAAGTGCTCCATGGTGTGCAGGTTGCGGGGCGGCTTCTTTTCCACCTTGATGTGCCAGAAGCTGTCCAGCCGACCCTGGCTCCAGGGAATCAAAAAGAGATTCAGAGCCAGCAGGAGGGCCACCACCCCGAAGGTGAGATAGATCATCGGCCGGGTGAGTTGCAGGATATCCAGCCCGGCGGTGCGGATGGCCATGGTCTCCTGGGACCGGGCCATCAGCCCGAAGGTGAGCATGCTACCCAACAATACTGCGGCCGGCAGGACCTGACCCACCGCGAAGGGCAGCTTCAAGGCCAGGTAAGCCAACAGGTCCGGCAGTCCCAATTGGGCCCGGACCAGACGGTCGATTTTCTCAAAAAAATCGACGACTATGAAGAGAGAGACAAAGGTGGCCAGGCTCAGCCCCATGAGCTTGAGGAACTCCCGGGCCACATAGGTTTCCAGGAGGCGGGAACGAAAGGTGGCGGTGGCGCCGTCCATGTCTTATGCATATATCAAAAAAACCTCAAGTTTTCATCCAACTGATGAGGGCGGGGAAAGAAAAGGGTAGGGGTTAGGGGTTAGGGGTATGGACAGCTAAGGATGTAGGACAGGCGCCCTCGCCTGTCCAGGACAGCCGGGGGCGGCTGTCATGCATCATCACCTTTTACTGATGTTACCCAAGCGGCAAGGTTTTTCACGGTAGGACTACATCTTATGTTAATATGCTAACCTATAATGTCATTACCCCTAACCCCTAACCCCTAACCCCTAACCCCTGAATTTATCATGCGTCTCGGCTTTCACCTCTCCATCGCCGGCTCCCTGCTCAAGGCGATTCAGCAGGCTCAGATCCTGGGGTGCCAGGCGCTGCAGATCTTCGTGCAAAACCCCCGGGCCTGGCAATGGCGACCGGTGGAGGCGGCGAAAATCCGGGCTTTTACCCAGGCCCGCCGCCGGGCCGGACTGGGGCCGTTGCTGGTGCACCTGAGCTATCTTCCCAATCTGGCGGCCTCGGACCCGGAGCTATACCGGCGCTCGGCCGCCCGCCTGGCCCAGGAACTGGCCCTGGCCCGGGACCTGGAGGCCGACTACCTGGTGACCCATCCCGGTCACGGTCCCCAAACGGAGGCCGGCTACCGCCTGGCGGCCGAGGCCCTGGCGGCCGCGGTCTCCCGGGTGCCGCCTCCTCCGTTGGTGCTGTTGGAGAATACCGCGGGCCAGAGAAACGAGCTGGGTTGGCGTATTGACCAACTCCACCGGATCATGCTATTAAGCCGGGTGGAGTTGGGCCTCTGCCTGGATACGGCCCACGCCTTTGCCGCGGGCTACGACCTCCGGAGTCCGCACGGCGTGGCGCGGTTGCTGGGGGAAATCGCCCGGGGGCCGGGGTTGGCGCGTTTGAAGATGCTGCACCTGAACGACTCCAAAGCAGCCTGCAACTCCCGGGTGGACCGGCACTGGCATCTGGGTCTGGGCCGCCTGGGGCTGGCCGGGCTGCGCCAGCTGCTGTCGCACCCCTGGCTGCGGGTGGAAGGGGCCGTCATGGAGACTCCGAAACACACTCAGGCCGATGAGTGGCGCAACCTGACGGTGGCCCGGAGCCTGGTGCGGACCCTGGCCTTGCCCGGGGCTCCTTAGGCAGGCGGCTAACCCTTGCCAGGGTTGGCCAACATCATTATAATTCAATTAAATAACTTTGAATCGTTCCAAAGGAGAAAGCCATGCCCACCTATGCCTATCTTTGCGACAAATGTGGGGCGGATTTCACCAAAATCATGAGCATCAAGGAATATAGCGAAAGCCAGGTCACCTGCCCCAAGTGCAACTCCCCGGAGGTCCGGCAGCAGTTGACCGAATTCATCGCCAAGACCTCCAGGAAGAGCTGATCAGGTTTAGCCCTGTCAGCGGCCCCACGGTCGGAGGGAGAGGCCGGCAGGGCCGAGATAGGCGCTCACCGCGCCGTCTCTGGTGCAGCAGTAAGGCGCTCCGGGTTGGATCGAGAGCTGAGGATGGCGAGAAGCTCTCCCGTAAATTACCAGGTTTTGGGGGCTAAGCCGGGCTAGCAGTGGCGTCAGGCGCTCTGGGGAGGCGGCCAGTTCCGCCGGCAAGACCAACAGGTCCGGTCCGGTTCCAGAAACGCCGGCCCCTGGGGGTATTTCCACTTCCCGGCCCGGCGGCAGGATGAGGGCCCGGCGTCTCTCCCAGGTCACTTGCAAGGCCCAGCCTTTATCCGGCCCCAGCTTCAGATATTCCAGGCCGGCGCTCCCCAGGGCCACCGGCGGCGGCGGGCCTCGCCGCCAGGGCTGCAGGGGCAGCGGCAGCCGGCCCCCGTCTCCCAGATAATTCCACAAGTCCCACAAGGCCGGCCCCGGACGGCCCCGGTCGCCGTACCAGTACCCTCCCACCGCAAACTGTTGGGCCAGGTCCAGCAATTCGCCGGCGTTATGGGCGGCCAGGGAAAAGGCCAGCACCTGGTCCAGGCGGCGCCACTGGCGCCAGTGGCAGTAAGCGGGCAACGGTCCGACCGCACTGACTCTCTGTCCGGGCCAGGAGCGTCCCGGGGCGCTGAACGCCAGGCGTTGCCCCTCCGGGCTTACCACCACCCCCCGCAAGCCGTCGTAGGAATCAAGACAGGTAATCTCCAGAACCTGGGGCCTGGTCAGCAGGGGCCAGGCCACCGTGGCCAGCAGGGCCGCCCCGGCCAGGCCGGCGCCCCCCCAGGTCCAGAAGCTGCGCCGGGGGGCGAAGAGGAGGATCAAGGCCACATAGTAAAGCACGATCTGCGGCCAGGTGGGGATGGGCGCGATGAAGGCGCTCCCCGGCAGGCTCGCCCCCAGGCAGACGGCCTGCCAGCCGAGCCACAGGGGCCATTGGCCCAGCAACAGGAAGGCTTCGGCCAGCGGGGTCAGATGGAGGGCCTGGGCCAGGACCGCAGCCTCCCCCAGGGGCAGGGCCAATAACAGCACCAGGGGGATGGCCGCCAGGTTGACCACGATCCCCAGGAGGGAGACCACCTGGAAATAAGCGGCCACCAGGGGCGCGGTGGCCAGGGTGGCCACCAGGGAGGCCGCGGCCCATTCCTGGACCCGGCGGCAGCCGCGTTTAACCAGGCCCGGCCGAATTTCTGCGTCAAGCTCACTGCCAAGGCGCAACAACCTCGGCATCAGGTAGATTAAAGCCGCCACTGCCGCGAAAGAGAGCTGAAAAGAGATGGAAAATAAGAGTAGGGGACTGAGGCTCAGGATAATCAGGGCCGCCAGGGCCAGAGCGCTCCAGACCTCCCGGGGCCGTCCCAGAAAGACCAGCAGCAGATAGGCCAGGACCATGATTTCGGCCCGCTGGGTGGAAGGCGACCCCCCCGCCACCCAGGCGTAGCCCACCACCGCGGCGGCGGCCAGCAGGGTGGCGATCTTCCGGACATTAAGGCGGAGCAGCAGCCAGGCGGAACGGCGTAACAGCCAATGGCTGAGGAAAAAAATGACCGCGGCCACCATGCCCAGGTGCAGGCCGTTGACCACCAGCAGGTGGCTGGTGCCGGTGCGGGCCAGGGCGCGGCGCATCTCCGGGGTGACCTCGCCCTGGTCGCCCAGCAGCATGGAGAGATAGAGGGCCCGCAGGTCCGGCGCCAGCGCCTTCAACAACTGCCGGATGCCGCCGCGCAGTTTTTCGCCCAGGGGATAGCCGGCCTCGGAGACCAGGAAGATCAGGGCGCCATCATCTTTGACTCGCAACGTTCGGAAAATGCCGTCGGCGGCCAGGAAACGGGGGCGGTCGAAGGCGCCCGGATTTTTTAGACTGTCTGGGGCGCGCAAGCGGCCCCGGACCACCGCCTCGGCGCCCACCGGCGGGGGCGCCAGCTTGGGGGCGCTTACCAGCAGGCGGCCGGTGGCCGGGCGCCAGCCCTGGGGGCTCAGCCAGGCCCGGACGGACAGGTAAAGCTGGACCCGCTCCGGGGCCAGTTTGGCGGGACGGTATAAGCGCCCCAGAATATGGAGGTCTTCGTCCGGGGGCAGGTTGGCCAGATGATGGGGCGGGAAGGCGGGCTGGAGGGCCTGCTGGCAGAAAGCCACTCCCAGGAGGACAAAGAAAAGCAAGGGCAGCAGGCGCAGCGGCCGCCGCCGGAGCCAGGCGGCCCCCAGGGCCAGCCAGAGCAGGAGCAGGCCCGCTCCCAGCCAGTGCTCCGGCAACCGCACGCCCCAGGCGGGCAGGGCAATCCCCGCCATCAGGGCCAGGACCACCGGCGCCAGGGGCCGGGCCAGTGGCGGGGCCGGAGTATTCAGTGGATAGCTGGCGGCATTCAATCCGTGAATTGCCTTTGAGTTTTGAGTTTCGAGTTTCGAGAAAAACCTCTTTTTCGCAGAGCATCAAGGGTGATGCCGGCGTCACAGTTATTGGACGCCAATCTTACTTAAACCTCCGATAAAGAAATCATGAATCGGCTTTAAAGAATTTACATCTTACAAGGTCTCGTATCATATGACAAATTTTACTTTAACGGGCGATCGAATCTTTCTCGTCTTTTGATGCTGCCGGTCTTTCCCCTTGACAAATCAAGGAAATTGTCCAATAAGTATAGGTTATGAGGAGAAGTATAT
>CAZOCQ010000125.1:0-9255 GCA_964578335.1 uncultured Desulfobacca sp.
CCCAGAACAAATGATTTTTGTCAAAATTAACCCTGATGGAAAACCCGTCAAGCGCCGGGCGGACGGCACTGAAGAGGTCTTGCCCGTAATGCCGCCGGCGCCGATGAGTGAGGCGGAAATCGAGGTCGCGGCCGCCATTGATTCCGAAAATCCGCCCTTGACTCCCGAGCGGCTGGCGCAACTCCGGCCCGTGCCCCGGGTGAAGACCCTGCGCCGCGCCCTGGGGTTGACCCAGGAGGAATTCGCCGCCCGCTATCACATCCCCCTGGGAACGCTGCGGGATTGGGAACAGGGCCGCACCCAACCCGATCAACCGGCGCGGGCTTATCTTATTGTCATTGCCCGCGCCCCAGAGAAAGTGGCTGAACTTTTGGGTAAATGATACCCAAATTTGGCATAGACTTCGCCTTAGTCATATCAGGGCGGGCCATGCCCGCCGGAATTCGGCGGCCGCAGGCCGCCCTGATAAACTAATGGCGGGATGCGCTGCGCTTTCCCGCTACCGGTATAGCAAAAACTCCCGCCGCACTTCCATGAATTCCGCCATGTCTTCTTGCCATGTAGCTTCCAATTCCGCAGCGCTGCGGCCTTGCTCCAGGCCCAGGCGGATGGCCGCGTCACCGGTGAGCAGGTCGATGGGCAGGCGTTCGGTTTCGTATTCGTAGGGCGGCTGGCGCCAGGCGAACTGCTCCGGGTACAATTCGATAATCGCGGCCAGCAGGGCCAGGGTGGTGTAATAGGGCTTAAAGCCGGCCCGGTCAGTGACGTGCAACTGAAAGCCCCGGCACAGCTCCCCGGCCCACTTATGGAAGGTTGGTTCGAAATGAGCCTCCCGCAGGATGACCCCCGGTAGTTCGGGTAGCAGGGCTTTAATCCGCCGCGGTTCCAGAAAGGGCGCCCCGAACAGCTCAAAGGGCCGGGTGGCGCCCCGGCCCTCCGAGAGATTGGCGCCCTCCAGCAGCACCTGGCCGGGATAGACGACGCAGCCCTCCAGGGTGGGCAGGTTGGGGGAGGGCAGCACCCAGGGGAGGCCGGTGGCGTCGAAATAGTCCCCCCGCCGCCAGCCCTGTAAGGGAATCACCTCCAGGTCGCAATCAATCTTCTGGGTCACCTGGTAATAGCGGGCCAGTTCCCCCAGGGTGAAGCCGTGGCGCATGGGCAGGGGATACGGCCCCACAAACGAGGCCCACTCCGGCCGCAGCAGGTTGCCCTCCACCGCCGCGCCGCCGATGGGGTTGGGCCGGTCCAGGACCACCACCTTTTTCCCCAAGGGGGCTGCGGCTTCCATCACCTTGGCCAAGGTGGCGGCAAAGGTGTAAACCCGGGCGCCCACGTCCTGCATATCCACCAGCACCGCGTCCACTTCCGCCAGGGCCTCGGCCGGCGGGGCCATGCGGGGGCCATAGAGGCTCACCACCGGCAATTTGAGGTCCGGGTCCATGAAGTCGGCGGAGGCGATCATGTTGTCCTGCTTTTCGCCCAGCAGACCGTGTTGGGGGCTGAACAACATCTTTAACTGCCCCGGCAAGCGCGCCGCCAGGAGTTCCCGGGCGCTGGTGAGATCGGGGCCCACCGCGGCCGGATGGCTCAGCAGCCCCAGCCGGGCCCCGGCGATCCAGGAGGGGGGCGCTTGCAGGAAGGCTTGCAAACCGGTAACAACCTTCACCATATTAACTCCGGCAAGTAATGGGTACTCACTCCAAACAAAAAGGCGGACTCCAAAGCCCGCCCCCAACTTACCACGATTACCCGCTTCCCTGAATCTAAAACTCGCCTTCTTCTTTTTTCACCACCGGGCGCATCATCAGCACCACGTCGTGGGTCACCCCGTCCATGCGGAGAAAATAATCCTCCAACAGCGCCTTGTGCTCAAAACCATGAGTCCGGAAGGCCTTGATCACCTTCTTGTGATCGGCGATGATCTCCGCCTTGAGCAATTGCAGGTTCTCCTTCACGGCCAAGTCCAGCAGCTCCTCCAGCATCAGGGAGCCCACCCCCAGATTACGGTAGGACCGGGACACAAAGATGCGAATCTCGCCGATATGCTTGGCCGCGTGCTTGCCCCGGTGCAGGGTGGCGTCGGCGATGAGCCGGTTGTTTTCCAGGTCCACCGCCACCAGGGGCAAGACCTTGCGATAATTGAGGTTATCAATCCAAAAATTAACCAGCTTCTGATCCTTGACATTCCCTTTCAGGAAGCGGGTGTCTTCGTCGGGGGCTTCCTGAAACAACTGGATTAAGCCCTCCCGATCCTGTTCGTTAAGGAAACGGAGCATGATCCGTTTACCGTTTCTTAAGTGGACGAACTTGCGGTAGGCGAGGTAATTGATCATTGCAGGCCCCAAAGATTTTCCAAATTAGATATAGATCATAACTGACCCGTTTTGGATTTGTCAAGGAAACAGACGACCCTCCCGGCTCCAGGCGTTATCAGAATAACCAGTTGTTTTTAATATAAAAATAAAATTAGCCGAGAGTTTTTATTTGTGTGGAGGAGAGATAGCGATTTTTGCAACCGAATATCCCTTCGCCTTATGAAAATCGTCGGAAAAGACAGGAAACGCGAGTTCGCCAAATCCCTCCCAGTTCCATCCGAAGTCGGAGAAGCTCCTCAGGCCGATCCTTCTTGCGGTACATCATGCTGAAAAAACAGGGAAAAATATTGCAAAAATCCGGCCCGCGCCACCATTGCTTTTTGAAACGTCCAAGGAGCTTTGGAAAAGGAAATGAAGCTAAGGTTCATTTCGGTCCACCGGCTTTGACCCGCCGGGCTTCGAAAGGTTAGTATTAGCCCCACAAAACACACGGAACTCAGGGGGAATATGGCGAACATTTGGGAAGCGGTCAAAGGGGTAATCAAGGATGAGATGTCCTCCTCCACTTTCCACCTGTGGATCGAACCGCTCCAGGTGGAACAGGGTCCGGCAGGGGAACTGCTGCTGGCCTGTCCCAACCCTTTTTCCTTGAGATGGGTCCAGGCCAACTACCTGCCGCTAATCCGGCAGGCCCTGAACCACCTGGAACCGCAGCCGCCGGCAGTGCACTTGAAATTGCTCACTGCCCCGTCCCGGCCGGTGTCTTTGCCGCCGCCGGCGCAACCGGCCCTGCCCCGGATGGCGCCCCAAGCCGCCAGGGGAGCCCTGAACCGGGCCTTCACCTTCGACAACTTCGTGGTGGGCGCCTCCAATCGCCTGGCTTTCCAGGCCTCCCAGGCCCTGGCCCGGAGCGACACCTTCTATAACCATATCCTGTTTCTCACCTCCAGTCCCGGCCTGGGCAAGAGCCACCTCTCCCAGGCGGTGGGCAACTTTGTCACCCAGGCGGGGGCCAACGGCCGGGTTTTCTATCTGACCGCGGAGCATTTCGCCAACGAGATGGTGGGGGCCTTGAAATGCGGCCGCATGGCCGATTTCAAAGAACGCTTCCGGAGCGAATGCGACGTCCTGCTGCTGGAGGAGGTCCAGTTTTTAAGCGGCAAGGAGAAGATTCAGGCGGAGGTTTGCTATACCCTGGACACCCTGATGAGCCGCCGCAAGCGGCTGGTCTTCACCAGTTGCCACCTGCCCGGGGAGATCAGCCATCTCTCCCGGGAACTCCGCTCCCGGCTCACCGGCGGAGTCATCACCCCCATCGGCCCCCCGGACTTCCCTACCCGGGTGAACATCCTGGCCAACAAGGCCGCCACTCGGGGGGTGCAGGTCTCAGGGCCGATTTTAGAGTACCTGGCGGAATATGTCAGCGAAGACGTGCGCCGGCTGGAGAGCGCCCTGGACTGCCTGCTGGCCCGGGCCAGTCTCCTGGCCCAGCCCCTCAGTCTGCGCATGGCCCAGGAGGTGCTCCAGGACTTGCAGGCGGTGGCCACCCGGTTGAGCATCCCGGAGATTCAGAAGCTGGTCTGCGATTATTATGGCGTGACCCTGGCCGAACTCCTGGGCCGTTCCCGGCAGAAACGCCTGGTGCGGGCCCGGCAACTGGGCTTCTATTTCGCCCGCCTCTATACCCAAAAGACCGTGGCCGAGTTGGGCAGGCTCTTTCAGAGGAGCCACGCCTCCGTGGTTCACGCCCTGCAAACCCTGGAGCGGGAGCGCAAGACCAACCAGCGGCTGGCTCAGGAGGTGCAGCTGTTGGAGGAAAAACTGGCCCAGGCCCAGGTCAGGTCGGGCTCGAAGCGAGCATCCACTCTTCGCATTGATGCTTGATCACCCGGCCCTCCACGATGAAGACGATGTCTTCGGCGATGTTGGTGGCCAGGTCGGCGATGCGCTCCAGGTTGCGGACGATGATGAGAAAGTGGTGCAGCCGCGTCACCCAGCGGGACTCCTTGATCATGCAATCCAAAATCTTCTGGACGTATTCATCGTCCAGCAGGTCCACTTCCACGTCCCGCTGACAGACCTTGATGGCCAGCTTGGGGTCCTGGTTGACGAAGGCGTCGATGCTGGTGTTCACCATGCCCAGGGCCATGTCGGCCATGACCTTGAGATCAATGGGGAGTTGCAGGGGCGGCCGGCTGTTGAGCTCCAGGGCCCGTTCGGCGATGTTCACCGCCTGGTCGCCGATGCGCTCCAGTTCAGTGGCGATGCGCATGGCCGCGGTGGTGAGCCGCAGGTCGGTGGCCAGGGGTTGACGCAGGGCCAGAAGCTTGAAGGCCTGTTCTTCGATGGCCAACTCCATGCGGTTCAGGGTAATGTCGTCCGAGATCACATCCCGGGCCAAATCGGAGTTGCGGGTGGTCACCGAGAGCATGCTTTTGGTCACCGCGGTTTCGGCCAGACCCGCCATGCGCAGCAGGTCTTGTTTGAGATGGTCCAGTTCCTGGTCAAACTGCCGCGCCACCTTCATGGGAGTTGCCATGGTAAATCCCCTTCGTCAATTTCTCCTATCACATGTTACTATAAATCATGTAAAAGATAAATAATCCTAAAGAAATTTCTGTCAGGGCATCTTGCCTTTTCTGACTTAGCCGCGCCATCATGAAAATCGCCGTGATCGGACCCGGAGCTTTGGGTTGTCTGTTGGGGGCCTTGCTGCACGAGGCCGGGGAGGACGTCCGGCTGGTGGATTACCGGCCGGAGCGAGTAGCGCTCTTGCGGCAACAGGGCGTCCGGCTGGCGACCCCGGCAGGCGAGACTAGGGAAATAGCAGTCCCCATCGCCCTCCCCCAGGAACTCGGCCCGGCGGAGTTGACCATTATGGCGGTGAAGGCCCACCAGACCCGGGCGGCGGCCAGGGACCTCCCTGGATTGATGGCAGCAGGCGGGATCGCCCTCACCCTGCAAAACGGCCTGGGCAACCTGGAGAGCATGGCCGGGGAGGTGGGCCCGGGGCGCCTGCTGGCAGGGGTCGCCTTCCTGGGGGTAACCCGGCGGGCTGAAGGCGACATTATTTTGGCCGGCCAGGGAAGGATCAGCATCGGGGCGCCGGCGGGGTCGCAGGTCTCCCCCAAGGAGTTGGCCGGCGTCATTGCAGTCCTGCAAGAGGCCGGGCTGGAATGCCGGGAGACGCCGGACATCGAGGCGGCGCTGTGGGACAAACTCCTGGTCAACGTGGGCATCAACCCGCTAACCGCCCTGTTGCGGGTGCCCAACGGGGCGCTGCCGGAGCTGCCCGCGGCCTGGGACCTGGCGGTGGCCGCGGCTACCGAGGCCCAGACGGTGGCCCGGGCCGCGGGGATTAACCTGGAAGTGAACCCGGAGGCGCGGCTGCGCCAGGTCTGCACCGTCACCGCGGCCAACCGCTCCTCCATGCTCCAGGACGTGCTGGCGGGCCGACCCACCGAGATCGAGGCCTTGAACGGCCAGGTCTCGGCCCGGGGCCGGGCCCTGGGGGTGGCGACGCCGGTGAACGATGTGCTTACCGGGCTGTTGCGAGCCTGGGGACAGGCGGGGCCGTGGCGTTTGCAGTAATCAGCCGGATTATTTACCTGGATAAAAAGACTTTATGCCCAATGTTGAGAGCCTTGGATAGCCTCAAGGCCATCTCCCGGCCGATGGATCGCCATCTGGCTTTGCTGGGCTATTTTCTCGTGTCAAAGAGTAAATCAGCGCTCTCGGCGCGGCGATGATCGATTACTTGATCCCGGATGCCTACTACGCCCCCGTCCGGTTGAAAATGGCCGCCTGACTTTTTACCAGGCTATCAATATTGGTTCATAAAGAACTTAAAGAGCCCGAGCCTATTTACGACAAAAAATCACTGTTAGATAAGGTGCTTAACTTATTTAAAAACTGACTACTGACCACTGGCTACTGACCATGTCCTTCACCTGCGGCATCATCGGGCTGCCTAATGCGGGCAAGACCACCATCTTCAACGCCCTGACCGGCGGACACGGAGAGGTGGCCTCCTATCCCTTCTGCACCATCGCGCCCAACACCGGGGTGGCGCCGGTGCCGGACCCGCGCCTTACCGAATTGGGCCGGCTGCTCAAACCCGAAAAGCTCACCCCCGCGGTCATCGAATTCACCGACGTGGCCGGGCTGATCGAGGGCGCCTCCAAAGGCGAGGGGCTGGGCAACCAGTTCCTGGGCCACATCCGCGAGGTGGACCTGCTGGTCCACGTGGTGCGCTGCTTCGGCGCCGCCAGCTGCCCCCATCCCCTGGCGGGCCTGGATTCGGTGCGGGACGTGGAGGTGGTGGAGACCGAACTGCTCCTCGCGGACCTGGAGATCATCGGCCGCCAGCGCCTCAAACTGGAGAAGCGGGCCCGGGTCGGCGACAAGGAAGCCGCCGCGGCCCTACCGGTGCTGCTCCGGGTGGAGGAGGCCCTCAACCGGGGGACCTGGGTTCGGGAACTCTCCCTGCCCCCCAAAGATTTGGTACATTTGCAGGCCACTCCGCTGCTCACCTTGAAACCCTGCTTGTTCGTGGCTAACTTAAGCGAAGAGGAATTCCGCGGCGGCCCTCATTACACCGCCTTAACCAACCTGGCCGAGGCCCGGGGCGTGCCCCTGGTGCCCATCCTGGGCGACTTGGAAGTGGAATTGCAGGACTTTCCCCCGGAAGAACGAGGCGAATTCCTGCACAGCCTGGGTCTGGAGGAGCCCGGCATCCACCGGCTGGTGCGGGAATCCCAGCGCCTCCTGGGTTTGGTGACCTTTTACACCATCGTCGGCCCGGAAGTGCGGGCCTGGCAGGTGCCGGCCGGCGCCACGGCCCCCCAGGCCGCCGGACGGGTGCATTCCGACATGGAAAAGGGCTTCATCCGGGCCGAGGTGATGAGCTTCGACGACCTGGCCCGCCTGGGGTCCCCGGGCCGGGTGCGGGAGGCCGGCCGGCTCCACTCGGAAGGCCGGGATTACCTGGTCCAGGACGGCGACATCCTGCTGTTTCGCTTCCAACGATAGCACCGGCTGCCACCCCGTTGCTTTTTGTGAAATATTGTGATAAAAGAAAGCAGGGAAAGGAGGTGCTTTAGGATGTTCCAATTCCAAATTGGCCAATTGGCCGTTTATCCGGCGCACGGCGTGGGCCGGATCGAATCCGTCCAGGAACGGGAGGTTTCAGGAACACCGGAAAAATTTTATATTATGCGTCTATTGGACACCGACATGATCATCATGATTCCCACCAATAACGCCCAAAACATCGGCCTGCGCAACGTCATCGACCACCAGGCGGTTACCCAGATTTACGATATACTGCGTTCCCGTCCCGCCCGGATCAACAACCAGACCTGGAATCGCCGCTATCGCGATTACATGGACAAAATCAAGACCGGCTCCCCCTTCCGAGTGGCCGAAGTCTTACGTGACCTCACCTTGCTCAAGTCCGAGAAAGATCTCTCTTTCGGAGAACGCAAGATGTTGGACACCGCCAAGAACCTATTAATCAAAGAACTCTCCCTGGCCAACAAGAAGCAAGAAACCGAAATCGAAGCCCAGCTCCAAGAGTTGCTGGGAAATGTCTAAAAGTAATTCACGCGGCCGACCACGGGTCAATTACTTTTTGCGCCACATTTTTCATACTTTATTATCTTTCTGGGCTAGAGCCTTTATCAGGCCCGCGAGGGTCCGGCCCCGGCCGCGGTTTCTGTCCGCCGCCTTGAGAGCGGCCTTCCTGCCGGTCATTGCTTCAGCGAAAGGAGGTGAAAGCTGAGTGTTACAGAAGATGGTCACCGGGGCCATCTTAGGGTCGATTTGCGCCGTCAGCGGCTACCTCATCGCCGACCAGATCCCCCAGTTCAACCACCTGTGGTGGGCAGGCTGGGCCGGCGGCGCCGCCGGCGTGGCGGTGGCCTTCATCACCCTGGCCCTGGAGCAGGTCATCAAGCGCATTCCCCTGAAAACCATCCTGGGCAGCACCCTGGGACTGGTGGTGGGTCTGGGCATCGGCAAACTGGCCAGCTACCCCTTCGATAAATACCTGGAACTCCCCAACCTGCAAATCCCTTTATATATCTTTTTTTCAGCCATCTTTGGTTATATCGGTCTGGTCTTGGGGGGCAAAAAGGTCTCGGAGGTCAGCACTCCCTATTTCCTGGACCCGGTGAGCAAGACGGTCCCCCGTCATGCCCTGAAAATCCTGGATACCAGCGTCATCATCGACGGCCGCATCGCCGACATCGCCGAAACCGGCTTCCTGGAGGGCACCTTCATCGTGCCCAAATTCATTCTGGAGGAGTTGCAGTACATCGCCGACTCCTCCGATGACCTGCGGCGCACCCGCGGCCGCCGGGGGCTGGATATCCTGAAGCGCCTGCAGCAAGGCAACCCCCTGCGGGTGGAGTTCACCGAAGACGACATCCCCAACGCCGCGGGCGCGGATTCCAAATTGGTGGCCCTGGCCTTGAAACTGCGGGCCAAGATCCTCACCAATGACTTCAACCTGCACAAGGTGGCGGAATTACAAGGAATAGAGGTCATCAACATCAACCAGCTGGCCAACGCCATGAAACCCGCGGTGCTTCCGGGGGAGACCCTGCACGTGCAGATCCTCCGGGAGGGCAAATCCCAGGGCCAGGGGGTCGCCTACCTGGACGACGGCACCATGGTGGTTATTGAAAACGCCCGCCGCTTCATCGGCAAGGAGGTGGACGTGGCGGTCACCAGCGTCCTGCAGACCACCGCCGGGCGCATGATCTTTTCGGAAATCAAGAACGGCGGCAGCGCCTTGCGCAAGGTGTGAGTAGCTGTAAGCTTATAGCTTTCAGCTTTCAGCCAAAACCGGGCGGCGTTGGAGCGGTTCGCACATGGCCTTCTTTATCCCCTCTCCCCCAATGGGGGAGAGGGTTAGGGTGAGGGGGAAGTAGACTCT
>CAZOCQ010000126.1:0-9172 GCA_964578335.1 uncultured Desulfobacca sp.
ATTGTTATCTGCCGGAGGCCTGGCGGGCGGGATCGGGGGGGCCGGCGGAATTGGACACCGACCAGGTTAAGGGCATCCTGGAGCAACTGGCGGCCGCCGGGACTTTTTTGTTGACTTTCAGCGGCGGAGAGATCTTCCTGCGCCCGGACCTCTTGGAATTGCTCACTTACGCCCGCCGTCTCAATTTCTCCATTACGTTATTGACGAGCGGGACCTGGGGTCTGGAGGCCGAACAATGCCGGGAGCTGAATAAGATCGGCCTGGAGGCGATCCATGTCAGCCTCTACAGCCTGATAGCCCGAATCCACGACGCTATTACTCAGACTCCCGGGTCATGGGCCCGCTTGCAAAGGTCACTGGATTACTGCCGGGCCGCCAACCTCCGGGTGGGGTTTAACTGCCTGGTCTGTAATCTCAATTTCCGGGAGTTGCCGGCGCTCAAGGATTTTGCCGACCGGCGGGGGAGCCTGATCCGTTTCGACAGCGGCCTGTCTATGAAATGGGATGGCCGTCCACATCCGCCGGGATTAGCCTTGAATCCGGAAAACCGGGCATATTTGGATCAACATTGGCTGGCGGGGGAGAGTGACGAACCCCTCGGCGTGGCCCCGGAGCTCCAGGGAGGGTGTAAGGCCGGCATCATCAGTTGTTATATCGGAGCCGACGGCGAAGTCTGGCCCTGCGTTGATCTTCCCTGGCCCTGCGGCAGTCTGCGGCACGGCGAGCCCTTCGAGCGCCTCTGGCGGCACTCGGCGACCTTAAATCGGGTGCGTCGTCTGCAACAATCCCTGTCCCCGGCCGATCAAACCCTGTGCCAGCCGTACCAACAGGGGCACAGTCGATCCACTCATTAAGGCAGACAGTTATGAAAAAAGAGCCGGATACCAAAATTCTCGCCAAAAAACCCTACGCCAAACCGAGCTGGCAGAAGCAAACCATCTTCGAACGCTTCACCCTGGCTTGTTCGGGCCAGGGCCGGATGAAGGCGACCCCCGTCGCCCATTGCCGGGCCATCGGAAGTTGATTTGCCTCCCGGAACCACTTATTGCCGCACCATCAACCCGCGCCGGGATTGGCGGGCGCCTCCCTTTCTCCTGAACCCGGTCTCCCAGGGATGGGAAGTCCAGGTGGAAACGGTGCCCCCGGAGGACTTGCCCAGACCCCCAGGTTTGACCCTGTTCAGCGGGAGTTATGAGGAAGGGCTCTGGCTGGCCGAGGAGGAAGACCGCGTCTTTTTAAGAAGTTATAATTTTACGGCAGCCCTCGATCTTCAAGGCAAAAGCGCGGCGGTCCGCCTGGCCGAGGAGCAAGCCTGGCAAAACGTCCTGCGCCTCATCTATTTTTTCGAGTTATCGGAGCGGGCCCTGATGCTGCATGCCGCCAGTCTGGTGCACCAGGGCCGGGCCTATGTCTTTCCGGGTCCTTCGGGGGCCGGAAAGACCACCATCGTGGCGCACTCCGCCGGCAAAGCGGTGCTCAATGATGAGATTTCCCTGCTGATCCGGCCCGAAGACGGAGACGAAGTCCTGGCCTGCGGCACTCCCTTTTTCGGGGATTGGAACCGGCCCGGAGAGAAGCTGGCTGCGCCGGTCAAGGGTCTCTTTTTCCCGGTGCAAAGCCGGGAGAATCGCGTCCTCCCCTTAACTCCGCAAGAAACCCTAAATCTCCTGCTGCCCCGGGTCTGCTCTTATACCACCTGGAAGCCGCGGCAGGAGAGGATCCTTGACTTGGCGCTCCAGTTGTCGAAGCAGGTGTCGGGATTTCTCTTTCATTTTCAGGCCACCAACGATTTCTGGCAGGTCCTGGATGCCGCATAAAATCGAACTTTGGCTGCAAGGCCTGAAGCAGGGACGCGCCATGCGTTTGCGCGCCTTCGGGGGCAGCATGACTCCCTGGCTGCGCAGCGGCGATATCGTCACCATCGTTCCGGGAAATAGCGCCCGGATAGGCGAGGTGGTCCTTACCAACGGCTCCTCAGGATTGCTCTTGCACCGCCTGGTGCTGAAATCGGCCCGCCGGGTGGTCACCAAAGGAGACCGCTTGCCCTGCCTGGATCCCCCCGTAAGCCCCTATGATATACTGGGGAGGGCGGTGGCCCGGCAACGCCATGACCAGGTGCGCTCCCTGGTATCCTTTGCCGCCCGTTTCTGCGGGCTGGGCCTTAGTCTGACGCTGCCTTGGGCGCTCAAATATTTCCCCGGTATTGTTGCCTTAAAGCGATTTTTCCCAGGAGGATTGCGGTCTGAAACAGAATATGCAACGCTACCCGGCCAGGGCTGAGGCCACCGCCCATCGCACCGTGGGCGATGAGGCGCTTATCGTCAACTTCACGGACAGCTTTTTCTATAACTTAAGTCCGGTGGGCGCCTTCATCTGGGAGCGCTGCGACGGTCAACACAGTATCGCCCAAATCGCCGCCGCAATGGTGCAGGAATTTGCGGTGGAGCCGGAGGTGGCGGTTCGGGATTGTGAACAATTTGTTCAAGAACTGGTTCAGGAAGGCATCCTGATTTGGAACACAGCCCCGCCGGAGCCAGCTTGAGCTTCAACTTGTTAAAATAAAACCGTCCTCGTTTCAAAGAGTTGCTTCCCGTGATGGCCCGCCTGACTGGTCTTGACCCCATCATGCCTGCCCTCCCAAGTCCCTGAGCTCAATTGCGCCTGCCTCCCTTGTTCCAATATTATCAATGGGACCTCTTGATTTTTATATAATTGGCACTATTATTGCTATTTAGTTGTATCGATGTTTAAATTAAATTTTGTTAAGGTTAACCTGGGGCTTGATTAATTTAGAGTCGCGCTTTGCCAAAGACCCCGCAGTGGTCTTTAGAAAAATCGGCGGTGAGTGCCTGCTGGTCCCCATCCGGCATAACGTGGCGGACCTGGAATGCATCTATGTTTTAAATGAAACCGCGGCGACCATCTGGGAACTCATCGACGGACAACGGTCGGTCCGGGAACTGAAAGAGATGCTCCTGGCCGAATTTGAGGTCAGCCCCGCCGCCGCGGAAGCGGACTTGATCGAGATTTTGATGCAATTGCAGGAAGTTGGCGGAATAAAGGCTGTCTGACATGGGATGCCTTCATCCACCTGAAATGGCGTACGGCGAGTTTAGCAAAAGATTGTTTGCTAATCTGGGGGGCCGCCGCCTGCCCCTGTCCGGCAGCCTGGAGTTGACCTGGCGCTGCAACCAGCGTTGCGTTCATTGCTTCCTCAATCTGCCGGCCGGCGACCGCCGCGCCCGGCAGCAGGAGCTGAGCCTGTCGCAATGGCGGCGCCTCCTGGACGAAATCGTGGCCGAAGGCTGCCTCTGGCTGCTGCTCACCGGCGGGGAGCCTCTGCTGCGCCCCGATTTCCTGGAAATTTACACCCATGCCAAACGGCAGGGATTGCTCCTCACCCTGTTCACCAACGGCGCCCTGATCACCCCCGCCATTGCCGACCATCTGGCCGCCTGGCGGCCGTTTGTCGTGGAAATAAGCGTTTACGGCCGCACCCGGGAAACTTACGAAGCGGTGACCGGGGTCTCCGGTTCCTATGACCGGTGTCTCCAGGGCATCCACTTGCTTTTGGAGCGCCAAATCAACCTTAACCTGAAGACTGTGGTCCTGACTCTAAATCAGCATGAATTGGCGGACCTGAAAAGCTGGGCGGCGGACTTGGGGGTTCCCTTCCGGTTTGACGCGGTGATCAATCCCCGGGTGGATGATTCCCGCACCCCCTGCGCCTTCAGGATTTCCCCGGAAAAATTGGTGGAACTGGACTTACAAGACCGCCGGCGTTTGGCGGAGTGGCGGGATTTTTTGCAATTATTCCAGGGACGCCCCGACTCGGACGACCTTTATCAATGCGGGGCCGGCTCGGAGGTATTTCATGTTGACCCTTACGGCAGCCTGAGCGCCTGCATGCTGGCCCGCCAGCCGGCTTATGACCTCTCGCAAGGGTCCTTCAAGGAGGGCTGGGAAGACTTTCTTCTCAAGGTGCGTCAACAGAAACGGCTATCCCCTAACTCTTGCAGCAGCTGCGAGTTAATATCTCTGTGCGAACAGTGTCCCGGGTGGTCCCAGCTGGAGCACGGCGATCCGGAGCAACCGGTGGATTACCTCTGCCGCATCGCCCGCCTGCGGGCCGCGGCATTTGGATTAGACGTTTGGTCGTGAGCTTTATGGAAGAATTCGCCAGGGAGGGCAAGAAGCCTTACCACAAACCGACCCTGCTCCGGGTAAAACTTCAGCCGGAAGAAGCCGTGTTGACCGGCTGCAAGGGGGTCTCCCCGGGCCCAGGATTCAATTTTTGTCATGGCAAGGGTGGCTGGTGCCGACAGAAGGGAAGTTAATACAGGGGCAAACTTGGCCGCAGGAGGCCTGCCATGGGGACCAAAAAGCCCTACCAAAAGCCGACCCTGACTAAAGTGGAACTGCGGCCGGATGAAGCGGTCTTGACCGCCTGCAAGACGCAATACGGCGGCGGGCCCCGTTATCTCTGCCGCGCCCTAAGATGCCGCTGGAATCAAGGAAGCTGACGCTCTAAGAAGAAACCTTTCGAGCCTTGTCTTTTTCGCTAAAAGAAGCCTGGCTGCCCACATGCAAACAATGATCCGCCTCAAAATGGGGAACGTGGTTGTCGCCGCCGCGGCGCAGGAAGGCTGTCCGCCTTTGCGCCTCGGCCCGGCCCATCGGCTTTTCCTGGCGGCGCCCGACGGCCCGGCCGACGTCGTCTTGCAGGTGCATTACGGCGAGCTCCCGGAGGTGGACTTTCAGGAAAAGGTCTTTGAGTGTGACGGGCCCTGGAGTCTTTACCGGTGCGGGGAAAATTTAGTCTTGGCCATGATTTCACCGGTTGGCGGCGGGACCAGCAATCGCCTGGTAATCTTAAAGCAGGATCTTTCTGGCGGCAAGCTCTACCTCGATCCGGATAATAACCCGCTTACTTCTGAGTCACCGGGGGCGGCTCCCGGTATTGACCCTTTTGAGTATCCCCTGGATGAAGTGCTGCTCATTAATTATCTGGCCCGTTGGCGCCAAGGACTGATCATCCACGCCTTGGGTCTGGTGGACGACGACCGGGGCCTGGCCTTTTGCGGCGTCTCCGGGGCCGGCAAGAGCACCCTGGCCCGCCTCTGGCAGAAGACCGCGGCCACTCTGCTTAGCGATGACCGCCTCATCCTGCGCCCGGAAGGCGATCGGGTCTGGATGTTCGGCACCCCCTGGCACGGAGACGCCCGCATCGCCTCCCCCCAAAGCGTTCCTCTGGAAAGACTCTGTTTCCTGGCTCAGGCCCCCAAAAATTATCTCTCCCCCCTGACGCCCCTGGAGGCCGCCACCCGCCTCTTGGTCCGATGTTTTCCGCCTTTTTACGATCACCAGGGGATGGCGAACACCTTGGAGATCATCAACCGGGTGGTGACCGAGATTCCCTGCTTTGAATTGGGCTTTGTGCCGGACGAGAGCGTGGTGGATTTCATCCGAGGGCAGCATGAGGCCGGCTGAGAGCAGGCTTCTGGCCTTGAGTTCTGCCTTGATGGCGCAGGGGCGCGGCCTCTGCTGCCGGACCCTGGGCGGCAGCATGTTTCCCCTCATCCGCAACCGCAGCCTCATCCAGGTGGAGCCGGTGGCGGCGGACCGCTGGCGCGCCGGGGACGTGCTTCTTTACCGTTCCGGGAAATTCCTGGTGGCTCACCGCCTCCTCAGACAGGAACAGAGACAGGGAAAACCGGTGTTGCTCACCCGGGGAGACGCCTTCCCCTGGTGGGCCACCGAGCGCCTGCGGCCGCAGCAAGTCCTGGGGCGCGTGGTGGCGGTGGCCTGGCCCGGGGGCCTCAAGCTGCGGATCGACCGGGGAGCCGGCCGGCTCCTGGGGCTCCTGCTGGCGAAACTCGCGCCTTTGCTCTATCCGGGTTATCTCTTCCTGAGTCGCATCAGGCAAGGACTTGCGGGCTTTTTCCGGCCACCGGCGTCAGCCGAGTTTTTACTCCCTCCGGACGCGCCTACAGCCTGAAGGCCGAAAGCTAAAGCTTTCCAGCCCCGCTATTCCAACACCCCCAGCCAGGGCAGTGCTTCTTGAGTAACGCTGCCGCCCCCGGGGGCCAAGGTGAACTTGAGGTTGCGGTTCTGATCCCAGATGCCCCAATGGGGTCCCCAGGCGTTGCCCCCCGGCCCCCAAGGTTCGTCAAAAGCCGCGTAGAGGAAGGTGTCGCACAGCTTGGGCCCACTGGCGATCACCTGTTTGGTGAAGGTTTCCTCGTTGGCCACACTGGGCACCGCCGCCCCGATGGGAGTGCCGGAGGGCGCGCTGGGCCAGCCGGTTTCTCCGAAGACAATGGCTTTGCCGGGATAGCGGGGCACAAAAATGTTCTTATAGGCGTTGATCAGATTATTGATGGCCTGATTGTTGCTGATGGAAACGCCGCCATAAAAGGGATAGACGTTGACCATGATGACGTCGCAATAGGGCGCCACCCGTAGGCCGTTGTTATTGTTGGCGCCGGACTCATACCTGAGACAAGTGGTGACCTTAATGTTTTTGTTTTTTATCCCTTTTTTAACATATTGTAAATCCGCAATCATTTGCTCCACCGTCACCGGACTGGCGATTTCGCCGGCAAAACATTCATTGCCCACCACCACGGCCTCGACATTGGCGTAGGTATTGGCCTGGCTGATGGCGGTGTCAAGATAAGTCTTATTGGCCCCCCCGTTGAAGGAGCCGTTCTCATAAACGCCCAACCAGATCTTGACCGAAGGTGTATGGGTGCTCGCCAGCGGCACGATGCGGTTCAGCCGGGTGGTGGAATCCACCCCATAGGTCCTGATGACCTTGAATTTGGTGGCGATGGTCTGCAAATCGGCAATGAACTGGGAGTCGGGTATCGCCGTGCCGGTATTAGGGGACTGGTCGGCTAAGTGGAAAGGCGAATAATTAATCCCCATGAAACTGAAAGCGGGACCGGCAAACATCAACAGCACCGCCGCCCCCCAACAAATAATCAGAGTTAATCTCTTCATGACCCCTCCTTGTCATGCTATTTTGTTCTCACATATGTATTAAACATTATAAAATCAACCTAGTAAAATTACCTATTTTTCTTAAATTTTAGAGGGTTACAAAATTGTCGGAACGCCGCCGAGGATCTAATAAGGCGATAAAAAAGCCCCTGACCATCCACTCGGATGGTCAGGGGCGGATTATTAATCTTGCTGCAATAATCAGGCAACAGAGCGCAAGGGCGCCTTCAGGGCGGCAATGAAGTCGCCGACCTCCTTAATGAGCTCCGGTCCTTGCAGCCGCGCCACCCGCTGGAC
This sequence comes from uncultured Desulfobacca sp., assembly GCA_964578335.1. Classification (GTDB taxonomy): domain Bacteria; phylum Desulfobacterota; class Desulfobaccia; order Desulfobaccales; family 0-14-0-80-60-11; genus JAPLJC01. The sequence continues at coordinate 7,303 of CAZOCQ010000126.1, forward strand.
GATGGCGCTGCCCACCACGATGCCGTCCACGTAAGGGGCCAGCCACTTGACCTGCTCCGGGGTGGAGATGCCGAACCCCACCGCCAGAGGGCCTTTCACCAAGGCGCGCACCTCTTTCAAAGCCTCGACCAACTCCGGCGGCAATTCAGTCCGGGCCCCGGTGATGCCGGTGACCGAGACATAATATAGAAACCCCTTGGTGAGGCGGCCCATATGTTTGATGCGTTCGGCGCCGCTGGTGGGCGCGGCCAGGAAGATGGCGGCCACCCCGGCCTTGACCGCGGCCACCCGCCAGGAGCCGGCCTCTTCCGGCGGCAGGTCGGGGATGATGAAGCCGTCCACCCCCAGGGCCGCGGCCTCCCGGGCCGTGCGCTCCAGGCCGTACTGTAAAATTGGGTTGTAATAACCCATTAAAATTAGAGGTATTTCCGTCTCCCGGCGCACCTCGCCGGCCAGTTGCAGGACCTCGGCCAGGTGCACCCCGCCCTGCACCGCCCGGTTGCTGGAGGCCTGAATGGTGGGACCGTCCGCCAGGGGGTCGGAGAAGGGAATGCCCAACTCCAGCAGGTCGGCGCCTCTCGCCGCCATCTCCAGGGCCAGGGCCTTGGTGGTGGCCAAGTCCGGGTCCCCGGCGGTGATAAAGGGAATCAGGGCCTTCTCGCCTTTGGCCTTGAGCCGCTTGAAAACTTGATCAACCCTATGCACCGGACACCTCCAGGGCCTCGGCCACCGCGTCCACGTCCTTGTCGCCCCGGCCGGAGAGATTGACAATAATAATGTCGCCCTTGCTATATTCGGGCGCCAGCCGCTGCAAGTAAGCCACCGCGTGGGCGCTCTCCAGGGCCGGCAGGATGCCTTCGGTGCGGCTCAAGAGCTTAAAGCCCTCCAGGGCCTCGGCGTCGCTCACCGCCACGTATTCGGCCCGCCCACTGTCCTTGAAATAAGAGTGCTCCGGCCCCACCCCGGGGTAATCCAGCCCCGGCGCCAGGGAATGGGCCTCCTGGATGTTGCCCCAGGGGTCTTGCAGCAGGTAACTGAAGGCCCCGTGCAGCACCCCCACCGTGCCGGCCACCAGGGTGGCGGAGTGGTGGCCGCTGGCCAGGCCGTGCCCGGCGGCCTCCACTCCGACGAAGCGCACCGGGTCTTGGACAAAGGCATGGAACAGGCCCATGGCGTTGCTGCCGCCGCCCACGCAGGCCACCAGGCAGTTGGGCAGCCGGCCCGCCGCCTTGTGCAGTTGGGATTTGGCCTCTTTGCCGATGACCGACTGGAAATCCCGCACGATCATGGGATAGGGGTGCGGCCCGCCCACCGAGCCCAGGACGTAATGGGTGTGGCGCACGTTGGTGACCCAATCCCGGATGGCTTCGTTCATGGCGTCCTTCAGCGTCCGGCTGCCGGACTCCACCGGGATCACCGTGGCGCCCAGCAGCTTCATGCGGATGACGTTGAGCCGCTGGCGCCGGATGTCCTCGGTGCCCATGTAGATGTCGCACTCCTGGCCCAGCAGGGCGGCCACCGTAGCGGTGGCCACTCCGTGCTGGCCGGCCCCGGTTTCGGCGATGAGCCGCTTTTTGCCCATGCGCCGGGCCAGCAGCCCCTGCCCCAAGGTGTTGTTGATCTTGTGAGCCCCGGTGTGGGCCAGGTCCTCCCGCTTGATATAGATCTGTGGGCCTTTAAGGGCTTCGGTCAAATGCCGGGCGAAATAGAGCGGGGTTGGCCGGCCCACGTAATCCTTCAGATACCAGGCCAATTCGTCTTTGAATTCCTTCTCCCGGCTGATGCGGCGATAGGCCTCCTCCAACTCCAACAGGGCCGGCATCAGGGTCTCCGGCACAAACCGGCCCCCGTAGCGGCCGTATCTGCCATG
>CAZOCQ010000127.1:0-9164 GCA_964578335.1 uncultured Desulfobacca sp.
GAGGGCCTTGATCAGGGAGCTCTTGCCGTGGTCAATGTGCCCGGCGGTGCCTAGGATGATGGGGGCGGTGGACATGTCAGTTGCCAGTAGTCAGTTCTAGTTCGAGTTAGAGACCAATATTATAGGTTAGCTCCATTATCAAGAAAGTTTGACAATGTGCTTCATAAAAGAAGACGTTATCTCGAAAATGAACTCTATCTCCTCTTCAATCACGGCATCATCATGTTTAACGTAAGAATTTTGATATTTACAATAATATTCCACTAATTTAACAAACATATTAATAAGTTGTTTTGAACAACCCTTGTCTTTCAAATGTCTCCCTAATGTATCAATTTGGTTTTCCAAAGATTTATCATTCTTAAGAACTGCCTTCAGAAGCAACTCAAGAGAAAGACGCAAATCATCTAAAATATTCCTAGTAAAGATATTATTCTCAAATTTTGCTAAAGCATCTTGATATAATTTCAATGATTCTGGATAAGCATCAAGCCAATGCCTTGTTTCTTCTATAAGAGTTTCATTAATTTCAGCTGCTGCCTCATCCCCAGCAAATTGAGAATATCTGGATAAAAGCTTTATTTTGAGATCTTTGATTCTCTGGTTGTTTTTAAGCTTTTCTAATTCACATAATTCTTTAATGATTTTATATTGTTGTCTCGCAGAAAATGCATATAAATTTTGGTTTAAAGCAGTCCTTTTGGCCACTTGACCGCTGAATGGATATACTGCATATGGAATATCAACATTAAATTCAATCGCGTAGCCGGTAAAATATCTAATTATTTCGGTACCCGTGAGTCCTTCATTAGTATCTCCCAAGACTGAAGAGGTGTGTACAATGAACACGTTTGGAAGGGAATCGCCATCATTTATACTCATTCGGATATCTCACAGGCTTGTAAGCTATACATGGCGACATAAATAATTGCGCATTATTAATCTCTGCGCTCTCTGCGTCTCTGCGAGATAAAAAGGTTTCTCGCAAAGGCGCAGAGGCCGCAGAGAATGCTCAGCGCGGACAATTAAGTCGCTTCGTATAAAACTCAAGATATCATAAATTTATGAAAAAATCTGTTCACAACCCCTATCTATAGCTCTAACCCCCAACCTATGCCCCTGGCAACTGCTAACTGGCCAATGATCACTTCTTCAGTTCATGGGTCAACTCATAATCATCCCGGGAAAGGCCCGGCTGCTCGCGGATCTCCACCCGCACCCGGTGTTCCGCGGATAGCCGGGCCCACAGAGCCTCCCCTTCCTGCCTAAGAATCGCCGCCACCTGGGGATGGACCGTGAGGGTCAGCCGGCAGCCGGGGAATTCCCGGGCCTCGGCGGTGAGGCGCCGCAGCAGGTCGCAGGCCATAACCTGGGGACTCAAGACCCGGCCGCCGCCCTCACAGCAAGAGCAAGGCTCGGTCACCCCCTGCGCCAGACCGTCGCCCAAACGCTGCCGGGTCATTTCGACGAGCCCCAGGGCCGAGACGGGCAGGACCGTGGTCTTGGCCCGGTCCCGGCTGACCGCCTCCAATAGGGCCTGATAAACCTGGTCCCGGTGGTCCGTCCGCTCCATGTCAATGAAATCAATGACGATGAGGCCCCCGATATTGCGCAGGCGCAGCTGCCGGGCAATCTCCCGGGCCGCCTCCAGGTTGGTCTGCAGGATGGTCTCTTCCAAATCATCCCGGCCCACGAAGCGCCCGGTGTTCACGTCCACGGCGGTGAGGGCCTCGGCGGGGTCGAACAGCAGGTAGCCGCCGCTCTTGAGCCAGACCTTGCGAGCCAACAGCCGCGGCCAGTCCAGCTCCAGACCGAAATGGCTGAACAAGGGCTCCGGGCCGGCATGGAGCTCCAGCCGGTATTTGTCATATGGATTCAACGATTCCAGATAATCGCTGATCTTCTCAAAGGCCGCCGGGTCATCCACCACCAGCCGGTCGATCTCCGGCGAGAAGAGCTCCCGCACCACCCGCAGGCAGGTTTCCATTTCCCGGTCAAGCAAGGCCGGGGCCGCCGCCGCGTCTTTCTGCTGGATGATTTTTTGCCAGCGGGCCAGCAAAACGTCCCGTTCCCGCCGGAGCTTCTCCCGGTCCTGGCCGCGGCTGGCGGTGCGGGCGATGAAGCCGCCTTCCGGCGCCTGCAATTCCTCCAGAATGGCCCGCAGACGCTGGCGCTCGTTATCGTCGGCAATGCGCCGGGAAATCCCCAGATGAGGCTGGGTGGGGGAATAGACCAGGTAATGGCCGGCCAGGGTCAGGTGGGTGGTGAGGCGGGCGCCCTTGTTTCCCAGAGGGCCCCGCAAGACCTGCGCCAGGATCTCCTGGCCTTCGTGCAGCAGGTCGCCGATGGCCGCGGGCGGCTGCTTGGGACGCGGGGCCTCCTCCGGCTCATCCTTGAGCCAGAGGCGCTGGAATTCATCATCTTGGGCCGCGACATCCTCGGCGAACAGATAAGCGGGCCGTTCCAGGCCGAGGTCAACAAAGGCCGCGGCCAGACCCGGCAGCAGCCGGAGCACCCGGCCCCGGTAAATATTGCCGACAGGGCCGGTCCTAAACCGGTTCTCCAGAAAAAACTCCGCCAGCCGCCCGTCCTCCACCAGGGCCACCCGGACGTCGCAATCCGCCACGCTGATGAGCAGTGAATTTGCCATATTCACTTCAATTTTAAAATCTGCAAATCCCGCGCCCGGTCTTCGTCGAGGCCGAAGATGCACTTCAGGGCGTCGGTCACCTTGACGTTGTCTTTTTCCCGCCGGCGCAGGTGCAATTCCAGGCGCCGGGGGTCGCTCACCATAAGTTCCGCCACCAGGGGGCGCAGGTCAATGGTCCGGTCCTCTTCCTTGGGGCGGCGGCGGATCACCGGAACTTCCTCTTGGGCCAGGAAGGCCGCGGCGGCGTCACCGGCGAAGACCGGCTCCGGGCTGGCCACCTGATAGACCGCCATTTCCCGGACCGGCGGCGGCAGCCGCTTGGGCAGGCGCACCGCCTCCAGGACCTGCAGGCCCGGCGGCAGGACCCGGTTGAGGCCGGCCATCACGGCCGCTGGGTCCAGGAGAGCGGTCAATTCCAGGTCCAGGGTCTCGGCCAGGGACTCCACTCCCACCGGCAAGGCGCCGTGGAACGACACCCGGGGCAAGGGATGGAACCCCTCGCTGAAGGCCAAGGGCAGCCCGGAGCGGCGCAGGCTGCGGTGGAAGGCGGACGCCAGCTCCAGGTGCCCCAGCCAGCGGGCCTGCTCCAGCTTGGCATAAGTCAGGCGGTAGCGCGCCGGCTGGGGCGGCTTCGGGTCCGAAATAGCTGCGGCCTCCGGCCGGGCCGCCGGAGAGGGCTCCAGCCGGAGCGTGATCTGGTCGTGGTCGCAGACGCCGCAGTCCTGGCAGCCGGCCTGGCGGCAGTCGGGGGTCTCCAGACCCCGGAAGGCCAGGTCCCGCTCCGCCAGCAGAAATTCCCGGCTGACCCCGCAGTCCAGGTGCTCCCAGGGCAGGACTTCTTCCGGGTCCCGCTCCCGCAGATAGGAATCCGGCTCCACCCCGGCCTCCCGGAAGGCCTGGCGCCAGGGCTCCAGGCGCAGGTGCTCGCTCCAGGCGTCCAGCCGGCATCCCAAACGCTGCGCCGCCAGCAGCACCGGCGCCAGCCGCCGGTCCCCCCGGGAGAAGACCCCTTCCAGCCAGGTCTGGGCCGCGGAGTTCCATTTCACCTGGATTTGCCGGTGGCGCAGCCCGTCCTTGACTTCGTGGAGGCGCCGGCGGCATTCTTCCAGGCCCGCCTGCCGCTCCCACTGGAACGGGGTGTGAGATTTGGGGATGAAATTCCCCAAACTGACGTTGAGCTTGCTGCGGCGGGAGCCGGTCTGCAGGATTTGCCGGGCCAGCGCCGGGATGGCCTCCCGGTCCGTTGGAGTCTCGGTGGGCAGCCCCAGCATGAAATAGAGCTTGAGCAAGTCCCAGCCCGCCCCGAAGGCCCGCCGGGCCGAAGCCAGGATGACCTCTTCCGGCAGGTTCTTGTTGATCACCCGGCGCAGGCGCTCGGCGCCGGCCTCCGGGGCCAGGGTCAGGCCGGTGCGCCGCACCCGCCGAAGCTGCGCCAGGATTTCCGGGCTCAGGGTGTCGGCCCGCAGCGAGGGGAGTGAAACGGCCACTTGCCGGGCCGCCACCCGGTCCATGAGGGCGGTGAGCAGCCAGTGAAGGGAACCGTAGTCCCCGGCGCTCAAGGTCAACAGGGAGAGCTCCTCGTAGCCGGTGGCGGCCAGGGCCGCTGCGGTCCAGGCCAGGCTCCCGGCGGCTTCCCGCTCCCGCACCGGGCGGTAAATCATGCCCGCCTGGCAGTAACGGCAGCCCCGGGTGCAGCCCCGGGCGATCTCCAGGTTGAGGCGGTCATGGACGATCTGGCAACAGGGCACCAGGGCCTGGGGCGAAACCGCCGCGCCATTCAGGTCAGCCAGAATGCGCTTGCGGATGACGGAGCGGCGCCCCCGGGGGATGATTTCCCACAACTGGCCCTGATCGTCAAACTCCATGTCAAACAGGGCCGGCACATAGACGCCTTCTATTTCTTCTAAGGCTTGCCACAGCTCCCAGCGGTCCCCGCCGCCGGCCTTCCAGGCGGCCACCGCCGCGGCCAGTTCCAGCACCGCCTCTTCGCCGTCCCCCAGTAATAAGGCGTCAAAGAAAGGCGCCACCGGTTCGGGGTTGAAGCAGGCCGGGCCGCCGCCGAGGACCACCGGGTCGCCTGGGCCGCGCTCGGAGGCCAGCAAAGGCACGCCGCCCAGTTCCAACATGTTGAGGAAATTGGTGTAGCCCAGTTCGTATTGCAGGCTCACCCCCAACAGGTGGAACTCTTTCAGGGGAGTGCCGGACTCCAGGCTGCTCAGGGGCAGGCCCCCGGCCCGCAATTCGGCCTCCAGGTCCGGGGCCGGGGCATAGGCCCGTTCGGCCCAGATTGCCTCTTCCCGGTTGAGGATGCCGTAGAGCAGACCCAGACCCAGGTGGGACATGCCCACTTCGTAGAGGTCCGGAAAGAGCAGGGCCAGCCGCAGGGCCACGGCCCGGGGGTCTTTAATGACGGCGTTGATTTCCCCGCCCAGGTAACGGGAGGGTCGTTGGACGCGGCTGAGAAAGGAGTTTCGAGTTTCGAGTTTCAAGTTTCGAGTTTTAAATTCCTTTACCGGCGTTAATCGGCGGTCAATCTTTTTGGGCCAGCCTGATGGCCGCGGCCAGGTCCAGGCTGCCGTCGTAGAGGGCCCGGCCGGTGATGACCCCCACCACCCCCACAGCCTCCAGGGGCAGCAGGGCCTCGATGTCCGCAAGGGCGCTGACCCCGCCCGAGGCGATCACCGGCAGGTTGACCGCCTCCGCCAGGGCCCGGGTGGCGGCCAGATTGACCCCCTTTTTGACCCCGTCCCGGGCGATGTCGGTGTAGATCAGGGCCGCGGGTTTTAAGGATTCCAGGGCCTGGGCCACTTCCAGGGCGGTCTGGCGGCTGGTCTCGGTCCAGCCCTCCACCGCCAGCAGGCCGTTTTTGGCGTCCAGACCGAAGGCGATCTGGCCGGGAAAGTCGGCGCAGGCCTTCGCCGCCAGGTCCGGGTCCTTCAGGACCACGGTGCCCAATATCAGCCGTTCCAGTCCCAGGTCCAGGTAGGCCCTGATGGTGTCCAGGGTGCGGATGCCGCCGCCCAGTTCGATGGGAATGGTGAGGGCCTGACGCAGGTTGCGAATGGCCTCCAGGTTTTGCGGGCTGCCGCTAAAAGCCCCGTCCAGGTCCACCAGGTGGAGCCATTTGGCCCCGGCCGCCTGCCACTTCAGGCCGGTGGCCACCGGGTCGTCGGAGAAGACCGTCATCTCCTCGGCCCGCCCCTGGCGCAGGCGCACACACTTGCCGCCCCGCAGATCAATCGCCGGAATAATCAGCATAATATAAAAATTTTAACCCAAGGGCGGGCCAACTGCCAATCCCTGGGACCGGATAATTGGCCGGAAAAAAAAATCCCCTTGCAGTTCTGAGCTTGAATGTAAATAATATTAGTCGATTATCAAATGGCCACAAAGGTTGGCAAATGTCCCAGCTGGCCCGTTTTCTGATCATCGCCGGCATCGTCCTGGTGCTGGTGGGAGTGGCGCTGCTGCTGGCCGCCCGGATTCCCTGGCTGGGGCGGCTGCCGGGGGATATCGTCATCAAGCGGGAGAATTTCACCTTCTACTTTCCCCTGGCCACCTCCATCATTATCAGCGTCATCCTCACCCTGATCCTCTGGCTCTTCCGGCGTTAACCGCACTCCCATTGTGGCGTCCCAAATGTCACTCAGCGGCGCCCTGCTCTCCCGGCCAGGCCAGAGGCGGGGTTACAGGAATAGGTAATCCTGCTATAAATATTGCAAAATTTCATTATCCTGATTAGATTGAGGATAAGGGAAAGGTTTGCGCCGGAGATGACGCCGCCAAGCCGCAGGGCGGCAAGAGCTCCTGGTCCTTTAGGCCGTGTCATCCTTATGATAGGCAATGGAGTAGGACCTTTATTGCTAAACCTATTGCTACTGAGAGCCGATACTTAAGAGAAATCCGCCTTAGGGGGCCGGGAAGGGTGTCACATGTCAGCCGGGTTAACGCTTGACCTCGAACATCCACTAAAAAAGTTTAACGATCCCCGCTCCCAGCAGGTTTTTGCCGGGATTTATAACAACCTTTTACTCAGCGCCGGGGACAGACCGATCCACAGCCTCCTGGTCTGCGCCGCCAGGCCGCAGGAAGGCGCCACCACGGTGGCCCTGGGGCTGGCCCTGGCCGCTGTGGAGCAACTGGGCCAGCCGGTGCTGCTGATTGACGGCAATTTTCACACCCCCGGCCTTTGCCGGGCCTTCGGCCTGGCGGAGTCCCCTGGACTGGGCGAACTCCTCAGCGGGCCGCTGAATCCGAACGGCGTCATCAGGCCGACCAGGGTCGCCAACCTGCTGGTCATGGGGGCGGGGGCAGCCCAGCCGGGCCAGCTTAGAAATCTGGAACCGCCCAACCTGCATAATCTCCTGAAAAACTTGGCCCCGGACTATTCCCTAATCATCGTGGACGGCCCGGCCATCAATGCCCATCCCGAATCGGTGCTCTACGCCGCCCAGGTGGACCGCAGCTTTCTGGTGGTCCAGGCCGGGGTGACCCGGGTGCCGGTGCTCAAGACGGCCCTGGCCAAACTGACCCTGGGGCAGGCCGGCCAGGTGGACCTCATTCTGAACCGCCGGACCTTCGACATCCCGGCCTGGCTTTACAATAGATTATGAAATCATCAGTAAGCACTGCGGTAATTTTGGGCGGAGGTCTGGCCACTTTCAACTCTTACCCTCTGGCGGCCGGCCCCAAGTTTCTATTGCCGGTGGCCAACCGTCCCTTATTTCATTATCTGGCCGCCGCCTTGGCGGAAGTGGGTGTGGAGCGCCTGATCTTCTGCGTGGCCCAGGGGATGGGGGCGTTGGTGGAAGAAAAACTGGCCGCCGCCCCCGGTCCCTGCCAATATCTGGTCAAAGAAACCATCCTGGGGAGCGGCGGCTCTTTGCGGGAAGTCGCCGCCTGGCTGGAGGACGGCACTTTTTGGGTGGCCGGCGGCGACCTGCTGCTGGATGAGGACCTGTCCCGGATGCTGGCCTTCCATCAGGATCACGAGGATCTGGCCACCGCCGCCTCCTGGCGCACCTCTGAACTCCCGTGGGAAATGGAGCGGGTGGAGGTGGACGCGGCGCAGGACATTCGGGCCATTCACCGGCTGCATCCCTTTCAGGAAAAGCGCAGCGTCTTCCGGCCTGCCGGCCTCTATCTCTTCGACCCGGCCATCTTGGCCGCCATCCCGAAGGGCAAGTATTTCGATCTCAAGGAACAACTCTTTCCCCGCCTCTATGAAGTCGGGGAAGCCGGCCGGGTTTGGGAGATAAGCGGCTATTGCCGCGGCCTCACCTCCATGGAGGATTACTTTTTCGCCAACCAGGACGTGTTGCTGAAACGGGTGCAAGTTTCGGAAAAAATTGAGGAGTTCGAACCCGCCCCCGGACCTGAGCCGTGTCTCAGTAAATCCTGCCGGCTGCATCAGCCGGTGGTGATTGGCGACGGCTCCTCCCTGGACGAGGGAGTCATGGTGCTGGGACCCAGCGCCATCGGGCCGAACTGCGAGATCGGGGCGGGCGCGGTGATTAACGGCTGCGTCTTGTTGGGCCATAACCGGATCGGGGCGGGCGTTTACCTGGAACGCTGCGTTATCGGCTTCGGCAAGGAGATCCCGCGGGACACGGTCCAACACCAGGCCGCCATCTCAGCGGAGGAAGGCCAGGAGGATTCCGTCCGCCTGCAACTTGATCGCAACGGCAAGGACAGCATCTTCAAGCTGCTCGGCGGCCATAAGCCGGCCGGCAAGCTCTATTTGGCTATTAAGAGGCTGTTCGACCTGATGGTGGCCGTTTTCCTCCTGATCATCTCTGCCCCGGCCTTTTTGGCCATTGCCGTGGCCGTTAGAGGGGAGTCGCCGGGCGGAGCCTTTTTCCGCCAAAGACGCTGCGGGAAAAATGGGGTCGCCTTCGAGATGTACAAGTTCCGCTCCATGGTGCCGGAGGCGGAAGAGGTCAAGAGCCGGATTCGCCTCCTGAACGAAGCCGACGGGCCGGTGTTCAAGATCAGCGACGATCCCCGCACCACCAGGCTGGGCCGCATCCTGCGGGACACCAACCTGGATGAGCTCCCTCAACTCTGGAACGTCCTCAAGGGGGACATGAGCCTGGTGGGACCCCGGCCCTTGGCCGAGGAGGAGCTGCAGTTCAACCCCAAATGGCGTGATCTGCGGCTGACCATGCGGCCGGGCATGACCGGCCTCTGGCAGGTGCAGGCCCATTCCAAGACCCATTTCACTGAATGGATCTTTTACGACCTGGATTATGCTAATCGGGCCTCCTTCCGGCTCGACCTGGAGATTTTACTGAAAACCATAGGCAAAACCTTAGCCGGCGTTATCCGGCGGCTACGTCCGAAACTGGGGGGCTCGTGAAGCATATCCTCCGACTGGCCTCGGTTTTCTTAACCTTGTTGGCGCTGGCCTGCACCGGCGGAGTGGGCACCGGCGTCCAACGGGCGGCTGATGCGGATATGGCGCCGCCTGCCCCCGGCCCGGTGGAAGCCGACTCTTACCGACTCCATTTGGGGG
>CAZOCQ010000128.1:0-1175 GCA_964578335.1 uncultured Desulfobacca sp.
GTTATTAACGTAGAACAACACGCTGTTGGCGTTGCCGACCAAGCCGGACACTTCCCAGTCGGTCAGGAACTTCTGGGTCAGGCGGATCTGCGGGATACGGGCGGTCGGCGTGCCGGTGACCTGCATGGGACCGTCTTGGGCGGCTTCCGCATACCAGGAGCAGAAGAAGGACCAGTACTGACCCAGCAGCAATTCAGTGGCGGGCCAGTTGAACCGGAACATGGCGTGCCGCATACGCGGGGTATAGACCGAGGAGGCGCTGGTCGAATCCGGACCATTCACCGCATCAAAGTCCATTTCGATGAAGCCCGTGGTCTGCGCGCCGAACACCTTGGGCCCCTTGATGGTGAAGTTGAAGCGGGAGCCCTGGGCCGTGAATCTCATCTGGCCGTGCTGGTTGTTGGGATCATTGTTGCGAGGCGCAACGGCGTTGAGGTTTTTACCTACCTGGGTGGAATCCCAGAAGGAGTCCAATTTGATGAAGCCGCCCAGCGAGAATTCGGTGGCTGCGAAGGCGGCGGCCGGGACTAAAAGGCCAAGGATTACTGCAAAAACCAAAATCTTTTTCATATTCCCCCCTTAAATTTTGGAAAGTGGTTACCAGTTTCTCCTTTCCGCGGTGCTTAACGAACGGTTATTTCTGCCTTTTCCCCACCTCCTTTCCGCATTACTGGTTTTAGCCAAAGCCATATTAGATGGGCTTACAAGTTTTGTCAACAAAAAATTGCATAAAAACGGCTTAGAAGACGGTTTTCGGTTTTCGGAAAAAAGCCACCGCCGAGGAACGCAACTGGTAATGCCTTTATAGGCCCTTTACATCTGGTTCCGAAGCTCCTGCTTCGGAACCAGATTTTCCGGCAAAGCTCCTGCTTTGCCGGAAACCCCGAAAGCCCTTTGGACAAACTGGCTTTCGCCAAGCTGGAGCTTGGCGGCCAAGGGCGTTCCCAAGCGGGAGCTTGGGAACGAGTTCAGAGTTCATTTCCCGGCGAGGGCGCCGGGGCTACATTTTAAGAGCAGGAAGAAAGGACGGTTCGAGAACCGCCCCTACCGAAAACCGAAAACTGAAAACCGAAAACCGCCTTTTTAACCGAAAACCGATAACCAAAAACCGGACACGGTGTTAAAGGGGTCCCAGCTGGGTAGGGCGGGAAAGCGAAGCGCATCCCGCCATTCAC
>CAZOCQ010000128.1:1275-9151 GCA_964578335.1 uncultured Desulfobacca sp.
TTTTTAACCGAAAAACGCCAACCAAAAACCGGAAACCGTATTAAAGGGGTCCCAGCTGGGTAGGGCGGGAAAGCGAAGCGCATCCCGCCATTCACCGCCTTTTTAACCGAAAAACGCCAACCAAAAACCGGAAACCGTATTAAAGGGGTCCCAGATAAAAGCCAGGAGGCCCGCCAGGATCATGTTGCCCTCCACCAGGGACTCCAGCATCAGGCCGGATTCCAGGCAGCCCCGGCGATACAGGGTGAGGTAGCCCAGGGAGTAGAAACCCGAGAGGCTCAGGAGATAGCCCAGGGAGGGGATGACTGCGGCCCAGGCGGCCAGCAGCAGCATGGCGATGAACCCCAGGGTGCAGGCCGACAGCACCTTCAGGGTGCGTTTGCGCCCCAGGGCGATGGCCAGGGTCTCTTTACCCACCACCCGGTCGCCTTCAATGGCCAGGATCTCAAAGAGGCCGGAACGGATGAAGATCATGCCGGCCACGAAAAAGAAGGCGATGACGGTGGCCCCGGAGAGGGCCTGATCGGAGCAGACCACCGGAATCAGGGCCGCCAGCACCCCCCAGGCCACCGCGGTGAAGGCCGACTTGGAGCCGGGAATTTCCTTGAGGGTGGTGACGAGGGTCACCCGGGCCACCCGGTCCGGAATGAGCTTGAAATTATAGAGCAGGCCGATGCCGCTCATCAGCAGGATAAAGGCAAAGGGGAGCCAGCCCAGATAAGCCCCCAAACCCAGGGCCAGGCAGGCGGATACGGCCCCGGTGCTCAGCAGAAACTGCCGGTGCTTGCCGTAAAACATGGACTGCACCGGGTCGTTGAGTTTGGAGGCCTTATCGGTGAAGTGGTTCAGGAGGTGCATGGAATAGACGTAAAAAAAGGCCACAAAGAAGTAGGTGAACTGCGGCTCCACCTGTTGCAGCAAGGAGGAGACGTAACTCAGCGACCCGGCGCCGGTGGCCACGTAGAGGTTGGACTTGAGGAAGAAGCGCCAGGCCCGGTAAATATAGTTGATCCAGGACCCGGGGCGGAAGGCCCAGGCGTGTTTCAGGGTGCTCACCACGTTGCCGATGAGCCAATGGGGGGTGGAGGCCCCGGCGGTGACCGCGACGGTATGGTAGCGGCTCATCTCCTCCAGGTCCAATTCCTGTTCCGTCTCCACGTGGTAGGTGGGGATGCCGGTGGCCCGGGAGATTTCCACCAGCCGCTGGGTATTGCCGCTGTTGCGGCCCCCCACCACCACCAGGGCTTCGGCGTTGTGGGCCAGTTCCTGCACCTCGGCCTGGCGGGAGGCGGTGGCGTCGCAAATGGTGTTGAAGATGCGGGCCTGGGGGAAGCGGGCCTTGATCTCCGCCACCCGGTCCGCAAACACCCCTTCGCTCTGGGTGGTTTGGGCCACCACGATGAGATCGCCCAGTTCCGGCAGCGCGGCCACGTCCTGGGAGCTCACCACCACGTAGCCCCGGCCCTCGGTATGGCCCAGCAAACCCTCCACTTCCGGGTGGTCGGCGTCGCCGACGATGAGGGTGGCGCTGCCCTTGGCGGCCCAACGCCGGATGATGGCCTGCACCTTGGCCACCCGGGGACAGGTGGCGTCAATGATCAGGGTGCTGCCGGTCTCCAATTGCCGCCGTTGTTGGGGGGGAATGCCGTGGGCCCGGATCACCACCAGGCCCTCCGGCACCGTCTGCCCGGGCCGGAGCACCGTAATGCCCCGCTCTTGAAGCAGGTCCAGCACCTGGGGATTGTGAATCAGGGGACCATAGGTATAGATTTGGGTCTGGTTTTCATTAATGGCCTTTAAAACCAGTTCCAGGGCCCTTTTGACGCCGATGCAAAAGCCGGCGGTGCGGGCCAGCACCACTTTCATCCACTAAGCCTCCTGCCTGCGGGGCGGAGCGCGCCCACGTCGATTAATGCTGTAAGTATCGCAATTTTTTTCTTTTTGGGAAAGGGGTTAAATGGAGGGCATTTTCCCGGCTGTTGGGGGTGGAAGCAGTCTATTTCATTCTGGCCAGTGGGTTGACCGCGGGCTGGTCGGCCAACAGGAGGCCTTTCAGAAGCTGTCCGAGGTTCCGGGCCATGATCTCCCGGCCGTTGTCCAGCAGGTGGATGCCGTCGGGCTGATACACGGGATCCGTCCGGGAACATAAGATATTGCGAAAATTGACGAAATAAGGTTTATTCCGCAGACGCTCCCCCAGGGCGTTATAGGAAACCACGAAGTTGTCCCGCAAGGCCGATCTTTTGCTCATGATGACGTCTTCACGGCTGCGGACCTGCGGGGCTACCGGGTCCGTTTCCGCCCACCAGCAGGGTTGCCAGACCAGGAGGAATTTGGCCCCGAAACTGGCCGCCACCTTATTGATGTAATCGTACCGTTTTTCGCAGCTGGCGGCGAATTCCTGCAACTCTTTGGACTCCGGACTGATGCGGATGACCCCCTCTCTCAGCTTGTCATAAAATTCCAGGGTGAAGGAGGACCACATGGCGGCGTTCAGGGGTTTCAACAAGCCGAAGAAACTGCGGTGGTAATCCTCGATCATGCCCCGCAGGCGGCTGTAGCCCTGATGGGCGTCGGGGGTGCGCAGTTGGGCGAAATAGGCGCTGTCGTTGGCGCCGTCAAAAAAGAGGATCAGTTGGGGGGCCGATTGTTCAATGAGCAGCTTTTGCAGGTACTTGGTTTCCATGATGGAATTGAAGCCGTCTTCCCCGCAATTCACCATGATGGCCGGCTGCTGCGGCTCCTCCCGGTTCCAGAACTTGGCCAGGAAACTGGGGATGGTGCGCTCGTCATAGTCGGTGGCCCCCCGCATGGTGGAGCCGCCGAACAGCCAGACGGTCCGCACCCCCTCCCCCGGGGCGGGATTGTTATGGGTGGGCCGCACCCCTTCCAGAAACAAGGCATAGGCATCATAATGGACCAGCTCGCCATCCCGGAGTTGGCCGTAAATCCAATAATTGCTCAGGGAGATCACCAGGAAGCTGGCGATTTCCACCATAATGAGGCCGAAAACCGTCCATTTAACGAGGCTTACCAATCCTTTGCAGACTCTTTTCAACGCCGGCGCTCCCAGTCGGATTACGCCTTAATCATAAGCATTAACTTCCTTGAATACAAGCCAATTTCTTTGCCGGTCCCGCTTGCCCACAATTCCCGACGTCGGGTAAAACGACGGTGGAGAAAGTTTCCCAGGATGGAGACCGGGGATTTGACCTGCCGGGCCGGCATATGTTAATTTCCCGGGGAAATTTGCGGCTTAAACCGCTTTGCCTAATATGCATTAAAGCGACTTCATTAACCGCAGCTTAGCATTCTCTGCGGCCTCTGCGCCTCTGCGAGAAACCTTTTTATCTCGCAGAAGCGCAGAGAACGCAGAGATTAATAATGCGCAATAATTTATGTCGCCATGTATAATAAGTCCCTATTATGATTGTTAATCTTTTAACCGAAAACTGAAAACCGAAAACCGTATTCAAGGCGGGGCATATTGAAGTTACTGCTGTTGCTGGCCGGCACCATCGCGCTGCGGCCCTATGTCTTTATCTTCTTGAGCGTTTACCTGCTGCTGGCCACCCTGCACCTGGGGGCCGGCCGGGCCCTGGCCTTCCTGGCGCTGGGCTATCTCATCTCCTGGGCCGCGGAAGTCTGCGCCATCAATTATGGCTTTCCCTTCGGCGAATACCTCTATATCCCCGCCACCCGGGACCGGGAACTCTGGGTGGCCGGGGTGCCCTTCATGGACTCCCTGTCCTACGTCTTTCTGGCCTATGCCAGTTGGTGCCTGGCCCTGACGGCCCTGGACCCGGCCGGGGGCCGGCGGCTTCCTGAAGATGTCCGCCTAATGAAATCATGGCGCGCCCTGGTCCTCGGGGCCGTGCTCATGGTCACCCTGGACATCGTCATCGATCCCGTGGCCCTGCGGGGCTACCGCTGGTTCCTGGGGCAAATCTACGGCTACCCCGAGGGCGGGGTCTATTTCGGCATCCCCTTGAGCAACTTCGGCGGCTGGTTCCTGGTGGCCCTGGTGCTCATCCGGGTGCTGCAATACCTGGCCCCCGGCCCGGCCCCCTCCCCTTTCTGGGACTGGGGCCGCCGGAGTTCGCCGGTCGCGCTCCTGCTGGGCTCCGGCCTCTACCTGGGTGTCCTGGGCTTCAACCTGGCCATGACCTTCTGGATCGGCGAATACTGCCTGGGATGGGTGGGAGTCTTTATCTACCTGCCTTTTCTCACCTGGCTGGCCTTGAAGAACAGTGGTCAGGGGTCAGGGGCCAGGGGCCAGTGACGAACCGTAGGGTGCGTTCCTCGCACCATTAAAGGCTATTACCTTCAGAAAGATTCCCTTGTTTCTCCAATAAAGGCAGCAGGACCATCAGCCCCGCGGCCAACCGGGCCGCGGCCAGCCGGCTGCGGCGCCGGAGGTGCAGCAGGTCCTTCAGGCGCCGGGGATCCGCGGCCAGCCAGCCCAGGGCCTCCAGCAGACCCACGGGGCCGGGTACGCCCTCGGCCGGGACCAGAAAATCGGGGAGATCTTCGTCAAAGCCATCGGTGATGGCCCGGAGTCCCAGGAACGGCAAGGCCGCATCCCAGGCCGCCTCGGCCGCGGCGGCGCTCTCCAGGTCCAGCACCGGGACCGGCAGGTGCAGCAAGGCGGCACCCTGGCCGCCCTTATGGATAATCCAGGGAGTGGTGATGAAGGTGCCCAGGAAAGCGCGCAAGCCGGCGGCGGCCAGCCGGTCGAGTAGTCCCGGCAAAGCCAGAGGCGGCGCCGGCGCGGGAGTCAGGTATTCCAGCGCCTGGGTCCGCGGCTCATAGCGCCCGAAAGCCGCCCCCAAGACCAGGTCGCCGGGCTGCAACTCCGGGTTCAAGGCCCCTCCGAACCCCAAGGAGATCAGCAGATGCGGCCGAAATTGCGCCAGCAGCTGCGCCGCCGCTTCCCCGGCCGGCCCGGCCCCCATACCCGAAAGGGCCAGCAGGCCCCGCACCCGACCCAGGGCGAATTCCCAGGCCGGCCAGGGCAGGCCCCGCCGGCGCCGGGCGTGGAGGCGGCGCAAAAAAGGCCGCACTTCCTGGGGAAGCGCGGCCAGCATGATGATCCGGTAAGGCCCGGCGGCGGCGCCCGGCGCAGAATTCAGCATCAGGACTTGGGCACCGGCAGGTTATTCCCTCCCCGAGGGTCAGGAGGCAGCAGTTCCGCCTGGTTGTCCACGGTGGCCACCTGCTTGGGCTTCCGCCAGCGGCGTCCCTGCACCAGGAGGCTGCCGTTCTTGTGCAGCACGGTGCGGTCATCCAGGATGATCAGCCCGTGGCGTTCGGAAATATTGGAGTAATATTGGTATTTCATGTTTCTCTGGTTAAGCCGGTATTTAAAGAACAGAAAGAAGACCATGTAGATGACCACGATGACCCCCAGGCCGGCCAGGACATAGCTGAGGAACCGGAAGGTGTTGTAGCCCAGGGAACTGAGCCAGGCCATGATATGGTCCATGTTGTACAGGGCCAGGATGGTCACCAGCAACAGAAACAGGATGCTCAGATAGGGCAGGCGCTTGAGCTGGCCGATCACCGCCTCCATCTGGTTTTCGGGGGAACGGCCCTCTTCCTCTCCCGGCTGCCCCGGGTCTCCCAGGAAATAGTTGAAGCCGGTGATGATGACCCCCATGAGAAAGGTGACCACAATGGGGAAGGCGAAGGCCACAAAGACGTACTCCCGCCAGGGAAAGGCCGCTTGCACCCGGTGGTATTTATCATCTTGAGCCCACAGGACCACCACGATGAAGATGATGATCTCCAGGATGCCGATGAGCTTAAGGTAGTCAAAAAAGAGCTTCTTGCGGTCGGCTTTATTGAAATAGCTGGCTAATTTGGACATACTGCCGCCCCCTGGGGCTGATCATAGATATTAACAAAATAACAATTTAACGGCTTAAGGTCAATGCTTTTCTGGGAAGGGACGGGCCGCCGGGCCGTCCAAATCCTCGATAATCTGGTTTCCATTCCTTGCCTTTGCCGAGGCGCTTCGGTTATGATGTTGCCCGGAGGAAACCCATGTCCACATCAAAACGGATTTTGCTCACCGGCGGGGCGGGCTTCATCGGTTCGCACCTGGCCGACGCCTTTCTGGAGCGCGGCCACGAAGTGGCGGTGGTGGACAATCTCAGCAGCGGCCGCCGGGAGCACGTGCCGGCCGGGGCCCAATTTTTCCCTTATGATATCCAATCCCCAGAGGCTGCCGACCTTATCCGCGGTTGGCGCCCCCAGGTATTGGTGCACCACGCCGCCCAGATGAGTGTGCGCATCTCCGTGGAAGACCCCCTGATGGACGCCCGGGAGAATATCCTGGGCTCCTTGAATCTCTTCCAGGCTGCGGCCCAGGCGAAGGTAGGGAAGATTATCTTCGCCTCCACCGGCGGCGCCATGTACGGCGACCAGGCCCCGATTCCGGCCCAGGAAACGGACCGGCCCCAGCCGGAGTGCCCCTACGGCATCGCCAAGCTGGCCGTGGAGCACTACCTCCATTTCTACCAGCGGGAACATGGGATCATTCCCCTCAGCCTGCGCTACGCCAATGTTTATGGCCCCAGGCAAAACGGCCTGGGCGAGGCCGGGGTGGTGGCCATCTTCATCGAAAAATTCCTGGCCGGTGAGCAGCCGGTGATCAACGGCGACGGCCTCCAGACCCGGGATTTCGTTTACGTGGGAGACATCGTGGCGGCCAACCTGCTGGCCCTGGATTATCCGCAGGCGGGCATCTTCAACATCGGCGCCGGCCGGGAGACCGACATCCTCACCATCTATTTAAAATTACAGGAAATCATCGGCAGCAATCTCGGCCCGGAGCACGGCCCCGCCAAACCGGGGGAGCAGCGCCGCAGCGCCCTGGAGTCCTCCCAGGCCCTGGAACGCCTCCACTGGCAGCCCCAAATACCTCTATCCGAAGGACTGGCCCGCACCGTGGCGGCCTTCCGGGAACGCGGTTAAACAGGAGCGTCTCGTATGATTCGTGGAGCTCGCCTCAGGTCGCCTGGTGGGAGCGCACAGGGCAAATTCCCGGAGTAAGCCTTGTTCAATGCAACCCCACGGTGACCGCGGGCATCCGCGGCACCGAATTCAATCTGCGGGTGGCCCGGGACGGCAGCAGTTTTCTCGTCCTGTGGCTTCCCGCCTGGAAGCGGTGAACAAGGTCTATGGCACCGACACCCTGCTGTCGGAAAATTGCTTTGCTCTGGTGAAAGGGCGTTTCCTGGTGCGGGAAATTGACCTGGTGCAGGTCTATGGCCGGCGACAGCCGTTGAAGATTTTTGAATTGCTGGGGGAACCGGCTGACCCGCCGCCGGAATGGCTGGCGTTGTTCGCCGAAGGACTGCGCGGCTATCGCGGCTGCCAATGGGACCAGGCCGAGGCCTGCTTCCGGGGCGTGCTCCGTCTGCAACCGGGAGACCCCGCCGCGGAAGTGTATTTGAAACGGATCAAAGGCTTTCGGCGGCAACCGCCGCCCCCTGCCTGGCAAGGGGTCCACGTTCTCCAGGAGAAATAGGCCCCTTGACTGCCGCCGACCTCCGAAAAGCAGCCAGTAGTCAGTAGCCAGTAGCCAGTAAAAATGTAGAAAACCAGGATACTTATCCCCTCGCCCCTGCGAGGCTGAGGATTACCCATATGTCAGGAACCGATTTTAAGAAAGTTTTTGGTGGGATAAGCGTTCTGGCAGGGTGTTGAAAAATGCCCCTAGATTGTTTATTCTGCGGCAAAGTTCAGAACAGTTCCTCATGGACCTGCGGCCCACCCGCCAAAGAATGAAAAGCCTTTTCCCCCTCACCCCAACCCTCAATGCTGTTGACTTAAGAATTTATGGTGACGCTGCATAAATATGATGGCCTTC
>CAZOCQ010000129.1:0-9004 GCA_964578335.1 uncultured Desulfobacca sp.
ATCATGATTTTGTGTTCACTTACCAGAACGAGCCGATCAAAAGCCCTGGGGGGCTGCATAACTCCTTTCTCACGGCCTGCAAGAAAGTCGGCCTGCCTCATGGCCAGGAACACCCGGAAGGAATCATCTTTCACGATATCCGGCGCACCGTCAAAACCAATATGTTGAACGCCGGCGTCGACAAGGTCTATCGGGACGTGATCTTAGGCCACAGCCTGACCGGGATGGACGTTCACTATATCTCTCCTTCTGAGGAAGACCTCCACCACGCCATGGCAAAATATACTGCCTGGTTTGATGCCCAAATTCAAAGTGTTGCCCAAAACGTTGCCCAAGAGGTGAAAAAGGGGTAGGCAATTAAGCCTAACCCCTTGAATTTACTGGCGCGCCCGGAGGGATTTGAACCCCCGACACACGGATTCGTAGTCCGTTGCTCTGTCCAGCTGAGCTACGGGCGCCCTGGGCGAATGGTCGCCGGATAGGAGGTCCGGCACCGAATAACACCTTTTTTTATAACCTCTGGCGGGCCAAAGGTCAACTCCTTATGACCTTTTGCTTAGGGGTCCCTTGCGGACCGCTTTCGACAAGTTAACCATACCGCCGCAGAGGGCCCGGTTAGGCCCCCGGGCCGACGTCCACCAGGCGGCTGATGACCGAGTCCCTGGGGACGGTGCAGATCGAGGCGACCTGTTGCGGCTCAAATCCGAGGCAGAGGGCGAGCAGCTGGTTGTAGTCGAAAACCGGTATCCGGTAGCGCTCTTCACCCAGCTGTTGATTGAGGGTGGTCTGCACCCTTTCCAGGTGCATCAGGCAGGTGATGCAGGAGACCGCGATAAAATCAGCCTGGGTTTCAGCGAGGATGGCATCCAACTTGGCTTGGGCAAACGCGAGGGCCTGCTCCGGGGTGCTCTTCATGAAACCGCCGGCCCCGCCGCAGCAGTCCAGTTCCCGGCTGTATCCGTCCACTTCGGCTCCCAGGGCCTCCACCAGCCGCCGCAGGCCCTGGGGCGCCCGGGGGGATTCTTCAAACCCCACCACTTCGCTGGGGAAAAGAGTATGGCAGGGGTACTGGACGATGCCGTGAAGTCCCTTCAGACTTTTTTTAAGTTGCGCGGCAATCTTCTCCGGGCCTACTTCCCGCAACAGGACCTCCGACACATGGCGCACCGCGGCTTTTCCCGTGACCTGCCGCCCGGTGGGTTCCAGCAGTTCATTGACCCGCCCCAGCTTGGCGGCGTCGTGCAGCAGGTGCTCCCGCCCCATGCGCAGGGAGCTGTAACAGGAGCCGCACTGGACCACGAAGTCACAACCCTTCTGCTCGGCAATGGACAGGTTCCAGCCGCTGGTGGCCATCCAGGCCTCTTCATCGGCGGACGGGAACGAACCGAAGGCCGGACAGCAGACATAGTTGTCGGCGTCCACCAGGTCAAGGCCCAGCACCGGCATGGAGGCCCGGATGGCCCGCTCCACATCCGGCCGGATGGCAGGGGTGTTACAGCCCAGGAAAAGACATAATTGCATGGCTCATTTCCTCATAACTATGAAAATGCTCGCTCAGCCCTTGAACATATAGTCGTTGTCGCTGACGATCTGGATCTTCATGAGCATTTCCTGAAACAATTCCAGTTGTTGCGGATTATCGGTGAGGGTGGGCAAGTCAGGCAAACCCAGCGACTGGCGCAACTCCTTGTTCACCCCCACCGCCTGGGTATAGCCCCGCTGGTAGATTTCGACGATGGCCGACGGGATCAGGGTCTCATCGTTGCGGCACTGCCATTGCCGGATGGCGAGAATCATCTCGAAGGGCATGACGTTCATGGGGCACATCTCCTCGCACCGAGAGCAGGAGACGCAGGCCCAGGGGGTGTCATCCATCAGGAGGTCCTCCTCCAGTCCCAGGATCACCTTCCGGGCCAGGTTTCTCACCAGAAGCGGCGGCTCGCCATGGGAGGCGGGACAGCCGGAGACGCAGGTGCTGCAGTTGAAACAGTAATGGAGATTGCCCGTATTATAAATATCTTGCCAGAGGTCCCGGCTTGCTGTTTCTTGTAAGTCCATAATCGCTACCTCTTATCCCACTGATGGGGAGAAAAGACTGTCCATGAGCTTGGCGTCAATGGCGGCCAGCAACTGCTTGTCGCTCCAGCCTTTGACCTCGGCCGCGTTGTTCTGGCACTCCACCGCACACAGGCCGCAGGCCTGGCAGGCGGCCGCATCAATGTCGATGCACCGGTCCGCCTCATTATACGACCTGGCCCCGTAGGGACAGATGGTCACACATCTCCGGCAGCGGATGCAGAGGGCGTCTTTCACCAGGGAAGTGACCGCGGCCGTGTGCACCTCGCGTCCCGACAGATAGGTATGGGCCTTCTGGGCCGCGGCTTCGGCCTGCAGGAGCACGCTCCTGAGGGGCATGGGGGAATGGGCCGCGCCGGCCAGATAGAGGCCCACTTTCTGGAATTCAACGGGACGCCACTTGGCGTCCGCTTCGGCCAGGAACCCGTCCTCAGTCAGGGACACCCCAAAGGCCCCGGCCAGTCTCCGGTTGGACTCCTCCGGGTCCACCCCGGTGGAGAGCACCAATAAATCCGCCGGCAGTTCCATCTCTTCTTGCAGGACCGGATCCATGAATTTGACCACCGGTTTGCCCTCCGCCAGCTCCACCTGAGGCTTATTATCCAGGCGGTAATTCATGAAAATAATCCCGGCGGCCCGCGCTTGGGTGTAGTACTGCTCGTAAAAGCCGTAGGTCATGATATCGCGGTAGAGGATAAAGACCCGGGCCTGGGGATTTTTTTCCTTGATCTTCAAGGCATTGCCGATGGCCCCCAGACAGCAGATGCGGCTGCAATACGGGCGTCCCTCCGGCTGCCGCGAACCCACGCACTGGATCATCACCACGTTCTCCAGTTCACCGGCATTGATGGCGCCGTTGGCCAGGCCCTGCCTCAATTCCGCCTGGGTCAGCACCGCCTCCGAGGTGCCGTAACCGTATTCGCTGGTGGCGCCTTCGCGCCCGCCGGTGGCCAGGATCGCCACCCCGTAGTGCAGATAGGTGTTCTCTCCACTATCCTTACAATGGAGTTTGGACTCGAAGCGGCCCAGGGTCCCGACGGTGCTCTCCACCTCACAATTGAGGTGGACCGTGATGTGCTTGTTTTCGAAGACCTTCAGCTTCAGCTCCGCGGCCAGCGCCTTCGGGGCCAGGCCGTCCACCGTCTGCTCCACCTGGGTGCCGAGATAACCGCCCAAGTGGGCCTCCTTTTCCACCAGGTGCACCGGCGTTCCCCGGGCGGCCAGCGACAGGGCCGCGGTCATGCCCCCGAGGCCGCCGCCGATCACCAGGGCGGTCTGGTTGATGGGCAGGGCGCTCACCTGCAGGTCAGGTTTAAATTTGAGCCGGGCGATCTCCGCTTTGACTTCCGCCGCGGCCCGAAAGGTCCAATCCTCGGTGGTCGGCTCCACCATACCCCTCCGGGCCAGGCTGAACAGATCAATGATCTCCACCAGGGAGGAGTTGAAGCCGGCCTTCCGGGCCTCATCTTTCAGCCGCCGCCGGTACATGAAGGGCTGGCAGGCCCCGATCAGCAGCCGATTGCATTGGGTCTGGCCGAGGAGGTCAGTGAGAGCGGTGTCGCCCTCCGTCCGGCAGAGGGACTCGATGACCTGCACCGCGCCCACGCCGGGGTAGCGCCGTAATGCGATGCTGAGCATTTCATAATCGAGTCCCGCGGCGCCGGGCTTTTCCCCGCATTTACAGAGGGCCACCGCCACCAACGGCAGTTCCCGCCGGTGGGCGGCCGGCTCGGCAATTTCCTCCTCCGGCCTCGTGTCCACGCCCTGGGAGGCCAGAAATTTGCCGGCCTCGCCCGCCGCGGCCATGCCGCTGGTCATGGCTTCACTGATATCCGTCAGCCCCATCAGGGAGCCGCAGAGAAAAAGGCCGGGTTTGCCGGCCACCCTGACCTTGCTGGTCTGGTCCGTAGCCAGCAGACCCCGCTCATCCAGCGGCGCCTCCAGCAGCCCGGCCCATTGCTTATGGGTCTCATAGGGTATCTGGCCGGTGGACAGCACCACCAGATCGTAATCCTGCACCAGGAACTCGTTGGTCTCTGGATCGAGATAACGCATCTCCAGGCTGCCGTCCGGCTTACGCCTGACTCCCTGCACCCGGCAACGGATCAGCTTCACCCCATGCTCGTCCACCGCCTTATCCCGGTATTGTTGGAAGCCTTTGCCAAAGGTCCGCATGTCCATGTAAAAAATGGTGGCGTCTACCTCCGGCCCGCCTTTCTCCTTGGCCAGGACGGCCTCTTTGAGGGCGAACATGCAGCAGATGGAGGAGCAGTAGTCTCGTTTCTGACGTCGGTTGCGGGAGCCCATGCACTGGATCCAGGCAATCTTCTTCGCCGGACGGCCGTCGGACGGCCGCCGGATCAGGTCGCCCTGATAGGCGCCGGAAGCGCTCAGCATCCGTTCGAAAGCCAGCGAGGTGACCACGTCCGGCGACACCGCGTAGGATTTGGCGTCCTCGAACTCCCGGGTGTTATAGAGCTTCACCCCGGAAGCCAGGATGAGGGCGTGGACCTCCCTGGTCTCCGTTTCGTCTGCGGCCTCCAGGTTGATGGCCCCGGTGGCGCAGACCTTGAGGCATTCGCCGCAGCGGGTGCAGGCCTGTTTATCGATGAGCAGCAGTTTCGGGGTATTGTGCGGCACCGGTTGATAGATGGCCTTGCGCTTGGTCAGCCCCTGGTTGAACTCGTCCTCAACCTCTACCGGGCAGACGTCCAGGCAGGCCCCCAGCTCGTTGCAGACGGCCGGATCAATACCGCGGGCCTTCTTCAGCAGCTCCACCTGGTAATGGCCCGCCTCGCCATGCACCGCGGTGATCTCGGTAAAGGGCAGAATCTCGATGTTTTCATGAAACAGGCCCTTGCGCATACAATACTGCGAAGCATACTCGCGGCCCACCAGGGGCAGCATCCGGCAGATGCCGCAATGATCGGTGGGAAACTGGTAATCGAGTTTGGCCAGGATGCCGCCCATCTGGGGGGAATCATCGGTCAGGATCACCTTATAGCCCGATTCGGCCAACTCGATGGCCGCCTTGATCCCGGCGATGCCGGCCCCGGCCACCAGGACGGTCCCGGTAGGTTTCTGTTCCTCCATCATACCGCTCCTATTTGACCTGACCGGTCACTTCCACCAGTTCATCCGGCTTGAATCCGGCCATGGGCTGTTCTTCCGTGAGCGACCGTCCGGCCTGGTAATTGAACCGGGCCTGGGTCTTTTCGGCGCAGGTCCGAAATAACGGCAGCAGGTCAATATCATTCGGGCAGGCGCTGGTGCACTGGCCGCAACCGACGCAGAACAGGCTCATGTGGGTCATGCGGGTCAGGTGATAGAACAGGGTGTCGTTGGGCAGCTTCAGCAGCCCGTTCTGCTCGGCCCACATCATGAACTGCTCGCCGCTGTGCCGGAAGGTGTCGGTGACGAAGACGCATTCCTTGCAATAGCAGACCGGGCAGGCCACCCGGCAGTTATAGCAGTTGACGCAGGCCGCCAGCCGGTCGGCCAGCGACTCGAAGCTCTTGGTGTCCTCCCGGAATTCGGCAAATTTTTTATCCCGGGCCGCGGTGCGCGCCGCCACCAGGCTCTTCACCGCCCCCTCCCGGCCGGCCGGGGCCTCACCCGGCTTGAAGCCCGCCTTTTCCAGGGCCTGCTCACCTTTTTCAGTGACGGTTTCAATGAAGACCGCGCCGCTTCCCGCGCCGATGGCGGCCAGTCTTAGGTCAACATTGTCCGCCGTGGGAAATTCACAGACCTGGCAGGCCCCGATAATCTCGCAGTCCGGCCCGGCGGTCTTGCCGGCCTGGGCGTTCTCCAGGAAAGCCTCGGAGGTCCCGCCCTGCTCCAGGAATTTGGCGAAATCGGTGTTTTCATAGCGGCCGAAACAGTCCATCCCGATCAGCAAGACGTCCTCGAGATTGGCCTGCTTTAATTTCACCAGTTCCACCACCGCCCGCACCTCACAGGGGCGCAGGACCAGGGCAACTTTGCGGCCGGAGGGCCGCGCCGTCAGCGACGAGGCGATCTTGGCGCCGCTGACCGCCGCCACCGGCGCAAACGGGTCCACCTTGTCGGTATGGGCCGCAGAGGTCACCAGGGTCAGCCGGACCCCTTGCTTGGGCTGGGCCAGGGGCGCCAGGACCGCGTCCACTGCGCCTTTTTCCAACAGGCCCTTGAAAAAACCGGCCAGTTTCTTATTCAATTCGTCTTTCTGAAAAGACAGTTTGGCGAATTTAGCCATTTTCCGTCGTCTCCGTGTCTTCAGACTGCCATCTGACCCAGTTCCCGCAGAGGGCTCGGTCCCAGTTCTTTCAATTTTGCCGTCATCTCAATGGCCACTTCCCGCAGCATGGTGCCCTCGCTGGCGGCGATCCAGCGCAGCCAGAACCGGTCTGCGCCGATGCCGTACTGTTTCAGGACCTCGGTGAGGAGCGCCACCCGGCGCCGCGCCTTCAGGTTGCCGTTGATATAATGACAATCCCCGGGCCAGCAGCCGCCGATGAGGACGCCGTCGGCGCCGTTCAGGAAGGCCTTGAGGACGAACTTCGGATCAACCATGCCGCTGCACATCACCCGGATGATCTTCAGGTTGGGCGGGTAGGAGAGACGCGAAGTGCCGGCCAGGTCCGCCGCGGTGAAGGTGCACCAGTTACAGAAAAAGGCCACAATTTTGGGTTCAAACTCGCTCATGGCACAGAACTCCCTCGTTAAGTAAAAGCCCGTCTATTTCCGCAAAAATCTGCTTATCGGTAAAGTGTCTCACCTTGGCGGCGCCGCTGGGACAGGCGCCGGAGCAGCTGCCGCAGCCCTTGCAAATGGCGCTGTTGACCTCGCTGATGCCCAGATAAGGATTGAATTCAATGGCCGAGTAGGCGCAGAGCCCGAGGCAGAGCTGGCAGCCGACGCAGATGTCGGGGTCGATCCAGGAGATCATGGGCGGGATTTCCACCTGCCCCGCGGAGCTCAGCGCCAGGCATTCCGCTGCGGCGCCCTTGGCCTGGGCCACCGTATCCGGGATGTCCTTCGGCCCCTGGCAGGCCCCGGCCAGGAAGACCCCGCTGGTGGGGGTGGAGACCGGCGCCAGTTTGGGGTGCTGCTCCTGGAAGAAGCCGTCCGGGCCGATGCCGATGCCGAACTTCCGCATGACTTCGGGCGCATCCGGCCTGGCTTCCATGGCGGTGCAGAGGATGACCATCTCCACCGGGACTTCGATCAGGCGGCCGGACAGCGTATCCTCGCCCTTCACAGTCAGGAGGCCGTTCGCGTCTTCGCTGATGGAGCCGGCCTTGCCGCGGATCATCTTGACTCCTTCGGCCTGGACCTTCTTGTAGAATTCCTCGTAGCCCTTGCCGAAGCAGCGCATGTCAATATAGAAATTATAGACTTCGGTGTCGTGCCCGCACTTGTCCTTGAGCAGATGCGCATACTTGAGGGCGTACATGCAGCAGGTGCGGGAGCAGTATTCGTGGTAGTTTTTATCCCGGCTGCCGATGCAGTGGAGGATCGCCACGCTCTTGGGAGGCTCGGTAAACTTCAGGGGGTCATGCAGATCGCGTTTCAGCAGTTTGCCGGCCGTCGGCCCGGTGGCGTTGGACAGGCGCTCGAATTCGATGTTGGTGAAGACGTTCCTATACTTGCCGTAGCCGTATTGGGTCATTTTGGACGGATTCATGGGATCGAAGCCGGTGGCGATGATGATGGAGCCGACCTCGATGGTCTCGTGCCGGTCGGTCATCTCATGGTCAATGGCCTTGGCCTGGCAGGCCTCGACACAGAGCTGGCACTCGCAGCAGCCGCCGCAATCCACGCAGCGGGCCGCCTCGGCCCGGGCCTGCTCCTCGCTGAATCCCAGTTCGATCTCGTGATAATTATTGACCCGCTCCGCCACCGGCAGCACCGGCATTTCAGCCCGGGGCCTGGACACGACCTTGTTCGGAATCGCCTTCCAGTTATTTCCACCGGGATTGGCCGGCCGGTTTTCCGCCAGGTCCTCGCCCAGCAGGTGCTTTTCGATGGAGACGGCCGCCTGTTGTCCCGCGGCCACCGCATCAACCGCGATGGACGGGCCGGTGAACAGGTCCCCGCCGGCGAAGATGCCCGGATAGGTGGTCTGAAAGGTCGCCGGGTCGGCCACCACCGTGCCCCACCGGGTCAATTCGACCCCTGCCGTGCCTTCCAGGAAACCGGCGTTGACCCGCTGGCCGATGGCCGGAATAATCATGTCACATTCGACTTCGAATTCCGAACCCTCCACCGGCACCGGCCTCCGGCGGCCGGAGGCGTCCGGGGCCCCCAGCTCCATCTTCAGGCAGCGCAGCCCGGAGACCTTGCCGTCCTGGGTCAGGACCTCCACCGGGGCCACCAGCAGTTCAATCTTGACGCCTTCTTCCTCCGCGGCCTTAACCTCATGCTTGGAGGCCGGCATCTCCTCCCGGCTCCGCCGGTAAAGTATGGTCACTTCGGCGGCCCCCTGCCGGAGGGCCTCCCGGGCCGCGTCGATGGCGGTGTCGCCGCCGCCGACGACCACGACCTGTTTGCCGGTCCGGACCGGTTGCTTCCGGTTGAGCCGACCGAGATAATCGACGCCGGGCACGACGCCTTCGGCCTCCTCGTTTTCGATGTTCATCTTCATACTGCTCTGGGCGCCCACGGCCAGGAAGACGGCCTTGAAGCCCTCTTCAAAAAGCCCCGCGACCGGACGGTCCTGGCCGATGTCAACATTTAATTGGATGTCCACGCCCAGCTTCTTGATATAGTTGATCTCCTGCTCTAAGACCGCAGGCGGCAGCCGGTAGTCGGGAATCCCGGCCCGGAGCATGCCTCCGGCAAAGGGCGCCCGTTCGAAGATGGTGGGATGATACCCTTTTTTGGCCAGGAAATAGGCGCAGGACAGTCCGGCCGGACCCGCCCCGATGATGGCCACCTTCTCGGTTTC
>CAZOCQ010000130.1:0-9003 GCA_964578335.1 uncultured Desulfobacca sp.
GGGAAGCGGCCCTGGACGTGGAGGAGGGGGCCGACATCCTCATGGTGAAGCCGGCCTTGCCTTACCTGGACGTCATCGCCCAGTTGGCCGCGGAGTTCGACCTGCCTATCGCGGCCTACCAGGTGAGCGGCGAATACTCCATGATCAAGGCCGCGGCGGAAAAGGGCTGGCTGGATGAGACCGCGGTGATGCTGGAGTCCCTCACCGCCATCAAGCGGGCCGGGGCGGATATGATTTTGACCTATTTTGCCAGGCAGGCGGCAGCACTTTTGAAATAGGAAAAGGCGCAGGTTGGAAACCTGGGCTAACTTTAGCCGCGGCGGAAGCCCAGGGCCAGGGTCAGGGGACCTAAGGGGGAGCCCGGAGACAGGCCCAGCAGCATTTCCAGCGCCAGAATAAAGACGGCGATGATTTTCAACATGGGCCTGGGCTCCCGGATTAAGCTGCATTGACCCGGGCCAAGGCCGAAAAACCATTAATTCCGCCGCTTGCCGGGTAACCCCTGGTTTGCTTTTGGGGTAATATTATTGTAGCAAGAATTATACCAGATGTTGGCGAGAGGAAATTTAATTGAAAAATAAGCTAGTTAACCTTAAATTACTGTCTGAGGCGATGTTTCACCGCATGAACACTTTTTAGTCTTCGCCTCTCTTGCCAATTTCAGGGAGTTTCCGGGAGGTTGCGCCGGCCCAGGAAAATAGCCGGCTTTTATCAGCAAGTTACCCCTTTAAGCGGTTGTTCACATTATTAAACTAAGTTACTCAGCCAGATGTATAAATTATTTTACAATTTGATAAATAACTTGCCCTGAATTCGCAGAAAAAGGCAGGTTCCGGGAGGAACCTGCCTGGGGGAAGGGTTAGAAGAATTTATTTGATTTTTCAAGGCTATTTATTCCCCAGGCAGGGAATTATGGGGTTGCTTATGGCATAATCCCAGCAAATTTCCTATATTATAAAGATGCAAGCGGTTGAACATTCCCAGCTAAAAAGCAATATCCCCCCCCTCCGCCTCCTGGCCTGGGAAACCACCCGGCGCTGCAATCTGGCCTGCCTCCATTGCCGGGCCGCGGCGGGCTCCGGGCCTTATCCTGGGGAGCTGACCACCGCCGAAGGCTTTAAGCTGCTGGACGACCTGGCCGCCATGGGTCAGGTGGTGGTGATCCTCACCGGGGGCGAACCTTTGCTGCGGGAGGACATCTATGACTTAACGGCCCACGGCCACGGCCTGGGACACCGCATGGTCATGGCGGTGAACGGCACGCTCCTGACCCCGCAAATCGCCGCCCGCCTCCAGGAAGCAGGCATCCAACGGCTCTCCATCTCCATTGACGGGGCCACGGCAGCCAGCCACGATGCGCTGCGGGCCGTGCCCGGCGCCTATGAGGGGGCCCTGGCCGGCATCGCCGCCTGCCAAGAGGCCGGGCTGCCTTTCCAAATCAATACCACCGTCACCCGGGCCAACCGCGGCGAACTGCCCGCCATTCATGAGCTGGCCATCAAGTTGGGGGCCGCGGCCCACCATGTCTTCGTGCTGGTGCCCACCGGCCGGGGCGACGAAATCCGGGACCAATTGGTGCACCCCGAGGAATATGAGGAGACCCTGCGCTGGCTGCTGGCGCGGCAGAAAGAGGGGCGCCTGTTCATCAAACCCACCTGCGCCCCGCAGTTTTACCGGCTGTGGCGCCAGGACGCCGCGGCCCGGGGTGAGAAGATCACCCCGGCCAGCCACGGCATGGAGGCCATGACCAAGGGCTGCCTGGGGGGGCAGGGGTTCGCCTTCGTCTCTTACCGGGGCGAAGTCCAGCCCTGCGGCTACCTGGAGTTGGTGGCGGGCAACATCCGGGAGACCCCGTTCCCGGACATTTGGGAGAAATCTGAATTATTCCAGCAACTGCGGCGGGTGGACGACTACCGGGGCAAATGCCACTCCTGCCAGTACCGCAAGGTCTGCGGCGGCTGCCGGGCCCGGGCCTACGCCCTCACCGGCGACGCCCTGGCGGAGGACCCCATCTGCCCCTACGAGCCGGTGGGTTAATATCTCACGCAAAGTCGCAACAATTTTACCGCCGATGGACGCCGATGAACACGGATAAAAATCTGTGTTTATCGGCGTTCATCGGCGGTTACAAATGACGAGAAGTATAATATGTCGCAGCCAAACCAGTTAGACGCCTTGGACAAGGCCATCTTGAACGAAATCCAGTCCCACTTCCCCATTGTCTCCCGGCCGTATGCCGAGGTGGGCGGCAGGGTAGGGGCCTCGGAAGAGGAAGTCCTGCGGCGGGTGGCGGCCATGATGGCCAACGGCGTCATCCGGCGCATCGGGGCCAACTTTACTTCCCGCAAGCTGGGCTATACCAGCACCCTGTGCGCCGCCCACGTGCCGCCGGAGCAGTTGGACCGCTTCGTGGAGGCGGTCAACCACTACCCCGGGGTGACCCACAACTATCTCAGGCGCCACTACTTCAACGTCTGGTTCACCCTGATCGCCGAATCATTGGAACGCCTGGATCAGATCCTGGCGGACATCTCGGCCGCTTCCGGCGTGGAGGTCCTGAGCCTCCCGGCCCAGGAAGTCTTCAAAATCAAGGTGGATTTTCCCGTTTAAATGATTAACCGCCGATGAACGCCGATGGACGGAGAGAAAATCTGCGTTTATCGGCGGTAAGATTTATTGCCCACTGCTCCCGGTCAAAGGCACGCACAACACCGGGCAGGGGAGCAGCCGCACCACCTTTTCGGCGGTGGAGCCGAAAAAGACCTCTTCGATGTGGCCCCGGCCGCCGCGGCCATACCCCCCCAGGACCACCAGGTCCACCGCCAGCTCCCGGGCCAGCACGGCAATCTCCTGGAAGGGCAGGCCCACCGCTACAATGCTCTCCACTTCCAGGTCGTCGGGTTGAAAACGTTGCAGAAATCCGCTCAATTCTTCCTGGGCCCGTTGCCGCAATTCCGGCAACAGGGTGTCCGCCTCCACCCGCAGGTAGTTGGTGAGTTGCTCCAGCCGCCGCTGGTGGATGACGTGCAGCAGGATCAGCTTGGCCTGGTAGCGCCCGGCCAGATTTTGGGCCACCTGAAAGGCGGCGGCGGCGCAATCGGAAAAATCAGTGGCCACCAGAATGGCTTGGAGGTCCATCTCCGACTCCTCGGGTATCCGGGAACTAAGACCTAATGGCGCCGGCGTCAAAGAAAGGGAGGAAAGGGACAGGCGCAACGGGCTGCAACCCGGCGGCCTGTCCCTTTCAGAAGCAAGTCTCGAAGAGACCCTACTTGGCGGCGGCCTTGACCCCCTGCAGGGCTTCGTTGGCGTTATCGAAGGCGCCGATATGGACCCAGACGATCTTGCCGCTCTTATCCACCAACATGGAGACCGGATAGGGGGAGAAATTCAGGGCCTTCCCCAGGGTGCTGTTGGGGTCCGGGAGCACCGGGAAAGGCACCTTGTTGAAGGCCTTCCACATCTTGACGGCGGAATCGTCGTTTCCCTGGCCCACGGAGAGGAAGGTCACCTTGGCCTTCAGGGCCGCGTCCTGCTGCACCAGGTTGTAGAGCTGGTTCAGGACCGGGGCCTGATGCATGCAGTGGGGGCAGGTGGTGCTGAACTGCTCAATGAGAATGTAGGGCGATTTGACGTCCTTGATGGTGAAAGGCCCCTGTTTCGCCAGCCCGAGATATTTGCCTTCGTCAGCGCTTAAGGGTGCGGCAAATTTCACCGGCCCCAAAACCTGGCCCACCTTGGGCTCGGCCTCGGCGCCCAGCAGCGGCGAGGCGCAAAAAACCAGAACCAGAGCCAAACAACAGACCAGGGTAATTCCCTTATGTGTCAATTTCATCACGGCCCCCTTGTCGGAAATTTTTTCCCAAATGATAAAGCAGCTTGAGACAAAGAGCAAGGGAAAGAGGGGAAAGATGTGAGATTTTGATTGAAATTTGCCAATAGGGCTAATCTGGCCTTATCGGAAGAAATCATATGGCATATTGAAAGAATACAAGAAATTATGGTATAATTTAATCCCTAAAGATCGAATTCAATAAACCTACTGCCGGAAATTTTTCCCGGTTACCAAGGTCTAAAAACCTTTCTTGACCTGCGGCGGCAAAGTCGGCCGCATGATCTCGCTATTCTTTCCTAACCAAGAGCGCTCACCGGACGGGTACAAAACCGGAGTAACGATGACCTTTCCTTTTTGGAGGAGACCCTCATGAAAAGGTTTTTCGCCTTGGTAAACCTGTGCTTTTTGCTTTTCGGGCCTACTGCGTGGGCCCAGGTCTACACCGAGACTGTGGTTGATGTTTCCAGCCGACCGGGAGTCACTCAACGCTTTTTGCTTTGCAGTTCGGATCAGGTTAAAGCCAACGTAATCCTGTTTGCCGGCGGCCACGGCGGACTCCAGATTCAGAACGACGGCGCCATCCTGTGGGGCGCTGGTAATTTCCTGGTGCGCACCAGGGATATGTTCGCTGTTCTGGGTTTGCAGGCTGCGGTTATCGATGCCCCTTCCGACCGACAGGTTTACCCGTACTTGAGCGGGTTCCGCCAGACCTCGCAGCACGCGGACGATATCAAGGCGGTCATCGCCTGGCTGAGACAGCAGGCCAAAGTTCCGGTCTGGCTGGTGGGAACCAGCCGCGGCACCCAATCCGCGGCGTTCATCGGGACCCAGCTTCCCCTGGCCGACGGCGGTCCGGATGGCCTGGTGCTTACTTCCACTGTCTTGATCGACCCCAATAGCCGCGCTGTTCCAAATATCCCAGGTTTGGAAAATATTGGCGTCCCGGTTCTGGTGGCCCATCACCGCCAGGACGGTTGCTCCTTGTGCCCTTATGCCGAGCTTCCCAACCTCATGAACAAGCTGACCGGAACGCCGAGAAAAAAACTACTCACTTTTGATGGGGGGCAAAATATCGGCGATCCCTGCGAAGCTTGGGCGTATCACGGGTTTAACGGCATCGAGGCCGAGGTGGTCATCAAGATCAGTCAATGGATAACGGCAGCAGCAAATATGGAGGCCATTTACTTGCTCCTGGATTAGACACGGATTACGGGTCCCTTACTTGCCGAAGAATCTTTCCTCCCGCCAGTCCACCGGCAGCCGCACCAGGGGCCCCTGGCGGTGCCGGTAGAGGAGGTGGCCGTGCTGCGCCCCGTATTCGAAAAGGCGGCGGGTGAGGGCCACGTCCTGGCGGCAGTAGGAGTCCAACTCTTCCCATTTTCCCTGGGCAAAGAGTTCCAGGGCCAGCAGCCCGTCGCCGGTCTTCTGCTCGCCCAAGGTGTGTTCCGCCAGGTGGTTGAGGGAGAGCCGATGCCCCAGGACGCCCTGGGCCTCCTCCAGGATGTCCAGGGTGGGCAACTCCGCCAACCTGACCTTGGTGTAAGGCTGCAACACCCGGTAGTCGAAGCGTTTGAGGTTGAAGCCCACCACCAGGTCCAGCTTTTGGAGGCGTTGGCCCAGTCGCTCCAGGTCGTGCTCCCGGTAGGTGGTGGCCATCCCGGTGTGGGTTTCGTGCAGCACCGCCAGGGAGACCCCCATGAGGTGGCATTGCCCCCAGCCGCCCACGTCGGCGGCGGAGCAACGGGTCTCCAGATCCAGGACGCCGATTTTGCGCTGCGCCAGCCAGGTGTGGCCGGTAATGGGCTCCTCGACGCTGGGTGGAGAGGCGGCGGCAGCCTCGGTATACGGCACGCCGGCTTCGCCTTGGAGGTCTTCCAGCCCCAGGAGCATGGCGGCAATGCGCACTGCCGCCTCCTTGTCCAGGGGCTTGTTGCCCGAGCCGCACTTGGGGGAATGGATACAGGAGGGGCAGCCGTCCTCGCAGGGGCAGGCATAGGTGACCTCCCGGGAGCGGGCCAGCAGGTCCTCCAGGATCTCAAAGGCCCGGGTGGACAGGCCCACGCCGCCGGGGTAGCCGTCGTAGATGAAGATGCCGGCCCGGCCCACCTGGGGGTGCGCCGGGTGCGAAATGCCGCCGATGTCGTAGCGGTCCGCCAGGGCGAAGAGCGGGAACATGCCGATGAGCACGTGCTCCAGGGCGTGGAGGCCGCCCATGAAGTGCCCGCCGTTGGCGTAAACCGCGTTTTTCACCGCGTCCGGAATCTCCAGCCACATGCCCACGGTTTCGAAGACTTGCGGGGGTAGCTCCAAGGAGACCGTGCCCAACAATTCCTGCCCCGGCAGACGCCGCTTCTCATAGGCCAAAATATGCTCGGTGACCTTGAGGCGGCCGCTAAAGGCGGTGAAGGCCGCCACCTGCCGGGTCTCCAGGACCTCCAGAATCTCCGTCTCCTTGTCGGTCTGGATGCGGGTGAAATAGTTGGGTTCCACCGGGTTGACCCAGACGTTGCGGCGCTCCAGGTCCAGCTTTTCCACCCCCCAGGTCTGGGCCTTGTGCAGATAAACCGCCCCGGGGTGGCACTCCCGCAAGGCCCGGTGGCCGTCCACCGAACCCAGGGGCCGTTTCTTGCCGGTCTGGAAGATGGCGAAGCTTTCCCCCACCCCCCGGATATTCACCTCTTTTTGGGGGAAATGGTCCCGGGCGAACCAAGCGTCGCCCGCCGCGGAGTTCAGCAGGCGGCGCTCTCCTTCCAAGGCGGTAATCACCGCTTCATGCGCCTTCAGGTCAAAGTGAGTCTCGCCCTTCCGGCTGAGAGGCAACTCCTGAGCGGCGCAGGGCAGGTGGGCCTTGACCACGAAGGGATTGTCCGGGTCCACCACCGCGGTCTCCAGGGGGCGGCCGAAAAATTCGTCCGGAAACTTGATGAAATACTGGTCCAGGGCGTCGGCCTGGGCCACCAGGACGATGAGGGAGTCCCGGCCCTGGCGGCCCACCCGGCCGGCCCGCTGCCGGGTGGTGACCATGGTGCCGGGATAGCCCACCAGGAGGCAGACGTCCAGGCCGCCGATGTCGATGCCCATCTCCAGGGCGCTGGTGGAGATCACCCCGCGCATCTGGCCCGCGGCCATGGCCCGTTCGATCTCCCGGCGCTCCTCCGGCAAAAAACCGGCCCGGTAGGAACTGATGTAGCGCTTCATTTCCGGCACGAGGCGCAGCGACCAGACGTGGATCAGCTCCGTGAGCTTGCGGGACTGGGTGAAGCAGATGGTATTGAGGCCCTCGCGCACCGCCCGGGCGAAGAGCTGAGCCGCCACCGACGGCGCCCCGGTTGGAGGGTTGAGAAAGAGAAAGTGGCGTCCCGGCTGGGGGGCGCCGCTCTCGGCGATGGTTTCCACTTCCAGCCCGGTCAGATGCCGGACAAAGGCCGCCGGCTCGGCGATGGTGGCGGATGACAGGATGAATTGGGGGCGGGAGCCGTAGTGGGCGCAGACGCGGCGCAGGCGCTTGAGCACCTGGGCCATGTGGCTGCCCATGATGCCTCGGTAGGTGTGGACTTCGTCAATGACCACGAACCGGAGGCGGGAGAAAAAGCCGGACCAGGAGTTGTGGTAGGGTAGCAGCCCCAGGTGGAGCATGTCCGGGTTGCTGATCAGCACGTGGGGCGGCCTGGCCTTGAGCGCGGCGCGGGCGCTGGGCGGGGTGTCGCCGTCGAAGATGGCGGCCCGGAGGAAAGGGGAGGGCAGGGCGGCGTTCAGTTCATTGAGGGCCTTGAGCTGGTCCTGCTCCAGGGCCTTCAGGGGGAAGAGATAAAGGGCGTGGCCGGAGGCGTCCTTGAGCAGGCTCTCCATGACCGGCAGGTTATAGATCAGGGTCTTGCCGCTGGCGGTGGGGGTGGCCACCAGGAGGTTTTTCCCGGCCCGGATATGCGCCAGGGCCTCGGCCTGATGGCTATAAAGCCGGTTAATGCCCAGGCGCGGCAAAGCCTCCGCCAGGGCCGGCGGCAGGGTGGTCTCTCCAAACGCCGCCGCCTGCTCGGGCAGGTGCCGGTAATGAGTCAGGATATCCCGGTGCTCGGCCGAGTCTTTGAGTTGGCTGATGAAGTTTTGGAGCATAAGAGAAACGGTTTTCGGTTTTCGGTTTCCGGTTTTCGGTGTAAACCCAATTGCTTATGGCATAGGAAAACGGTTTGGTAGCCGCAGGCTTCAGCCTGCGCCGGAAGTGTTAATATAGGGCGGGCTATGCCCGCCGAATTTTGGCTGAATTGCTTGAACTTTATATTTCATTTTTAATGACTCAAAACTATTTAAGATCCTTTGATATTTATCTTGTGTGGAAGTTATTAAAATAGGGTATATATCATCAAAAATCTTACGATAAATTGCAACAATTTTTAATGAGCTATCCAAAAACCAAATTAAATACAATTGAAAATTATCTTCTTGATGATCGAAAAAATGAAGCATAATCTGTTTAGGGCCTGATTTATTTGATTTATCAGGAAACACAGTAGATGAAGAAAAATAATTTATATTTGGATGAGACCAATAATTATTGAGTGAGTCTAAATGTCTCTTTATTTCAGTTTTAAATGGCATATCGTCGGGAAATTCTTTCCTCCGAAATTCCTGAGAGAATTCTTTCCAATTTTCTTCCTTTTCAGCCCATACTTTTACAAGTTTATTGTTTTTAAAAATCCTATAAGAAAACACAGCACTTTCTAATCCTACTCTGAACAATAACATGCCGTCGTAAGACATCCTTCTTAAAAATAAAAAAAAGGCATTTCTCATCTGGCGAAAGCTAATTAACATAAGTAATCCAATAATATATGTAGCATCTTGACTTGTAAGTTTGGGCAATGCATTTAAATGACTATGTAAGTCCTTAATATGTTGGTCAATATCATCAAAAAGAGCGACAATGTCAGGGTATTTCAAAAGTGAAATATTAAAATTGTAGTCTGATTTTGAAATATAGTTAAAATATTCTGACATAAGAATTCCCAATTTTGGATTGGATTGGATTGGAAATGTTGGTGGGCCGTGCCCACCCATACATAAACCTGGTGGCACAGGCGTCCCGCCTGTGCAATTGCAGGCTGGAAGCCGGCGCTACCAAAGATTTAAAGGACGGCAGGCGAGACGCCTGCCCCACCGGAAACGGCCGC
>CAZOCQ010000131.1:0-8944 GCA_964578335.1 uncultured Desulfobacca sp.
CAGGCCCGCCACGGCCGGGTCAGCATCCTGCGCTACGGGGAAAAGGTGGACATTACGGTGGAAGACGACGGGGTGGGAATCGGCGACACCAGGGGCTACACCCAATCAAACAACGGGGGCTTCGGTCTCTTCAGCATCCGGGAGCGCCTCAATTACCTCGGTGGGCGGGTGGAGGTCAGCTCGAAGGAAGGCAAAGGGACCCGGGTTACCTTGATGGTGCCTTTAAGATTTGCCAAAAAGCCTATTCTGGGGAAAACAAGATGAGCATCAAAATCATTTTAGCGGATGACCATCAGATTGTCCGTCACGGAC
This sequence comes from uncultured Desulfobacca sp., assembly GCA_964578335.1. Lineage (GTDB taxonomy): Bacteria > Desulfobacterota > Desulfobaccia > Desulfobaccales > 0-14-0-80-60-11 > JAPLJC01. The sequence goes on from CAZOCQ010000131.1 coordinate 313, forward strand.
TCCGCAGTCTTTTGGCCCTGGAGTCCGACATGAAAGTGGTGGCTGAGGCGGACAATGGCCGGGCCGTGCTGCGCCTCGTGAAGGATTTAACTCCGAATATTGTGATCATGGACATCTCCATGCCCGGCTTAAACGGCATTGAAGCGACCCGCCAACTGCTGGCCGAATGCCCCGGAGTCAAGGTGATTGCCCTGTCCATGCACTCCGACAGTCTCTTCGTGCTAAATATGCTCAAGGCCGGGGCCTCCGGCTACCTCCTGAAGGATTGCGCCCTGGAGGAACTGGTCAAGGCCATCCGCGCCGTGGTGGACAATAAGACCTACCTGAGTCCCGGCATTTCCGACGTGGTCATCAAAGACTTCGTCAGCGGCTGGTCCAACGCCGGCGCTTCGGCCTTCTCGGTGCTCACCGCCCGGGAGCGGGAGGTGCTGCAACTCATGGCCGAAGGCAAAACCACCAATCAGATTGCCGATGCCCTCTGCGTCAGCGTCAAGACGGTGGAGTCGCACCGCAAGCAGATTATGAATAAATCAGGGATCCATAGCGTCGCCGAACTGACGAAATACGCCATCCGCCAGGGACTGACCTCTTTGGAAGATTAGGCCCCTTCTCCCTCCTGCAGCTTCCCGCCCTCATGGTCAGCCAGGGACAGCCCGGCTGACCCTAGGGAATTTCAACACTCAAAATGAGGTTTTGGCAATCCCAATATTAGGGTTTCCCTAAGTGAACTTTTTTTAATAGGATTATATTCTTATACCAGCCTGACGCTAATTTTCTTCACAATGGCGAGCACCTCCTTGGGGCAGAGGATCGTCTCAAGGAACCTGGGCCTGGCGGCCCCGGCAAATTCCCTGGGAAGATAACTTGGCGGCAGTCTGGTGGCAGCGGGTGGGCAAGGTGTCGCCTTCCCCTGCCTGGTCGGATGGCTGCTTCAGGGAGAATAATGGTCATCAGAATAATCTTGGCGGATGAACATAAGATTGTACGCCAGGGATTGCGTCTCTTGCTGGACAGTGAAGCCGACATGGAAGTGGTGGCGGAAGCTGACAACGGCAGCCTGACTCTGGAATTGGCCAAGGGATTGAGGCCGGATGCCATCATCCTGGATATCTCCATGTCCGATTTGAACGGCATCGAGGCCACCCGCCGGCTCTTGAGCGAGTCGCCCCAGGTTAAGATCATCGCCCTCTCCATGCACGCCGACAGCATGTTCGTGCGGAACCTGCTGAAGACCGGGGCCTTGGGGTATCTCTTGAAGGATTGCGCCTCGGAGGAATTGGTGCCGGCCATCCGCACCGTGATGCGGGGCAAGACCTACATCAGCCCTGGGGTGACCGACATGGTGATTCGGGACGTGGCCGACGACTGGGCCGCGGACACCGTTTCGGTCTATGCGGTGCTGACCGGCCGGGAGCGGGAGGTTCTACAACTGCTGGCCGAAGGGCAGGACCTCCAGCAAATCGCCGAGGCCCTGGACCTGAGCCCCAAGACCGTGGAGGCGCACCGCCGGCAGCTCATGAACAAGTTAGGACTGCGCACCGTCGCTGAACTCACTAAGTATGCCATCCGGCATGGCTTGACTTCACTGGATGAGTAAACTTCAAGGACGGAGATTTTCACCTGTCATGCCGCCCCTGACCCCGATTGTCAGAAGTTAACGGGAAAAGGGGCGTTACCAGACCTGGGAAAGGTTGGAACAATTACTCCAGGAATTATGCAACATAGGAGGACCTGACCATGGCTCCGGAACTCTCGATTTGCCGCAAACGGGACAACCTCTATATTAAACTGAGTGGCGATCTCAACCAGACCTCCTCCGAGGAGATCCTGAGCGCCGTCAAGAAACTGGTGAGCACGGCGCTGCGCATCGCCTCTCCCGAGGACACGGTGGCCTTCACCTTTCAAACCCACGCCAAGGTGGCGGCGCGACCGTCCTGAGTCGCCTGTCTGGCTCTGACCCTCCCGGTCCGGGGCGCTCATAGGTCTGCCCCGGCTGGAGGGTCCGGGAAATACCGGCAGGGGCATGATTGCAGGCGGGCCGCGTTTGATCGCGGCTAATTTCGCCGCAACTTAATACCCCACCGGCAAACGGTAGAGGATATCGGCCAGTTCTTCGGCGGTGGCCACCGGCTCATCGCTCTCCCCGTGCAGTTTCAGGCATTCGGCCCAGAGGTCCGGTAAGGTCCGGTCCGCGGCTTCCCAGTTCACCTCCAACGGAAAGAGAGGATTGGCTTGCGTGGCCGCCTCCCAGGCGGCCAGGTCCGCCAGGCGGGGGTCCAGGGTCTGGGCCCGCTCAAAGGCGCTCTGGGCGATGTCCTGGTTGAAGCCGGTGCTCCAGAAGAATTCGATCAGGGCCGGCGCCGCCTCGGCCAGGGGCACCCCTTCCAACATCTCCGGGCGGTAGCGCAGGCAGACGCGCTGGCTGCCGTAGTGGCCCGGCGCGCCCCGGACGTTGGGCAGGCAGGTGTGATACAGGATGCCGTCCAGGGAGGTTAGGGGGGTGATTCGGAAGAACATCTTCATCTCCTCGAAGTCGCCCCGGTAGAAGGTGAGGAGATAGACCACGTAGGGCAGGGCCAGACGGTAAGCGCGATAGTCGTCGCCGCCCTTCTTGACGTCGCTCACCTGGAGGGTGCGGCACTGGGGCGGGTGCTCCACCGCCAGGAGCAGCAGGTCCTTGCGCCGGCGCAGCCAGCGGGTCCCCGGGGGCAGCACCGGTAGGGGCGGCGGCATCACCCGGGCCACGAAGCGCAGCAACGCCTCCACCGGCGCCCGCCGGGCCACCCGCACCTCCCCCGGCCCGGCCTCCTCCAGCAGCATAACCTCGCCGCCTTCGATGATGATCTTGTCTTTGATGGTGGCTTTCTCTTTGCGCCTTGGCGTCTTGGCGCGAGCAAATCTCTCGCCCAGGCGCCAAGAACGCCAATGATTTAAATAGCTCGTTCCCAAGCTCCAGCTTGGGAACGCCAATTTTTACCCCAAGCTCTGCTTGGGGACTACTGATTTGAAAATATACCTATTGAAATTAAGAGAATCTTTTGGCCAAGCTGGAGCTTGGCCAGAAAGGTGGGTTCCCAAGCAGAGGCTTGGGAACCAGGAGTCAAAATCAATTTGCTAGCCTTCAATGGTGCGTAAGACGCACCCTACGGAACCTTCTTTGCGTCTTGGCGTGAGAAAAACCTCAGCCCACTACCAGAGATGCAATCAAATTCACTGCTCACTGCTTACCGCTTACTGAGCACTGGCTACTGGCTACTGGCTACTGCTCATTGTCCTCTCCCCTGGCGGCCCAGGTCCAGACCCGGTCGGGCACGAAGCGCCGGGAGGAGCACTGGTGCAGGGCCAGGCGCTCCATCTGGCGCAGGACCTCGATTTGGTGCGGCGGCAGGAAGTCGTCAATCACCTGCTCAAAGTCGCTGAAATTAACCCGCTCCCGGCCCTCCAGCCGGGCCCGGCGGTAGGCCCGGAAGACCAGTTCCTCGATGTCGCCCCCGGTGATCACCTCCGGGTGCCGCAGGTCCAGATGGCGGGTGACCTCGGCGAAATCGCCGCAGTCGCATTCGATCCGGCTGCGCGCCGCCACCACCCGGAAGATATGGCACTTTTCATTGAAGTCCGGCATGAAGAAGGGAATCCGTTCGCTGGAGCGGCCCGAACGCAGATCGGCCTTGTCCAGGCGGTCCGGGCGGTTGGTGATCCTGATCCACAGGACCTTGCCCTGGATGGCCGGGTCGCCGACGAATTCGAAGCGCATCTGCCGCAGGCGGTTGCTCACCCCGGTGTCCCCGGAGTATTCGTCCCGGCTGTGCTCGCTCTGGTCGGCTTCGTCCTCCACCACCACCACCGGGGTCAGGCCCCGCAGAGTCTGGAGAGCCTTGAAGAAGTTGCGTTCGCTCTCCCCCACCCACTTGGTGCGGGGGTTGAGGAGTTTGACGAAGTTGAAGCCGCAGTCCCGGGCCAGGGCTTCGGCCAGGGCGGTCTTGCCCACCCCCGGCGGCCCCATCATGGTGATGCCCCGGGGCACCAGCTTAATCTCATCGGCCTGAATGGCCCGGACAATCTGGGCGAAATAGTCCTTCACCGGCTCCAGCCCGCCGATCTCATCGAGGCCGAAACGGGGCTCGATGACCTCCACCAGGCCCACCAGTTCCTGGCGCAGCAGGTCCTTTTTCTTGCGGCGCACCATTTCCATGGTGAGGGGGCGGCCGCGGCTCCGGCGCAGCAGGGCGCCCAGCAGGGTCAGGCTCAGCCCGGCGCCCAGGTTGGCCAGTTCCTGGGAGGTGAGTTGCAGGTCGTATTTGCCGCGAGACAAGAGGTGGGAAAGAAAATCGAGGCGGGCCTCCCGGTCCGGAGGCGGCACTTCAATAATGTGGGCCCCGTGGCGGCTCAGGAGCAGGTTGTGATTCAAATCCGCCAGGTTGCCGGTGGTGAGGAGCACCACGTGGCCCTGCTCGGTGAGCTCCCCCTGGCGGGCCCAACGCAGCAGGGTGACCAGGGCGGCGCGGTCCGGCTCGCCCATGGAGCCCAGGTCCACCGCCGGGGCGATGGTCTCGGCGTACTCCAGGATCAGGGCCAGAGGGCGGCAGCGCTGGGGGTGCAGACAGGGGGCGGCCATGACCCGTTCGGCCAGTTGCAGCACCTCCCGGGGACTCTGGGGCAGAGGCGGCGGCGCGGGTTTTTGTCCCAGGGCGTTTAAGGCCCGGGCCCGCACCCGGGAGACGTCATCGGGATCGTCGTCGTCTTGATTGGGGCGCGGCTCCAGGGCCTCCCGAAAGGCCTGTTCGGCCTCAGGGTCGCCGAACTCCAGGCCCAGACCCAGGTTATAAAAGACCACGTGGCGGTCAGCGCCCAGCCATTGGGCCAGGAAGTGGCGAAAGGGCAGGTAATCGCCGTTTACCCGGGTGTAATCATAGACCTGCCCATGGAGGATGAACAGGGCCGATTCCCCCTGCTGGAGCTGCGCTTCCATTTCCTGGGCCCAAGGCGGCAGATTATTCCAGGGTCCCATAATGTTTCCTCGCTGCGGCTTGTCCCCTGCCAGACCCTAAGGCGCCGCCGGCCCGGAAACCCCTGGCAGGAATCCGGGCCGGCCCACCGCTTACAGCAGCGGTTGGATCATTTTCACAAAGGCTTCCTTTTTCCGGGTGCCCTCGATCTTATGGACGATATTGCCCTGTTTATCAATGATGAAGGTGGTGGGCACGACAGCCACGCTGCCGTAGGCGTCGCTCACCTTGTCGGTGCCGTTGAGCACCGGGTAGGTCAGCCCCAACTGCTTCACCAGGAACCTGATCTGGGTGGGGTCGGAACTCAGGGCAATCCCCAGGGTCTGGAGGCCCTTGCCCTTGAATTCCTGGTGGATGGCGTTGAGATCAGGCATCTCATCCCGGCAGGGACCGCAGAAAAAGGTGAAGAAGTTGATCATCACCACCTTGCCCCGGAACTGGCTCAGGGAGTAATCCTGGCCCTGGAGCACGTCCTTCAGGTTAAAGTCCGCCGCGGGTTTGCCGGCTCCATAACCCACTGCCGCCGAAGTCAGGAGGCCGATCGCCACCAATAAAACCACCACCAGCCGGGTTCTGCCAAAAGGCTTGCCAGTCATTAAGAATCTCCTTGAAATGAGATTTGGGCACACCCACTTTCTTATAGATAATACCAAATCGCCGAATGCCAAGCAATTTAAGAGAAAAATACTTGCTCCGGCGGGGTTACTCAGGCTCGATCATTAGGACTGACGGCGGCGCCGCGGTTCCGGCCCCGGCCGGGGCTTCGGGCGGCCCCGGGGTTTCGCCGGGGCTCCGGGGCCGGTCCGGCCCGGCGCTGCCGGCTTGCTTCGGGGTTCCGGCCGCGGCGTCCGGGCCGGCACCGGGACCTGGCCCCAGGGGAGGTCGCTGTGAAACAAAGAGACCACCAAGGGACTCACCCATTTCTGTTCAAACCAGCCCCGGCAAGATTCCAGGTCTGCGGCAACCGCCGGGAGGAGCAGCGCCAGGTCGCCTTCGGGGAGCCAACGCAGTTTCTTGTCGTCCGGTCCGGCCAAGTCCCCTGCGCCCTGGGGACAGGCGGCCAGCACCGGCAGATGGTAAAGATAACCCCAAAAGCTGCCCCGGGGCGAGGCCTGGACCAGTTCCCGCCAGTCTTCCGGGCCCCGTCCCAGGGGCAGGCAGACCCTGGAGACCTCCAGGTCTCGGGCGGCGGCCAGGGCCAGGGAATTTCTCACCCCGAGGGTCTGTTCCCCGTAAATCTCCCCCCCCGCCTCCCGGACCAGGGCCGCGCCGCCCCAATCGCCGGCGAGGAAGCGGGCAAAACCTCCCTGCTTCAGGGTGGCGATGGCCTGCCGATAAAAAGAGAGGGCCGCTTCGGGCAGCACCGGCGGCAGCCGCCAGATGAGCCGGCGGCAGTCCCAGCGCCGGTATTGCGCCAAAAAAGTGGCGTAATTTTCGGAGGTTAACTGAAGGATTAAGGGGTCCCGCCATTTGCCGGCCAGGACCGCGGCTTCGCGGTAGTCCCGGGCCTCCAGCCAGACCCGCCCGCCGCGGGAAGGCCCCCGCGACGGCTCGATGGGGCGGCGGCCGGGCGCGGTCCCTGGTTTCTCTGGGGCAGGATGGGCCTCCGGGGGAGCAAATTCCAGGCGAAACTCCGCTCCAAAGGCGGCCAGCACCTCCCGGGCCGCGGCCAGCATCCGGGGGCGCTCGGCCGGCGCGGCCTCACCCATTAGGCGGCACAGTTCGATGATCCGGCTCAGGGGCTCTCCCCGGGAAAAGACTCCTCCCAGCCGCACCGCCGCCACCCCGAGCTGCGAGAGGCCGGGGAGGAGTTCCAGGGCCGCCAGGAGGCCGGCCGCCGGCTGGGCTTGCCGGCTTCCAGGGCGGCAGCAAACGGAGCAGCCGAGGCCCGGGTATTCCTCCAGGAGGCAGAGGTGGCCGAAACCGGGGCAGGGGTGAGGCAATACCAGGGTGAGCGGCAAGGTGGATTGCCGTCCCAGCAGGGCCAGGTCCTTCAGGGGGACGGGACCGGCCAGCTCCACCCGGCGGAAGCCCAGGGCGGCGGCCAGCGCCAGCCCCGGGGAGTTGTGAAAGCCGCAGCCCCCGGCGGCCCAGAGTTGCAGCTTCGGAAAACGCCGGCGGGCCTCCCGGCCGAGGCCCAAATCCCGCAGGACCAGGGCGTCGGGGTCCAAGGCCGCGGCCGCGGCCAGGGTCTCCGCAGCCTGTGCCAGTTCGGCTTCCGGAACCAGGCGGTCCCACTGAAGATAAAACCCGGCCCCCCGCGGCCGGGCCGCCTGCCGCCAGGCCGCGGCCTCGGCCCACCAGTCCTCCCCCGGGACGCGGGGCAGCGCCACCGTGACGCCCTCGACCCCGGCCTCCAGGGCGGCCTCCAGGGCTTCGTAGCTCTGCACTTGGACGATCAAATCCATAAGTATTTCAGAGTCCCATTAAGGACAGCTGGCAAATAGCTATGCCATTTACCACTGGGATGGGCTTTATCAAAGCTCTTCCGAATCTTCCACCGCCACCGGCGAGACGAGGTCTCCCATAAAGGCCACTGTGTCTTCCAGCGGAGTCGACTCGGTTTCGGCTTCATAGGGGATTAACTCGGCGATGGGCTTGCCCCGTTTGGCGATGATCACCGGTTGCTTCGATTGGGCCACTTCTTCCACCACCGCCAGGCAGGTGGCCTTGAATTTCGAGACGGAGAAGGAATCCATGATCTTCACCTGCAATGATTATAGTTACCTTAATTAAGGGTTAATTGCCAAAATAGTAACCATTTCCGCCCCAGAAAACCACCAACGCCATCATCACCGCTTGACATCTTCCCCGGACTTTCCATATTGTAGAAATCACCTTAAGGAGCGCGCCATGAAAATTTTGGGTATCCTGGGCAGCCCCCGCCGGGGCGGCAATTCCGAAATCCTCCTCCGGGCCTTTATGGAGGGGGCCGCGGCCGGCGGCGCCGAGGTGGAGGAAATCCTGCTGCGGGAAAAGAAGATTTCTCCCTGCATGGAAATATACCATTGTTTTAAGGACGGCACCTGCCCCATCAAGGACGACATGCTGGGGCTTTATGACAGATTGCTGGCCGCCGACGTGGTGGTCCTGGCCTCGCCCATCTTCTTTTATAACGTCTCGGCCCAGGCCAAGGCCATGATTGACCGGACCCAGGCCCTTTGGGCCCGGCGGTATCACCTGAAACAGGACTTCCCCGGCGGGGACCGCCAGGGGGTCCTGCTGGCGGTGGGCGCCACCAAGGGCAGACTCCTGTTCGTGGGCACCCGCCTCACCGCCAAATACTTTTTTGACGCCCTCAACGTGCGCTACGCCGCCGAAATCCTGGTGCGGGGCGCGGACGAGAAAGGCGCCATCAACGACCAGCCGGAGGTTTTGGAACGGGCCCGGGACCTGGGCCGCCGCCTGGCCCAGGGCGAGCAATTCGGCCCCATCAAGTTGGACCCCCTGGCGGTTTAAAGGCAGTGGTCAGTAGCCAGTAGTCAGTGGGTGGCGGGCGGTTGGCTGTTGACTTGGCGAAACCATGATAATTCCCGGTGCAAACCGAAAACCGAAAACCGAAAACTAAAAACTAAAAAAACTGAAAACTGAAATCTAACTGGCTACTGACTACTGACTACTGGCTA
>CAZOCQ010000132.1:0-8912 GCA_964578335.1 uncultured Desulfobacca sp.
GGCCTGGCCTGGGTTTACGGCCTGGGAGCCCGGGGTCGGCGGGGACTTTATAGCCGCGGGGTTCTTAAAGCCCAACGCCTCCCCGCCCCGGTGGTGAGCGTCGGCAACCTGGCGGTGGGCGGCACCGGCAAGACCCCGGTGACCGCCGCCCTGGCCCGGCTGTTCCAGGCCCACGGGCAAAAGGTGGCCATTCTCAGCCGGGGGTACGGCGGCCAACAGCGCGGCGTCACCTGCCTTTCCGACGGTCAAAATATGTTTCATAAACCGCCCCAGGTGGGCGAAGAAGCCTACTGGCTGGCCCGGAGCCTCCCCGGCGTTGTGGTTTACACCGGGGCCAGCCGTTATGAGGCGGGCCTGGCCGCCTGGGAGCAGTTCCGCCCCGATCTCTTTCTGCTGGACGACGGCTTCCAGCATTTCCAGTTGCACCGGGACCTGGATCTCGTCCTGCTGGACGCCGCGGCGCCCTTCGGCAACGGGCATCTCTTGCCTCGGGGCACTCTGCGGGAACCCAAATCGGCCCTGAACGCGGCCCAGGCGCTCATCCTCACCCGCTACCAGGGAGAGCGGGACCGCCTCACCCTGACCGATTTGCAGGCCGCCTTCCCCCGGCAAACGGTGCTCACCGCCGCCATTGAACCCACCGCGGCCCGGCTCTTCCCCGGCGGCCGGGAGGAAGCGCCGTCCGCCCTTACGGGGCGGAACCTGCTGGCCTTCGCCGGCCTGGCCCGGCCCGAGGTCTTCCAAAAAACTTTAAAAGAATTGGGCGTCTCCTTGGCCGGTTTCCGGGCCTTCCCGGACCATTATGCCTTGACTCCGCCGGAATTGGACTCCCTGGTCCGGGAGGCGCAAGCCTCCGGGGCCGCGGCCCTGGTCACCACCGCCAAGGATTGGGCCCGCCTGGGGGAAGAGTGGGACGCCCCCCTGCCCCTCTGGGTCCTGGAGGTGGAGGCCCGGCTCAGCGAACCGGAGCGCCTCTGGGGTTTGGATAATACGCTGGCCATGCGATAATATAGCCAAAGAATGGTGCGTAAGACGCACCCTACGACGAACCGCCGAGGGCGGCGGTTCCACATTTTCATGTTTCAGGGTGAGCCGAAGGCTCATGAATGACTGGTTCCCCAGGCCAAGGCGGAGACCGGGAAAATTTTGGTGGCACAGGCGTCCCGCCTGTGCTTAATTTATTAAAGGCAGTTATTCCGGCGATCAAACTCGCCCCGGTTCCATGTATGGATCATGCTTATCAAAATAAAGAACGCCCCCTGCCCCCGGAGGTGCGCCGGCGCTTCCGGCGCTTGCAGTTCGCCCGGCGATTCTCCCCGGAGGATTTTCAGGTGCGGGACCTGCTGGTGCGCGCCCCCAACTGGGTGGGGGACGCGGTCATGAGCCTGCCGGTGCTGGCGGGACTGAACCGCATTTTCCCCCAGGCCGATATTACGGTGCTGGCGGCCCGGCGGGTGGCCCCCCTGTTTCAGGGCCTCCCCGGCGTCACCGAGGTCGTAACGTATCCTGCTTCCCGGGGCAAATGGCAGGTCCTTTGGAACTTGCGGGGCCGCTTCGACCTGGCCCTGACTCTCCCCAACTCCCTGGAATCGGCCCTGGGCCTGTGGCTGGTGGGGGTGCCCATCCGGCTGGGGTACGCCGCCGACGCCCGGCGGCCGCTGCTCAACCTGGCGGTCTCCGGGCGCCGGCAGTTGGCCGGTCTGCACCTGGTTTTTTATTATCTGGGCCTGCTCCAGGCCCTGGAGGAAGTGGAGGTCTTCACTCCGCCGACCCTGCACCTGCGGGAGGAGGAGACGGAGGCCGCCGCTCGGTTGTTGGCCGCGGCCGCGCCCGGTTCCGGCCCCTGGGTGGGCTTGAGTCCCGGCGCGGCCTACGGCCCGGCCAAACGCTGGCCGCCGGAGCGCTTCGCCGCCTTGGGAAGGGAGCTGCGACGGGAATTCGGGGCCCATCTGGTCCTGCTGGGCGGGCCGGAAGAGGGGCCGGTGGCGGCCCAGGTCAAGGAGCACCTGGATTGGCCGGTGCTCAACCTGGTGGGCAAGACCGACCTGCGCCAGGCCCTGGCCATCCTGAGCCGCCTGCAACTGCTGGTCACCAACGACTCGGGCCTGATGCACGCCGCCGCGGCCCTGGGGGCGCCCCTGGTGGCCGTGTTCGGCTCCACCGATCCCGCCACCACCGGACCCTTTACTGATAAGGCCGCGGTGGTGCGCCATCCCCTGCCCTGCGCCCCCTGTTTCCAGCGCCACTGTGACCAGGGCTACCCCTGCCTCACCAATATCGGCGTCGAAGAAGTCCTGGCCGCGGCCCGCCCCTGGCTCACGGAGGGCTCATGAGCAGCCCCGCGGTTTTCCTGGACCGGGACGGCACCATCAATGAAGAGATGGGCTATATCAATCATCTCAGCCGCTTCCGGGTCCTGCCCCAGGCGGCCCCGGCCATTCGCCGGCTTAACGAGGCGGGCCTCAAGGTGGTGGTCATCAGCAATCAGTCCGGCCTGGCCCGGGGTTATTTTTCCCTGGCCCTGCTGGAAGAAGTAAACCGGCAGCTGGAACGAATCCTGGCCGCCGGCGGCGCCCGGCTGGACGGCCTCTACCTCTGCACCCACGGTCCCGGCGAGGGCTGCCCCTGCCGCAAGCCCCAGCCGGAGTTGCTTCTCCGGGCCGCCCGGGATCTGGACCTGGACCTCACGCGCTCCTACCTGGTGGGGGACCGCTTCAACGATATCGAGACCGCGGCCAACGCCGGGGTTAAAGGCATCCTGGTGCTCACCGGCTATGGGCTCGGTGAGCTGGAGTTTATCGGGGATCAGGCCCCGGCCCGGCCGGTGTACGTGGCTCGGGACCTGCTGGACGCGGCGGAGTGGATTTTAGAGGATTTAAAGGAAGGTCAATTACTTGGAGAATAGCCCTTTCGTTTAGGCAGCCTCTCGCCTGCGGGGGTCTTTAAAGTCCCCCTTTTTTAAAGGGGGATTTAGGGGGATTATCGGAAGGTTATTATAATCCCCCCTTCCCCCCTTTAGAAAAGGGGGGAACCTCAATGGACCGCACAGGCGAGACGCCTGTGCCACCGAAACCATTTTTGCCGGGTAACGACTTGTCGAGCGAACATCCCCGTATTCTGATAGTAAAATTAAGCTCCTTCGGGGACGTGCTCCACGCCCTGCCCACCCTGGAGGCGCTGCGCGCCGCTTATCCCCAGGGACATATCACCTGGCTGGTGGAAGCCGCCTATGCCCCGCTATTGGAAGGACATCCGGCCCTGGATGAGGTCTGGACCGCGCCGCGGCTGCGTCCGGGGCAGGTCTTGGCCGGTAACAACCCGGCCCTGTTGGGCCGCCTGGTGCGGCGTCTGCGGAGCCAGCCATTCGATATCGTCCTCGACCTGCAAGGTCTGCTGAAGAGCGCCGTCTGGGTGGCCCTGGCCCGGAGCCCCCGCAAGATGGGCTATGACCGCAGCCGGGAAGGCAGTTACCGGCTCCTGACCGAGCGGGCGCCGCCCTTTGACCGGGAGGCCCATGCAGTCCTGCGCTACCTCAACCTGGCCCATCACCTGGGCGCGCCGGTTGCGGCGCCCCGCTTCCGGCTGGGTCTGGGCGCAGAGGTCGAGGTCTCGCACCTGTTGCCGGAGGACTTCCGTCGGGGTCTGGTGGTCCTGCACCCCGGGGCCCGTTGGCCCAGCAAGCTCTGGCCCGCCCCGGCCTGGGCCGGCCTGGCCAGCTGGCTCAGCCGGGGGCAGGGCTTCCGGGTGGTGATTACCGGCAGCGCCGGGGATCGGGCGCTGGCCGGCGAAATCCGGCATCACCTGCGCGACCAAATCCTCGATCTCACCGGCCGCACTTCGCTGGCGGAACTGGCCGCGGTGCTGCGCCGGGCCCGCTTGGCAGTGACCACCGACACCGGGGCCATGCACCTGGCCGCGGCCCTGGGGACCAGGACCGCGGCCCTCTTCGGCCCCACCGCGCCCTGGCGCACCGGGCCTTTCGGCGAGGGCCACGAAATCGTGCGCCAGGGTCTCGAATGCAGCCCCTGCTTCAAGCGGCGCTGCCCGGACCCCCGCTGCCTGACGGAACTCGGCCTGGAGTCGGTGCAGGCCGCCTGCGAGAAAATCTTGTCTAAAAACGTAATGAATTGATAATATGACATATTGGCTCACTCACCGGCAAGCGGTGAGCAGTTACGAAGGGTGGGCCAGGCCCACCAAACATGGAGGTCACATGCCCATCAATAAAGAATTGCTGGAAATCCTGGCCTGCCCCAAGTGCAAGGGCGACCTGAAGCTGACGGCAAAGGAAGACGGCCTCATCTGCGAGCAGTGCAAGCTGCTCTATGAGATCAAGGACGACATACCCATTATGCTCATCGAAGAGGCCAAGCCTTTGAAGTAGCCAGTTGTCAGTTCCCAGTTGCCAGTAACTGCTTAAATTGACTGGGAACTGGGAACCAGGAACTGGGAACTGAACTTTGCCTCGTTTATCCGTCATCGTCATCGCCCTGAACCAGGAGGCCAATATCGGCGACTGCCTGGCGTCGGTCTCCTTTGCCGACGAGATCGTGGTGGTGGACACCGGCAGCAGCGACCGCACCGTGGAATTGGCCCGGGCCGCCGGGGCCCGGGTGCTAGTCACTAGTTGGCAAGGGTTTGCCGGGACCAAGAACTTCGCCCTGGATCAGGCCGGGGGCGACTGGGTCTTTTCCCTGGATACGGACGAGCGGGTGTCTGAGGCTTTAAAGGATGAAATCCTGACGGTGGTGCGGGCCGACGGGCCCCTGAACGGCTACCGGGCGCCCCGGAAGAATTACTTCGGCGGCCGCTGGGTGCGGCGCCTGGGCTGGTACCCGGATTACACCCTGCGCCTCTGGCGGAGGGAACGGGGCCGCTTCCGGGAGCGGGAGGTCCATGAGGAAGTGGAGGTGGCCGGACCGGTGGGGATTCTGCAAAACCCCCTGGACCATTACTCCTATAGCAACCTGGAGGAATACGCCTCCCGCCAGGAGCGCTACGCCCGGCTGGCCGCCCGGGAAATGGCCAAACACGGCCGCCGCCCCCAACCGGGGGAATTGGCCTGGCGCCCTCTCCTGGCCTTCCTGAAACTGTACCTGCTCAAGCAGGGTTTTCGTGAAGGCGCCCTGGGGTTGTCCCTGGCCCTCGCCGGCAGCCGCTATAATTTCCTGAAATATCGCTATCTGCGCCAACTTTCCCGGGGGGGAAACCTCGATGCCCATTGACCTTAGCGCCCGCATCGCCGCCGATGTGGAACTGGCCCCCGACGTGGAAGTGGGGCCGGGAGTGATCATTGACGGCCCCAGCCGCATCGGGGCCGGCAGCCGCATCCTGGCCCGGGCCTACATCGGCCCCTACACCACCATCGGGGAAAACAATCTCATCGGCTTCGGCGCGGTGGTGGGCTATGACCCGCAGGATTACGCCTTTAAAGGGGAAGAGAGCTACACCATCATCGGCGACCACAACCTCATCCGGGAATACGTCACCATCCACCGGGGCACCAAGCCGGGCAGCGCCACTAAGGTGGGGAACCACAATTTTATTATGGCCCTGAGCCACATGGCCCACAACGCCTCCCTGGGGGACCACGTGGTGGTGGTCAACGGCGCCCTGGTGGGCGGCTACGTGGAGGTGGCCGACCGGGCCTTCATTTCGGCCAACTGCCTGCTGCACCAGTTCATCCGGGTGGGCACCCTGGTGATGATGCGGGGCGGGGCCCGGGCCTCCCGGGACCTGCCGCCCTACGCCAATATTGACGACACCCACACCGTCAAGGGCCTCAATCTCATCGGCCTGCGCCGGGCCGGTTTCAGCGCGGCCCAAATCCAGCCTTTACGCGCGGCCTTCCGGCTGCTCTTCGGGCGGCGCACCAATATGAAGCAAGCCCTGGAACAGGTAGAAGCCGAAGTGGAGCTGACCCCGGAAGTGCGGCATCTGCTGGAATTCATCCGCGCCGCCAAGCGGGGGGTGGCCATGGGACCCCGGCAAACCCGGCAGGATGATGACTTCTAAGCGCGTCCTGGTGATCAAGCTGAAGCAGCCCGGCGACGTGCTGGTCTCCACCCCGGTGATCGCCGCGCTCAAGGAGGCCTGGCCCAACTGCCACCTCACTTATCTCGTGCCTAAAGGCGCCGAAGAGATGGTGGCCGGGCACCCCGGCCTGGACGACCTGCTGGTGGTGGACCGGCGCCGGGAGACCTGGCGCCAGAAACTGCGCTTCATCCGGGAACTGCGCGGGCGCCGCTTCGACCTGGTCCTGGAACTCTCCGGCGGCGACCGGGGCGCCATCTACGCCTTCCTCTCCGGGGCACGGGAACGGCTGGGATTCGAGCGTCCCGGAATGCCCTTCTGGCAGCGCCGGGGCTGCTTCACCCGGCTGTTGCAACGGCCGCCGGTCAAGATGCACCTGGTGGAGCAGAACCTGGAGGCCCTGCGGGCCTTGGGAATCAAGCCCGAAAAACCGCGGCTCCGGTTTTTCTGGGACCAGGAGGTGGAAAAACGGGTCCAGGAGCTGATCGCCTCCCATGGCCTGGCCCCCGGCGCCTTTGCGGTCATGCACCCCGGGGCCGGCTGGCGCTTCAAGTGCTGGACCCCGGCGGGCTGCGCCCGGGTCCTGGAGCATTTGCACCAGCGGGGCCTGCCGGTGGTGATCACCGGCACCCAGGCGGCCCACGAGCAGGAATTGCTGGCCGCCATCCTTATGGAGAGCCGGGTGGCCCCCGTCAACCTGGCCGGCCGCCTCAGCCTGAAGGAACTGGGGGCCTTGATCGCCCAGGCCCGTTTGTTTTTCGGCATGGACAGCGCCCCCATGCACCTGGCCGCGGCGGTGGACACGCCGGCGGTGGCCCTCTTCGGGCCCAGCGGGGTGTTCAACTGGGGTCCCTGGGGGGAGGGGCACCTGGTGCTGCAGAAGGATTGGGACTGCGCGCCCTGCGGCCGGGACGGCTGTCAGGGCTCCAAAATCAGCCGCTGCCTCACGGAGATGATGCCGGAGGAAGTGTTGGAAGCCATGGAACGGCATTTCGGCGAACTTATGGCAAGACGATAAAAATGTCTTAAAGTTTTCTAAGAGGGCGCGATTTAACGAGCCCCCTTGACAGGAGAACAACCATGGCCAGAATACTAGGCGACCGACTCATCGTCAACGTGGCCCGGAAACCCGGGGAAGAGCAGATTGTTGACCTGATGCAGCTCTTCAACCAAAACCCCAACAAGATCATTGTCGTGGCCGGCAGCGTCGGGGACGACGGCGCCCCCAACACCTGCCCCGTCTCCCTGATTTACGCCAAAGACGATAAGACCCTGTTGCTGGCCACCCTGAGGGCCAGCGCCACTACCGCCAACCTGCGCCGGGACGGCCGGGTCTCCCTGGAAATCCTGGCCGCCGACGACCTGGTTATGGGCATCCAGGGAGCCATGTGGATAATCCGGGAACCCATGACTTGCAGCGATGCCATGGTCCTCTGGCAGATGCGGGTGGACAAGGTCAAACTGGACACTTCTCCGGCCCAGAGGGTAATCCAGGGCCCCGCCTCGACCCCCCGGTCGGAGAAGGCGGCGGCCTTCGAAAAAGCGGCTATTGCGGAAATCATCGCCGCGGCCAAAGAGTGACCTGTTTTCTGTTTTCTGTAAGGGCTGCTATATCCCATACTGCTCACTGTTCACTGCCGTGAAGATCGCTCTTTTAAGACAGCGGGTGGGAGGCCCCGGCGGGGCCGAGACCACGGTGCAGGCCCTGGCCCGGGGCCTGGCCGCGGCCGGCCACGCAGTTACGGTTTACGGCGCCCAGCCCGAAGCCGCGGCCCGGGCCGTCCTGGAGCCGCAAGTGGGCTACGCGCCGGTGCCCGTCTGGGGCGGCAAGACCGGCCGGTTGCTGACTTATGTTCGCAATACCCGTCGGCTGCTGGCCCAAGCCGAGCCCCAGGCGGTCCTTAGTCTGGAGCGCACTCCCGGCGCGCAAGTCTATCGCGCCGGCGACGGCTGCCACCAGGAGTGGCTTGTGCGCCGGGCATCCTACCTGTCACCGCTGGGCCGAGCGGCCCTGGCCCTCAGCCCCTTTCACCGGGTGCTGCTGGCCCTGGAGCAGCGGCTCTTCGCCGACCCCGGACTCCAGCGGGTCATCGCCAATTCCCATCAGGTGAAAGCAGAGATTGTCCGCCATTACGGGGTGAGCCCGGAACGCATTGCAGTGATTTATAACGGCCTGGACCACGACAGGTTCCGGCCCGCAGCCGAGGCGGAGCGAGCCATCTCCAAAGCCCGGATCGGCGCTCCCGCCGCAGGGCCGGTCATCCTGTTCGCCGGCTCCGGCTTCGGCCGCAAGGGTTTGGCCTTTTTGATCGAGGCCTGTAGCCGTCTCCGGCACCAAGAAGCGGTGCTCTGGATCGTGGGCAAAGGCCGGGCGGCCCCATACGAAAAACTGGCCCGGCGCCTGGGTTGGGGCGAACGCCTGAAATTCTGGGGCCCCCAGGAAGACCTGGCCCCCTTTTACCAGGCGGCCACGGTGCTGGCCCTGCCCACCCTCTACGACCCGTGCAGCAACGTGGTCCTGGAGGCCCTAAGCTGCGGCCTGCCCGTGATTACCACCGCGGCCAACGGCGCCGGTGAATTTCTCACCCCTGGGGCCAACGGCGAAATCTTGGCGCGGCCGGATGATATAGCCGGCCTGAGCCGGGCCCTGGAGGAATATCTGGTCCGAGGCGAGGCCCCGGAAGTGCGCCGGGCCGCGGCCGCGGCGGTGGCGCACCTGAATTGGGAGGATACCGTCTCAAAAACCCTGGCGGTGCTGGAAGAAGTTCAAAGTTCAAGGTTCAAAGTTCAAAGTTAATTACCTTTTTTTCATTAACTTTGAACTTTGATGAGATTGTAAAAAGTCCCCAGGACATAAATTTTTCCCCGATTATAAGTTG
>CAZOCQ010000133.1:0-8630 GCA_964578335.1 uncultured Desulfobacca sp.
CGGGGCACCCGGGTGCAGTGCGACAAGCAGGCCTACCGCCTGGCCATGAAGTCCCGTTTGGAGCGCCAGCCCTTGATTGACCTGCGGGAGGCCATGGTGGACCGGCTGCTGGTGGAGGACGGCCGGGTGGCGGGGGTGGTGGAGACCCTGGGGCTGGCCTACCGGGCCCCGGCGGTGCTCATCACCACCGGCACCTTTCTGAACGGCCTGATCCACATCGGCGAAGCCCGCATCCCGGCGGGCCGGGCCGGGGAATTCGCCAGCACGGCCCTGGCGGCGCACCTGAAAGAATTGGGGTTTCGGATGGGCCGGCTGAAAACCGGCACCCCGCCGCGGCTCCGGGCCGGCAGCATAGATTTCGCCGGCATGAGCATACTTTCAGGCGACCCCCGGCCCCGCCCTTTCTCCTGGCGCAGTCCGGGCGGCCCCCGAGAGCAGGTTTCCTGTTTCGTCACCCACACCACCCCGGCCACCCATAAAATCATCAAGGATAACATTCACCTGTCCCCCCTGTATAACGGCTCGATTCAGGGGGTAAGCGCCCGCTACTGTCCTTCCCTGGAAGACAAGGTCATGCGTTTCCAGGACAAGGCCAGCCACCAGGTGACCCTGGAGCCGGAGGGCCGGGACACCGCCGAAATCTACGCCAAGGGCCTGGGCAACTGCCTGCCGGTGGAGGTGCAACTGGAGCTGTTCCGCAGCGTGCCGGGCCTGGAGGAGGCCGAAGTGATGCGCCCGGCCTACGCCATCGAATACGACTACGTGGACCCCTTGCAGCTCCAGCCCACCCTGGAGACCAAGCTGGTGCGGGGCCTGTTCCTGGCCGGGCAGATCAACGGCACTTCGGGCTATGAGGAAGCCGCCGGCCAGGGCCTCTGGGCCGGCGTCAACGCCGCCTGCCAAGTCATGGGGCGCCCGCCTTTTCTGCCCGACCGCTCGCAAGCCTATATGGCGGTGCTGGTGGACGATCTGGTGACCCGGGGCACCCGGGAGCCCTACCGGCTGTTCACCTCCCGGGCGGAATACCGCCTGCTGCTCCGGGAAGACAACGCCGACCAGCGGCTGACCCGCTGGGGGCATGAGTTGGGGCTGGTGGATAAGGAGGCCCTGGAGCGCCTGGAGGAAAAAGAGCGGCTGATGCAGGAAGAGGAGACCCGTCTGGCCGGCCGCCGCCTCTATCCTTCGGCGGCGGTGAACGCGGAGTTGGAGAGCCGGGGCACCGCGGCCTTAAAAGAGCCGACTCCCATCCTGAGCCTGGTGAAGCGCCCGCAATTGGACCTCCCTACCCTCTACCGGCTGGCCGGGGAGGAGCCGCCGGCGCCGGAGCAGGTGGTGGAGCAGTTGGAGATCAGGCACAAGTATGAGGGCTACATCCGGCGGCAGGAAGAGTCGGCCCGGAAATTCGCCCAGGGCGAGGGTAGGCGCATCCCGCCGGACTTCGATTACGACGGGGCGCCGGGCCTGTCCCGGGAGGTGCGGGAGAAGTTAAAGGA
Source organism: uncultured Desulfobacca sp. (assembly GCA_964578335.1). GTDB lineage: Bacteria > Desulfobacterota > Desulfobaccia > Desulfobaccales > 0-14-0-80-60-11 > JAPLJC01. The sequence goes on from CAZOCQ010000133.1 coordinate 1,494, forward strand.
AGTGCGGCCCCGCTCCCTGGGCCAGGCGGCCCGCATCTCCGGGGTCACCCCCGCGGCCCTGGCGATCTTAATGGTTTATTTGAAACGTGGGGGCCAGGGCGGCGGCTAAACCGGCGGCCCCGGGGTCTCGCCTGGGCGGCTTAGGCTAAACGGTCTCAGTCTTAACACCCCTAGTGTTAAAATTTCTCACACTTGAGGGCTTCCAGGCAGCGGTAATCGGTAAGGTCGTGGCGCAAGGGGGTGACGCTGACGAAACCCGCGGCCAGGGCGCCATAGTCCGTTTCCGGGTCCGGATCGCGGCGCTCGTTGATCTCCGCCAGCCAGTAATAGACGTGCTCCCGGGGGTCCACCCGGCGCTCGAAGTGCTCCACCAGGGGACCGACGTCCTGGCGGGTGAACTTGAGGCCCTTGACCCGGTCGGGCGGCAGGGCCGGCAGGTTGACGTTGAGGCAGACGCCGTTGTGCCAACCGGCCCAGTCCCGCAGGCGCGCCAGGGTCTCCCGGGCCAGGCGGGCGGCCGCGGCGAAGTCGGCGTTAGGACTATAAGAATTGAGGGACAGGGCCAGCCCCCGGATTCCCAGGATGGAGGCTTCGGTGGCGGCGGAGACGGTGCCGGAGTAGAGCACGTTGATGCCCACGTTGGGGCCCAGGTTGATGCCCGAGACCACCAATTCCGGGGCTTCCGGCAAGAGCTCCGCCAGGGCGATCTTGACGCAGTCCGCCGGGGTGCCGCTCACCGCCCAACCCTGCCCCCCGCCCTTCAGGGTGACCTTCTTGACCCGCAGGGGATTGATCAGGGTGATGGAGTGCCCCACGGCGCTCTGCTCGCTGTCCGGGGCCACCACCGCCACTTCCCCCAGGAGCCGGAGCTCTTCATGCAGGGCCTGTAATCCGGGGGCAAAAATGCCGTCGTCATTGGTCAACAGAATCATAACAGTTGCCAGTTGCCAGTAGTCAGTTAATTCCGGTTTCCAAGTTGAACTTGGGAACCCGATTATTCGGCAAAGCTGAGCCTTGCACCGTTACGACTTATATCCAAGAACCCAAAACCTAAAACCCAGAACCTAAAACCTGTTTTCATTTGTCCGCTTTGGGCGGCGCTTGGGTAAGCCGGTCCATCTGCTTCCGCCAATCCGCCAGACTGGTGGAGGGAAGAACCGCGCCGGTCGTGGCATCTCCAGTTTTGAGGACGACCGGCGCCCCGGCCTTCTCCGGCTTCCCCTCTTCGAGGCGGAATAACGACTTACCGGCTCCGTCAAAGAACTCCACGCTGAAGGTCGCGGCGCCCGGCCCCGGGGGCTTGGGCAGGAGGCTGCTATACTCCAGTTTCTGGAAGCTGGTTAAGGCCCATTCAACTTCCGGGCCGCTTTTCTGGAAACCCGCCTGTCCCGGTCCGCTGATTTTCCAGGCATCCTTTTCCTTCACCGCGGTCCAGGTTTTTTCCGGGGTTCCCCAAACCATCCGGTGCACGTCTTTGATTTCCCCGGACCAGAGGCGGCGGTCTTCCAGGCCGGCCAAGGTTTTGGCGATCTGGTCCGACACCTCGCGCCGCACCTGGACCAGGGAGCCCTTGGTCCCCAGGCGGGCATAATTGCCTTTGGGGCTGTCGCCTCCCAGGAAGAGGGTCTCGGCCCCCTGCGGGGTCGCCAGGATTACGGTGGTCTGGGCCTGGGGGGCCAGGCCGGCGGCCTTCAAGTCCTTGGGCGGGGTCGGACTGAAGTCCATGATCTCGGTTTCGCTGAGCCGCTGCAACAAGAACTTGACCCGGTCGTGGCGCACCCGGAATTCGGGCCGCCCCACCCAGCGCCAGGTCTGGGGGCCGCTCTTTTCCAGCTCCACCTGGGTCTTGCCGCTTTGAATCTTGATAGACTTGACCTGGTCCGGTTTAAACGGCCATAGCGTCTTGTCCCGCAGGGCCGCCAGTTTGGGGTCCAGATCATCCTTGTTGACGCTGGTGATTAAGAAGATATTGGGACTCTGGTCCTTGCGGACATAATAGCTCTGGGTTCCCGGGGCCTGGCTGCCCAAGGCCAGTTGATGGGTGGCCTCTTTGGCGGTGAAGGTCAGCACCGAAGCCGGCGGCTCCAGACCGAAAGTTTTTAAATCTCCCGGCCCCAAATCCCGCTCCATCTTGAGCTGGGCCAGGGTCTTTAACAGATTGCCCATGATATACTTATCGGTCTTGGACTTTAAAGGCTTGGTGATCTCCCATTCGGTCCCCCGCCGGATGAGCTGGACCTCCTCCTGCCCTCGCTTCCAGGTAAGGGCGCTGATCTCCGCCTCGGAGAAATTAAAGACTTCCTTGGCCTGTTTCTCCTGGGCCGTCTTTTGTTCCTGCTGCCAGCGGAGAGCAGCATAGACTCCGGCCAGCACCAGAAAAATCGCCAGATAAGGAATCAGCCGCCGCGGGTTCACTTTCTGCTCCTCCGGGTCCGGTAGGCCCAGATGCCGGCCACCAGCAGGGCCAGGGGGGCCCAAACCAGGCTCACCAGGAACAGAGTCCAAATCTGGTTGGTGGTGAACACCAGGATCTGGGCCTGCTGGGTGGCCCGCACCATAATCTGCTGTTCTTCCGAGGCCAGGTAGTTCACGGTATTCAGGAAAAGATCGCCGTTGCCGAAGAGATTGAAGTAGGAGTTGTCGGCAAAGTCTATACTGCCATAGACCGCCAGATAGGTCTTCTTCTCTTTCTCTTCCCCCGGTTTCTGGACGGGCGGCGGTTCTCCCGGGGCCGGCTGCAGCTTCGGCAAGGGGATTTCCGCCAGAACCCCGATGGTGAAGGGTCCCTTTTTGTCCGTCTTGGGATCGAAGTTGGCCTGGCCGCTCTTGATCCAGTCCTTGCCCAGCTTCACATAGCTGGAGGCCATGCTGCTCACGATGGGCTGCAGGGTGGCCACTTTGGCCTCCCGGCTCAGGATCAGCGGACGGGCCATGGGATAGAGGGTGAAGACATTTTTAAAATCCCGGGTGATGCGGGTGGGGCCGTATTGAAAAGCCAACGGCATAATAGGACTGAGTCGCAAGGATTGGCTCACCTGGTTGACGTCCACGATCAGGCCGTTATCCAGGGTGATGCCGTAGGCGGCCAGCAAACCGGCCAGGCCGCCGTCCTGAAAGGGGTCCAGCAGCACCAGCAGCCGGCCGTCCCGGTTCAGGTAGGCCCTCAGGGCCTCCGTTTCCGCAGTCAGGAGAGGCTTGGTGGGGCCGGCCACCACCACCACTGCGGCGTCTTTGGGCACCTGGGGCTGGCTCACCAGGTTGAGGGTGGCGACCTCATAGCCTTCATTTTTCAAGGCCTTGTCGGCCGTTTCCAGGCCGTTCTTGGCGCTGCTGGCCAGGTCCCGCTCGCCGTGACCGGTGAGAAAGTAGATCTTCTTGGTCGCCGGCCGCAATATCCGCCGCAGGACGTTGGTGAGGTTGGTCTCGGTGGGGCGGTCCGCCATCAGGTGCCGGCCATTGTAAGACAACAGGACGTTGCCGGTAAAACGGAAGCCGGCCTCCTTGGCCTTGAGGGGTTCCCGGGTCGGGTCCACCATGTTGGAGCTGATCTTCGGGTTGGCGTGTTGATAAAGTTGAAGCAGGTCCCGGGTGGTCCCCCGCTCCCCCGCGCCCTCCGGCAAAAAGACCGTCATGGTAAGGGGTTTGTCCACCTGCTTCAGGAGGGTTAAGGTAACCGCCGAGAGCGATTGGGTCCCTCCCCTGGTCAGGTCCCACCTGGCCTGATACCGCTGGGCCAGCAGGGCCACCACGATGAGAATGCCCAAGACCAGCGCCACCGACAACATGGAGCCGGCGCCGTAAATTACCTTCCGGTTCTTGATCTGTTCCCGCCAGTTCACGTTATGCTCTCCAACGCCGGGATTCCAACTGCCTCTTGGTGAGGAAGAGGAAGAAAAAGATGAAACTTGCGCAGTAAACCAGGTCCCGGGTATTGATCACTCCTTTGACAAAGCTGTCATAATGCTCCATCAGCGACAGACCTTGCGTCACCTGGCCCACAAAGCCACCCCCCAGCTCCTGCAAGAAACCGATGATCCAAAAGAACAGCAGCAGGGCAAACCCCACCACCCCGGCCACGATCTGGTTTTCCGTGAGGCTCGAGGCAAACAGTCCCAGGGCCAGACAGCAGGCCCCCAGCAAGGAGAGCCCCAGGTAGCCGACCCCCAGGGCGGGCCAGTCCAAGTGAGTAATGAATCCCAAGGCGATGGAGAAGCTGATGGTGAAGGCCAGAAAGATGACATAGACCAGCAGGGCCGCCGCGAATTTGCCCAAGATGACGGCCCAATCCGACAGGGGATAGGTGGACAGCAACTCCCAGGTGCCGGAGCGCTTCTCCTCGGCCAACAGGCGCATGGTGAGCAGCGGCACCAGGAAAAGCAGGATAATGGCCAGCACCGAAAACAGCGGCCGATAGACCATCATTTGGGGGTTCAATTGCGCCGCCACTTCGGGGTTGCCGGCCTGCTGGGCCGCCTGCACGCTGATGATGCCGTAATACAGGGCGTTGGTGTAAAAGAAATAGCCCGCCAGCAATACGAAGCAGAAACCGGTGATGTAAAAGATGGGACCGGCGAAATAGATGGTTAATTCCTTTTTAAGCAGTGCTGCGAAACCGGCGATATTTTTCATGACTCTTCCTCGGTCACCAGATTGAGGAACACCTCTTCCAGGCTGAATTCCTGGGTCTTCATCTCCAGGAGGTCAAAACCCTGCTGCACCAGCAGGCGGGCCAGTTCCGGGCGCAGGTCCCGGCCGTTGCCGCCTTCCACCAGGAAGCGCCCCTGGCCGCGGCTGTCCACCCGGCCCACCCCCGGCAGTCCTTTGAGCGCCGCGCTGACCTGGGCCTCCGGCCCCTGCACCAGCAGACTGATGCGGCCCTCCCGGCCCATCTGCCGGGCCAGGTTCTCCGGGGTGTCGCTGGCCACGATCTGGCCCCGGTTGATGATAACCACCCGCTGGCACAACTGGCTCACCTCCGGCAGGATATGACTGCTCAGCATGACCGTGTGGCCGCCTTCCAGGTTCTTGATCAGGCTGCGAATCTCCACGATCTGGGAGGGGTCCAGGCCGATGGTGGGCTCATCCAGGATGAGCACCGGCGGCCGGTTGAGCAGGGCCTGGGCCAGCCCCAAACGCTGCCGGAAGCCTTTGGACAGGGCGGCCACCAGTTTGTTGCCCACTTCCTCCAGTCCGCAGGCGTCCATCACCCGGCTGATCTCCTGGGCCTCCTCCTTGGCCTCCACCCCCTTGACCCGGGCCGCAAAGCGCAGGAACTGCGTCACGGTCAGGTCCGGGTAGATGGAGATGTTCTCCGGCAGGTAACCCAGGGAGCGCCGCACCTCCAGGGACTGGAGGACGCAGTCGAAGCCGTTGATCCGGGCGGAGCCGGAGGTGGGGGTCAGAAAGCCCGACAGCATCTTCAGGGTGGTGGTCTTGCCGGCGCCGTTGGGGCCCAGGAACCCCACGATCTCCCCGGCCGCCACCTGAAAACCCACCTGGTCCACGGCCAGCAAGGGACCGTAATACTTGGTCAAGTCCTGCACTTCAATCATCATTTCCATACCTTATCCCATTCGCTGACGGCAGAGAATTTGTTCATCGAATAAATTTAATCAATTTCTTGGGGTTGGCAAGAGAAATATTGAAAATTGCAGGCAGGGCGAATAGTTAGCCAGCCGGAGCGGGCCGCAAACGGAGAAAGCCGGGGGCCCCGGATAGCCTCAACCTGACTGGCCAGTCTATCCGGGAATTCCCCGGCTTCCCGAGATCACGAAAGTCTGCGTCAGTTGCCTGCTGATTCAAGACAGCCGCGCCGGACGTCCACCACCTTTCGTGATCGCTGCCTGACCGCTTGGGCCTCGGCCTGGGCATCTTCCGCCACCTCTGGCTGGAGGCGCCCCTCGGCATCCTGCTGAGGCTTGCGCCTCAGACGGTCGCCTTGGCTCGGGACTGAGGCGGTCCGCCGGAAGATTCGGACCTGGGGCGGCTCTTACCATTTTCAGGTGCAGCCGGGACGTCTCCCCGTATCTGGCGATACCTGTCTAAACCTCTCGGCGATCATATTAGTAAGCACGGTCCAGGGGGAAATCAAGGGGCGCCCCGATTTTTTATTAGCAGTCGTCCCATAAAACCGCCGATGCGGAGTTCTCCCCCATCTTATTTAATCAGGGAGTCTATTTTAAGCGCCGCGGGTGCTGGTTTAAAGCAGGCGCCGGTCCAAACTCCCGAATCCGCCGCACTCCGGGGCATAGCAGGTGACGTCGGCGAAATGACATTTCACCCGGCAGCTGGGGCAGACCTCCGGGGGAGAGGCCGCGGTGATGAGCAGGCGACACTCCCGGCATTTCCAATAATTCAAGCCGGGACAGATATCTCCGACAAACTGGCCGGAAGCCGTAACCCCACAAAGGCCTGGAGCCTTGGACTTAATTTTCGCCTTCATTGCAGTCGCTCCTTTCAACTATACTAATTTTATATATATAAAAAGAATAATCTAATGTCAAGATATCAAGAAAAATGTTTGGATGATTTTCTGATTAGAAGGGTGGGGTTGGGGCGCGACCCGGCTGGCGCGGGTGCCTTAGCGGGGTTTGGTGGCGGCGGCGCCGGGGCCCTGAGGCCCGGTGGCGCATCGCGGCGACCCTGAAAATGTGGAACCGCCACCTCGACGGTTCTGTAGCCGCAGGCTTTAGCCTGCCCCGGCACAGGCTAGACTCCTGTGCCACCGAAGGCCAGGAACAGCCGGGGGCGGCTGTTCTACATTAAGAATAAAAATAACAGGCGGGAAGCCGGTGCCACTGGAAATCCCCCCTGGCCCTCCTTGGTCAAAGGGGGGATTTTCACCCCATCCCCAAACCTCCTACCTCAAGGGGGAGGGAGTTAAGATTCCTCCTGGCCTCCGTTCAGGAAAGGGGAGAAAAGAGGGCGCCCCGGCGGGTCGCCCTCTGAGCGACTTAATTAACCGCGCTTAGCATTCTCTGCGGCCTCTGCGCCTCTGCGAGAAACCTTTTTTCTCGCAGAGACGCAGAGAGCGCAGAGATGAATAAGGCGCAATTATTTATGTCGTTATGTGTAACAACTAAAAACTCGAAACTTAATGCTTAAAACACCGCTGCCCGGTGAAGACCATGGCCACCG